>JAAYZQ010000387.1 GCA_012514775.1 Anaerolineaceae bacterium
CCCGTCGTGTCCTCATCCCTTGTCTCCTCTCCCCCTTAGGCCAGACGCTTTGGCCGGCTACATCTTGATGCACCCCTCGATGTGACTGGTATTGGCCACCTCGCTGGCGACGTCTACCAGGGGCACGGGCCGGTCGGGCCAGCCCGTGGCCGCGAGGCACGCCACTCCGTCCCGCTGCGGGCACGAGCGGCATTGGTTGTGAACCCAGAGGATGGCGCGGCTGAGGCGCGAGTAGGCCAGGGCCGCATCCTGTTCCTCAACGTCGTCGGCGTGGAGTAGCTCCACGGTGCCCATCTGGGCGAGCATGTGGGCCAACTGGCCCTGGGCAAAGAGGGCCTCCGCCGGCCCGCTTTCCTCGCCGCTCGAAGCCGGGCCCTCGGGCAACCCCTCCCATTGCTCCAGCACCTGGTCATAGAGCTCCGGATCGTCAAACTCCAGGGGCAGGGGCAGGCCTTCCGCCCTTTTCGGCCAGCGCATGAGGGTCAGGGCGATCATCATGCTAAAGCCGGTCATGGCCGGGGGCAGGTCGGGGTCCAGGAACATGTCCGCAACGTCTTCGTCTTCCTCGATGTCAAGAGGCGACAGGATCTGGCGATGGACGCTGGCCCAGACCCGTACCGCGGCCCTGGCCGATTCCGGCAGCTCCTTGAGTATCTCCAGGATGATCTGGGCCATCTTGATCAGCTTGCGGCTGCCCACGCGCCGGCCTGAGGGCTCGAGGGGCAGGTGGGCTTGCAGCACGCTCTCCATGAAGCCCAGGGGGTCTTCCAGCAGCTCGGTGGGCACACCGGGCAAGTTCATCAAGTTGTCCAGGCGGCCGGCCAGTTGGGCGACCAGGGCCATATCCGACGTCTCGGTCAGTTGCAGCACCAGGGGCCACCAATCATCGGGATCGAGGTAGCCCAGGTGATAATCTTCATAGGATTCGGGCAGATAGTCGTTGTCGCTCAGGAAAAAACGCTCTGCCAGCTCGTCGCAGATCTCGTATAGCTGCTCTTCCTCGTCGTCCCAATCCTCTTTGTCTGCGAACCACCAATCTTCCATTCTATGCCTCCAAACTGCCCGGCGTGCGACGCGCCCGGGCAGCGACTGGTCCCATAGGGTGACGTCATTATAGCACAGGCGTGCGGTGGGCACAACCACGGATCGGCCGCGGAAGGGTCCGTCGGCGCGCGCCGACAGTTGACGCCTGCGCGGCCCTGTGTTATACTCGGTCAGCACCACCGAAAACCACAGGAGGAAGTGCAATGACAGTTCAGGCACAGGACATCATCAACGCCATGCCGGGCGCTTTTCTTCCCGCCAGGGCTGGCAACACCAAGGCCCTCGTCCAATTGGACCTGACGGGCGAGGATGGCGGCCAGTGGGTCATTGACGTCGCAAATGGGCAGTGCCAGGTGCGCCAGGAGATGGCGACCAAGCCCGACGTCACGGTGACGATGGACGGCGACGATTTTGTGGCGCTGTATCGAAACGAGCTCAACCCGGTGCAGGCCTTCATGGGCGGCAAGATCAAGGTGGCAGGCAACGTCGGGCTGGTCATGCAGTTGATGAACTGGTTCGAACGCTAAAGACATCTGTTCCCGGCCGAGAACCGCGAGAAAAAAACTGGGAACTGCCGGAAGGCAGTTCCCCATTTTAGTGCCCCCAAAAACACCGAGAGCTAAGGGCGGCCCAACCCCTAGCTCTCTGTCAAAAGGAGGAGAAGAATTTGATTGGTGGCATGGCCCATATTGACCTGGTGTTTTGGCGCCGCCCTTGCGACGCTCTACCCAGGATGACGCTCGCCCGCCATGAACCATGCCATTGCTCGAGGGGTATAATACCACACCGCCCAGTAGCGTGCTGGACGCAAACTATACGGAAACCCTACGCTGGCGTGAGTTTGAACACCAGGGATAGATATTGTGGTGCCCCGTGCCGGCTTCCGCCGGCCCGCAATGACCATGGGTGGAACTCCAGGAAAAGGGGTCCCGCCCCTTCTTGCATTTCCGGGCAGGTTGGGGTAGAATGCATACCTGCCGGGCGGTCCATTCGTTCAAACCCAGGTGGGGGTGTGCCTACACAAAAGAGAGCGAGCCAACGGCGACGAAAGGAGAGATGATGACAGACTCGATCATAGCAATTCGCCTCACCCGTAACCTGCGCTACAAACTCACCTACCTGAAGATCTTTGAGACGTATCTGGAGTCAAACCCGGGCCCCGAGGTTTCGGCTTTGTTACGAGATTTGATACAGGCGCAGCAGTCGGCCATCGGCCCCCTTTCGCGCTATCTTCGGCGCCTGGAGGTCCCGGTCCAGGACCTGGAGCTGGATCAAAAGCTCCTCAGCCACGCGTTCAGCCGCGCTGACCTTCGCTCCAGACTACGCTTTATTCACGATGGCTTGCGCCGTGCCACCGCCTGGTACCGCACCCAGTTGGTCGACCGGCAGATGGTGGCCGACCCCGAGCTGGAAGCGTTGCTCTTCGAGTTGGGCGAGATTGATGCCGCAAAGCTGTGGCAGACAGAAGCCAGGATGAGCATGATGCGCATTCCCCTGAGCGCCAAGGACAGAGAATGGTCGGAGCAGCAGCGGGCGGCACCCGAGGACGAGGAGGAGTGGCGCCCCAAGCTGGTTGACGATCTCGGCCGGCCGGCGTGGGGAGGGAAACAGTCCCCCGAGTGGCCTCGGCCGGGCAGATATCGCCGGGGAGAGCCGCGCTAGGCTCGCCCGCCAAGCACTACCGCCGAGGAGAAAGGAGTATCTCAGGTGGAGATCAAGACTGTCGGTGTCATTGGCTGTGGACTGATGGGCGCGGGCATCGTAGAAGTCTGCGCCAGGGCGGCCTACGACGTGGTGGTCCTGGAGGTGAACCAGGACCTCTTGGACCGGGGACTGGGCCGCATCAGGAGCTCGCTGGAAAAGGCAGTTGCCCGGGGCAAGGCCACCCGGGAAGAGGCGGATCAAACCCTGGGCCGCATTCGCGGCACCCTGGACCTGGCGGATTTTGGGGCGTGCGACCTGGTAGTCGAGGCCGCCGTCGAGAACATGGAGGTCAAGAAACAGCTCTTTGCCGCCCTGGACGCGGTCGTGCCTCCCCACGCCATCCTGGCGAGCAATACCTCGTCGTTGTGCATCACCGAGATGGCCAGCGCCACGAAACGCGGCGACAAGGTCCTGGGCATCCACTTCTTTAACCCCGTGCCGGTCATGCCCCTCATCGAGTTCGTGCGCACCATCCTGACCAGCGACGAGACGATGCAGACGGCGCGAGAGTTTGGCGCTTCATTGGGCAAGACGATGGTCACGGCCAAGGACACGCCGGGTTTCATCGTCAATCGCCTGCTCATCCCCTACATCCTGGACGCCGTCCGCGTATACGAGAACGGGCTGGCAACGCGGGAGGACATAGACACGGCCATCAAGCTGGGCTTGAACCACCCCATGGGCCCGCTGACGCTCCTGGATTTCGTCGGGCTGGATACGACGCTATTCATCGCCGACGCGATGTTCGAAGAGTACAAGGACGAGCGCTACGCGGCGCCACCCCTGCTGCGCCGCATGGTCCTCGCCGGCCAACTGGGGCGCAAAAGCGGCAAGGGATTCTACGACTACAAGTGAGGCGCGGGGGAACCCCGCCGCCCATCCGTCGCAGCATGGTCAGCATTCGCGAGGTTGGCAAGCGCTATAACTCCACACAGGCCCTTGACCGACTGTCGCTGGAGGTGCCGCCCAACTCGGTCTTTGGCCTGCTGGGGCCAAACGGCGCCGGCAAGACGACGCTTCTGCGGCTGGTCATGGGCTTTATCTTTCCCGATGCGGGCCAGATCGACCGCCATGGGCTGCCGATCACCCGCATCGGCTACCTTCCCGAGCGTGCCTTCTATCCGCCGCGCTTTAGTATTCAGGATTACCTGGCAAACCTGAGCCTCCTGGCCGGCGTGCCGCCTGTGGTCGAAAGCTTGTTGGCGCAGGTGGGCCTGGAGGGGGCGGGCAGCCGGCGCCTGGGTGCCTGCTCGCGGGGTATGCTGCAGCGCGTGGGCCTGGCCCAGGCGCTGTTGGGCAATCCCGGCTTGCTCCTGCTGGACGAGCCGGCCCTGGGCCTCGATCCCGCCGGGCAAAAGTTCATGCGCGAGCAGATCCAGGCCCTGCACGAGGCCGGCAAGACGGTCGTCCTGTCCAGCCACCAGCTCGACGAGGTCACGCGCGTCTGCACCCACGTGGCGGTCCTTAGCCAGGGCCGCCTGATCCGCAGCGGCCCGCTTGACGCCATGCTGGCCGAGCGCTCGCAAGTGGTCATAACTGCCGGGCCGCTGCCGTCTGACGTGGCGCACGAGCTGGAGAGCCTGGAGCAGGGCATATCCGCCGGGGCAGAGCAGGTGGTGCTCTTCGGCCAGGCCATCGGCCAGAAGGCCGCTGTGCTGCGCCGCCTGCTCGACGCCGGCGTGGACATCCGGCGCGTCAGCGAGGAACGGGTCACGCTGGAAGAGATCTACCTGGAGGCAACCAGGCGATGAAGCGCACCTGGGTCGTGGCCCGCTTGCTAACCCGGGAGCTGTTTCTGTCGCTGATGGGCATCGTGCCCATCGCCGTGGCGGTTACCTTCGGGCTCATTGCCTTCGAGTATGGCATGGATCAAGCCCAGTTCTTTACCGTGGCTGGCCTCGGCACGGCGACCATTTGCCTGGCCACGGCCCTGCTGCTGGCCGCGCGGGCCAACCATGCCTGGTTTTATCCGCTTCTAGCCCGATTGTCGCGGCGCGGCGAGCTGCTGGCGGCCATTGTCCTCAGCAGCGTGGGCATTACGGCCCTCCTGGCGCTTCTGATCGCAGTGGCCAACCTGGCCACCGGACGGCTGACGCTGCACATGCCCTCGGCGCTGTGGCTGCTGCCCACCTGGCTTGCCCTGTGGCTGCTGGCCGCGGCGCTGGCCCTGCCCCTGGGCTCCCTGACGAGCCGCAGCGGGTCACACCTGGCGCTGTGGGCCCTGTTCGCCGCCCTCCTCATCGTCAACGACCAGAAAAGCACACTGTTGGCTGGCGGGCCGGAGTGGGCTGTCCGCCTGCTGACCATCATCTTCTGGCCGGTGACCAAACTGCTGTCGCGGGCCTCGGCCGGCGTCCACGATCTCGACTACTTCCTGGCGCTGCTGCTGGTCCTGGTTTATGCGCTGTTCCTGTTTGTCCTGGCTGCCTACCTCTTTAGCAACAAGGACTTGTTGTGGGCCGAGTGACGTATCCCTGCGCCGGCCGCAGGCCCGAACCTTTTGCCACGGAGACAACATGACGGAAGCTACACTAACCTTCCCCCCGGACTTTTTGTGGGGCACTGCGACCTCTGCCCACCAGGTGGAGGGCGACAATACCGGAAATGACTGGTGGGCCTTCGAACAACGACCGGGTGCCATCTGGCGGGGCGACAGCAGCGGCAAGGCCTGCAACTGGTGGGAGGCTGCCGAGCGGGATTTCGACCTCATGGCCGAGATGGGGCACAATACCCACCGGCTCTCGGTGGAGTGGAGCCGCATCGAGCCGGAGGAGGGTCGCTTTGACCCGGCGGCCATCGCCCGCTACCGGTCCATGCTAAGCGGGCTGCGCCAGCGCGGCATCGAGCCCATGGTGACGCTCTTTCACTTTAGCTCGCCCCTGTGGCTGGCCCGGCAGGGCGGCTGGCACAACCCGGCCGTGGTGCAGCACTTCAGGCGCTTTGTGCGGCACACGGTGCAAGAGCTGGGCGACCTGGCGCGGCTGTGGTGCACCATCAACGAGCCGAACGTCTATGCCGCCTTGGGCTACCTGTTTGGCGAGCACACGCCGGGCACCAGGTCGGTGCCCGCCTATTTTCGCGTCCTACGACTCCAGCTTCTGGCCCACGCTGCGGCCTACCACGTCATCCACGCCCTGGACGGTGGGGCGCAGGTGGGCCTGGTCAAGAACATCCAGATCTTTGAGCCTGCCGCCCGCAGCGCGGCACCCGTGGCGCGGTTCATCGACCATCTCTTTAACGAGGTGACGCTGCGGGCCGTGCGAGACGGCCGCCTGTCGTGGCCCCTATCGGCGGTCCCGGTGATCCACGGGGCGCTGGGTGACAGCGTCGACTTTGTCGGGGTCAACTACTACACGCGCTGGCTCGTCGGCCTGCGCCCCGGCGCCCGCGGACTGCTGCACCCCCGGCCGGGGGCCGAATGCAGCGACAGCGGCCGGGGCGGGACCTACGGCGAGGTCTATCCCGCGGGCATGCGCCGCGTCCTGCTGCGGGCCGCCCGCCTCGGCAAGCCCATCTATGTCACCGAGAACGGCCTGCCCGACGCGGACGACGACCAGCGGCCCCGCTTCTTGCTCACCCACCTGGCCGCGATGCACCGCGCCATGGCCCAGGGGGCGGATGTGCGCGGCTACTACCACTGGACCCTGGTGGACAACTTTGAGTGGTCCGAAGGGTGGGGCTTGCGTTTTGGCCTGGTGGGCCTGGATCCCGAGACCCAGGCCCGCACGCCGCGGCGCAGCGCCGAGTTGTTCTCGCGCATCGCGCGGCAGAACGCTATTACCCCCGAGATGGTGCAGGCGTTCGCACCGGAGGCCGGGGAGCAGGTGTGGGGAGTAGCCTAACCCTCGGCTGTGAGACCCTCGCGCGCGACGACCAGGAGGGTGAGGTCGTCGAATCGGGGGGCGTCGCCGACAAAACGATGGACGTCGGCCAGGAGGGCCTGCTGCATGGCCGCGGCGGGCAGGCCCAGGTGGGCGCGCGCCGCCTCCAGCAGCCGCGCTGTGCCCATCAGTTCGCCGCTGGCGCCCTGGGCGTCGGGCAGGCCGTCGGTGTAGACGACGAGCGTGTCGCCGGGGGCAAAGGTCTGCCGGCCCTCTTCCCACGCCGTATTCTCTGTCACGCCCAGGGCCATGCCCGTCCGGCTCAGCCATTCGACGCCGCCCGTTGAGGCCGCACGCAGGAGCACGGGCGGGTTGTGCCCGGCGTTGCCATAGACCAGGCTGCCCTCCGCCGGGTCCAGGACCCCGTAAAAGACGGTGACAAACATGCCCGTGTGGGTCTCGCCCAGGAGCCGGCGGTTGACAGCGGTCAGCACCTCGCCGGGCCGGTCGGGGTGCTGCGCGGCATAGGTGCGCATTAGGGTGCGGCTGAGGGCCATGTACAGGGCGGCGCCGGCGCCCTTGTCCGACACGTCGGCGACGAGGATGCCCAGTCGCCCGCCGGGCAGCGGGATAAAGTCATAGAAGTCGCCCGACGTCTCGCGGGCAGGCTCGAGTACGGCGGCAAGCTGCCAGCCCGGCAGCTCGGGGATCGCTTCGGGCAGCAGGCCGGCCTGGATGCGGCCGGCGACGGCCAACTCGCGGGCAGCCTGGCCGTGGGCCAGCGCCCGGGCGGCCAATTCGGAGCGCAGGGTCGCCAGGCGCCCGCCGGCCTCCTCGCCCAGGCGCTGGGACCCGATCTCGTGGAACGTGTCGCGCGCCTGGCGGAACAGCTCTTGCGCGCGCGCCAGGTCCGCGGGCTCGCCACGGCGCAGGTGCACCTCGGCTGCGAGCTGCAAGACATGGGCCCAATGCCAACGCCGGCCGTGGTCGGCTTCGTAGGTCGCGACCTTTTCCAGGGCGGCCAGGGCCTGTGACCAGTGCTGCCGGGCAACGTCCAGCTCTACCTGGGCACTGAGGATGGCCGGCTCGTGCCAGGCGGCGATGCGCGCGGCGGCGTGCGTGCGGGCTTCCTGAAGCAACCGGCCCGCCTCGCCGGACCTGCCTTGCCGGGCTCGAATGGCCGCCAGCGCGGTGAGGGTGCTCACCTGGCTACCCAGCCCCCGGTTGGCAATGTCGATGGCCTCGTGTACCCAGGTCTCTACCTCCGACCAGTCCTCCACCTGTTGAAAGCGGGTCTGCGACAGAAAGGATAAGGCCAGCTCCAGGTTGACGTTGTGCAGCGCTTGCAGGTCGCCGCCCTCCCGCGCCCTGGATTGGGCGGCCAGGAGCAGGCGCCGCGCCTCTTCCGACTGGCCTTTCATCAACGCGATCAGCGCCTGCATTGTGATCATGACCGTCCGGGCCAGGTCCGGGTTGGGCAGGCTTTCGACCAGCGACTCCAACTCGGGCATCATGGCCTCGGCGGCGGCAATCTCGCCCAGCGAAAGGGTGTTGCCAATGTCGGCCATGAGGGGAGTCAGGACTTCGGATAGGGAGCCCTGGCGGCGCGCCAGCTCCATGGATCGCCGGAAGTACTCGCGAGCGCCGCGCAGGTCGCCTTCCAGGTCGTTAGTCATAAAGCCCAGGTTGTGATAGGCCCGGCCGGCAATGGCCAGGAACCCTGCTCCCTCGGCCAGCGCCACGGCCCGGCGCAGGTGCTGGATTCCCCGCTGGGTAGGCTCGTCGCGCAGGACGGCCAGGGTGGTCAGGGTATCGGCCTGGACGTCGACGGCGCCCAGGCGCTCGGCCATCTCCAGGGCCTGCTCGCAGAGGGCTCGCGTCCGGTCGGACAGCCCGTTAAAGTAGTACGCCCGGGCCGTCTCGTGGAGGAGGCGGGCAATGGCCTGGCTCTCGGCTGCTCCCTCGACGGCCTGAAGGCCTTCGAGGCAGAGGCGCAGCCCGCCGGGCGTGTCGCCGCCGAACCAGGACGCACGAGCGGAACGGGCATAGAGGGTGGCCACGCTGTCCAGGTCGCCGGCCGCCTGGTGCAGCTCGATGGCTTCGTGCCAGATCCCGAGTGCCTGCCGGAAGTGCCCCTGGCGGTAGACAGCCTCTCCCAGCCCGACCAACAGGGCGGGCCGCACAGCCGGAGACGGCGACAGGTCCAGAGCGCAGCGGTAGTGGCTCTCGGCCTCCTGGTTGGCATAGGTTGCCAGGGCCGTGTCGGCCGCGCGGGCGTAATAGGTCAGGGCCTTCTGCTCCTCGCCGGCCTCCTTGAAGTGGCGGGCCAGCGACGCCGCCATCTCGTCGATACGGTCGGCAAAGATCTGCTCCAGGGCCTGGCCCACGGCCAGGTGCAGCCGCTTGCGGTCCGTATCCAGCAGCGAGCCGTAGGCGGCCTGCTGCACCAGGTTGTGGCGGAAAAGGTACTCAAGGTCGGGCTCCACGCGGGCCAGGCGGATCAGCCCCGAGGTCTCCAGGTGAGACAGGCGGTGTGACAGGCTGGTCATGGGCACCTCTCCTTCAAAGGGGTCCATTCGCCCGTCTCCTGTCTCTCAGGCAGCGGGGTCATGGAATCCCTCTTCCTTCTTCTCCGAGCACCTGCTCGAGGACGCTCACCGGAAACTGCCGGCCGATGACGGCCGCCACTCGCAGGGTGTGCTTGACCTCCTCGGGCAGGCGGTCGATGCGCGCCAGGAGCAGCCCCTGCAGGTTGTCGGGGATGTCGATGGCGTCGACGTGGGGGGCCACCACCCAGCCCCGTTCGTTGCGCACCACGCTTCCCCGGTCGATGAGCATGCGGATCACCTCTTCGACAAAGAAGGGATTGCCCTCGGCCTTTTTCAGGATGAGGGAGCGCGTCTCGTCGGAGAGGGCCTCGATCTCGAGGAGGTTTGCCACCAGGCGGCGGCTGTCGCTCTCTGACAGGGCCTGGAGATTGATCTCGGTCAGGCTGCTGCCCAGCAGCTCTCGGGCAGCGATCACCAGCCGCCAGCCCGGGCTGTCGCGGTCGGGGCGGGTGACCAGGCAAAGGAGCAGCGGCTCGGTAGACGCCAGGGGCAGGAGCCGCACCAGGAGATCAATGGAAGAAGGATCGGCCCAGTGCAGGTCTTCGATGACGAGGACCAGGGGGCGGCGTGCCGCCAGGGACTGGAAGAGCCTTCGTAAAGCGTTGAGCACCCGTGCCCGGAGCGCCTCGGGATCGAGCTGGCGGACCTTTTCCCCGGCATCCTCGTCCAGCTTCAGGGAGAGCAAGTGCGCCAGGTAGGGGCAGATCTCCCCGGCCTCGGCGCCAAAGAGGTCCTCGGCCAGGCCGGAAAGGGCGGCGTGGGTTTCGGCTTCGCCGGCCAGCAAGGGCACGCCCAACGTCGATCGCAGGAGGTCCCTGAGGAGGTGGTAAGCCAGGCCCTGGCCGTAGGACAGGCAGTGGCCTTCGACCCACGTGGGCTGCTCGCCAGCCTGGCCGGCCATGGCGGCCTTCCACTCGGCGATTAGGCGCGTCTTGCCCAGGCCGGGCTCGCCGACGATGAGGGCCACGCGGCCCAGCCCGGCGCGCACCGCCTCGCAAAGCTGAAGGAGGACGGCCAGCTCGGCATCGCGGCCGACCATGGGGCTTTGCAGGCCGGCGGCATCCAGGCCGCGCACCCGGCCCGGCTGGGCACGGGCGCTCTCTACGCGGTAGACGCGCACCGGCCCGGCCACGCCCTTGACGTCAATGGGCCCCAGGTCGCGAGTATGAAAGAGGGGCCCGACGAAGCGGTGCGTGTCTTCGGTTATGAGGACCGACATGGGCTCGGCCGCGAATTTCAGGCGGGCGGCCAGATTGACGGTGGCGCCCATGGCCGTATACTCGTAGCGCAGGTCGTCGCCCACGGGGCCGACGACCACCGGCCCGGTGTTGAGGCAGGCGCGCATGGCAAAGTCGATTCCGTGCCGGCGGCGCACCTCGCCGGCATACTCTTGCACGGCAGCCACCAGGTCGAGGGCGGCGCTTACGGCGCGCACCGGATCGTCCTCGTGGGCCACGGGGGCGCCGAAAAAGGCCCACAGGCCATCGCCCACCAGGCGGGCGACCGTGCCCTCGTAACGGTAGATGGCCGGCGTGATGCGGTCGAGGGCGCCGTTCATAATGGACATCCACGTCTCGGCGCCGAGCTGGCCCGCCAGGGTAGTGGAGCCGACGACGTCGGCAAAGAGCACGGTGACGACGCGCCGCTCGCCGGCCAGTTGGCGGGCCGCGCGAACCTTGCGGACCAGGGGGCCGGGAGCCGCGGCGGCCAGGCGGGTGAGCTGGGCGTCGTCGGCGGGGGTGCTGGCCATCGTGGCCTGGCCGCAGTGCATGCAGAAGCGGGCGCCGGCGGGCAGCTCGGCGTGGCAGTTGGAGCACTGTCTGGCCAGCGATGCACCGCAGTTAAGGCAAAAGCGGGCGCTGGCCGGGTTATCGGTTTGGCACTGTGGACATATCATCTCGCGATTCCTCGACAGACTCCTGCACGACCGGCGGCCAGCGCCGGTCCCTTGTGGGCCGGGCGCCGCGATAAAGCCCATTTTACCACAGAACGGCCGGCAGGAAAAGGAGCGCGGGCCGGCGAACGCTACGCCGCGAAAGGGCTCAGGAAGGGGTGAGAAATCCCTGCACCAGGCGCAGGGCAGGCTCGAAGGGGTCCGCGCGGGCGTCCAGCCAGTGGATGCGGGGATCGTCGCGCCGGAACCAGTTTGCCTGGTGGCGCACGAAGCGGCGGGTGGCGCGCTTGATGGCCTGGACCGTTTCGTCGAGGCTGGCCTCGCCGGCCAGGTAGGCGCGAAACTGGCCGTATCCCACCCCCGACATGGCGGGCAGCTCAAAGCCGTAGCCGGCGGCCACCAGCCGCCGCACCTCGTCCTCCAGCCCGGCGTCCATCATGGCCTCCACGCGCTGGTCGATGCGCTCGTACAGTTCGGCGCGGGGCAGGTCAAGGCCCAGGATGAGGACGCGGTAGGGTGGCGGCACCTTTTCCTGCTGTTCGGAGATGGGCCGGCCGGTGGTCAGGCAAACCTCCAGGGCGCGGACCACGCGACGGACGTTGCGCGGGTCGATGCGCCGGGCGGCGGCCGGGTCGAGGGCCTGGAGGCGGGCGTGAAGCGCTTCGGAGCCCCCCTCCTCGGCCTGGCGATAGAGCTGGCGCCGCAGATCCTCGTCGGGCGGCACGCGGGGCACCTGCCATCCCTCCAGGACGGCCATCGCGTACTGGCCGGTGCCGCCCACGAGAAACGGCACCCGGCTGCGGGCCAGGATATCGTCGATGGCGGCATAGGCCAGGGCCTGGAACTCGGCCAGGCTGAGGGCCTGGTCGGGATTGACGACGTCCAGGAGGTGATGGGGCACACCGGCTTGCTCCTCGCGCGTTGCCTTGGCCGTGCCAATGTCCATGCCGCGATAGACCTGGCGCGAGTCGGCCGAGACGACCTCGCCGCCCACGGCCCGGGCCAACCGAACCGAGAGGCCGGTCTTGCCGGCGGCGGTGGGGCCGACGATGGCGACGAGGGGTGGTCTAGCCGGTGACGGCGTTTTCATAGTGGTCGAGGCGTTTCAGCCGGCCCCGCACATCCATCTCGACGGCGACGACGTCGATGCGCCACGGGCCGGGCCATTCGTGTTCCTGGAGATAGGTCTCGGCCAGGTTGATGAGGCGGGCCTGCTTGGCCGCGGTGATGGACTCTTCCGGACTGCCGAGCTCCTGGCCGCGACGGGTGCGGACCTCGACAAAGGCCAGGCACGCGCCGTCGCGGGCCACCAGGTCCAGCTCGCCGGCGCCGCAGCGCCAGTTGCGCTCCAGGATCTCGTAGCCCCGGGCGGCCAGGTGCCGGGCGGCCAGATTTTCGCCGTGGCGGCCCAGGCCGCGGCGGTCGTCCCGCTTGCTCAATGTGCCTCCCCTGTCTGGGCGGTGTGCCTATCCGAGTATAGCACAGGGGCGGCCGGCGGTCAACAGCCTCCCGTTGCGGCGCGCTGTCAAAGGGAGTGAAGCATGGCTGCCAGCAGGGCCGCCCTTTCGGGCAGCGACGAGAGGACGACGTGCTCGTGCTCGGCGTGGGCTCCGTCGCCGGCTGCGCCCAAGCCATCCAGGGTGGGGATGCCAAGGGCGGCGGTAAAGTTGCCGTCGGAGCCGCCGCCGCTGCCGGCTTCTGCCACCTCGAAGCCCATGTCGGCGGCCAGCGCCGTGGCCTGCTCGTAGAGCGCGACCACGGCCGGCGTGCGAACCATGGGCGGCCGGCCGATGCCGCCCGAGATCTCCAGGGTGGCGCCCTCCAGGTGTGGCCGCAGGCCGCGAATACGGGCATCGAGCCGGGCTGCCTGGACCTCGTCCATGACGCGGACGTCGACCCGGGCCCAGGCTTCCTGCGGCACGACGTTGCTGCGGCTGCCACCGCCCACGACGCCGACGTTGACCGTTGTCCCGGCCTCGTAGTCGGTCAGGCGCTGGAGGACGAGGGTCTGGTGCGCTAGCTCCTCGATGGCGTTGATGCCCTTGGCGTGGTCGACGCCGGCATGGGCGGCCCGCCCTGTGACCGTCACCCGGTAGGCGCCCGTGCCCTTGCGCCAGGTCTTCAGGGCAGCGTTGGGCGGCTGGGCCGGCTCCAGGACCAGGACCCGGTCGTGGTGCTGCGCCTCGGCCTCGAGCACAGCCCGCGACGTCCGGCTGCCGGTCTCCTCGTCCGACGTGAGAAGCAGGGTGACGCGACGCGCGGGCAAGAGGTCGAGTTCCTGGAGGGCGCGGATGGCCCACAGGGCGTTGCAGATGCCCCCCTTCATGTCCAGGGCGCCGGGGCCGTACAGCCGGCCCTCCTCCACGCGCACCGGCCGCCGGGCCAGCGTGCCCACGTCCCAGACCGTGTCCATGTGGCACAGGAGAAGCGTTCCACCTTCGCCCTGGCCCCATCGGGCCCGGACGTGATCGCCTGCCGCCGGCTGGGGCAGGATCTCGATGGCGGCGCCGAGGGCCTCCAGGCGAGCGGCGAGAAATCGCGCCAGGCGGTCCACTGCCGGCTTGTCGTTGCTGGGCGATTCCAACTCCACGAGCTCGGTCAGCAGCGCCTCCATGGTGGACTGATGGTCGCGAAGGTAGGCCAGGATCCTCTGCCCTGAAGTCATGGTTGAGTCTCTCCCTCCTCCAGGTACCACTCCCCGGCGTTCCAGGAGAGGGTATCCCAGACGTTGGGCTTGTAGCCCATGAAACGCGTGTTGAGCAGGTCGAGGGCCGGATAGGTGTAGAGATAGATGTGGGGGCGCTCGGCGGCGACGCGTTCGGCCAGCCTCTGGTATGCCGCGGCGCGCGCGCCGGGATCGAGGCTGGAGCCGGCGGCGGCCAATGCGGCATCGGCCTCCTCGTCGATCCACCGCCCAAAGTTGTAGCCCTTGCCCGCGTTCTTGTCGCAGGGGATGTTGCTGGAGGCAAAGGCTCCGTTAAGGCGGCCGTAGGGCTCGATGCCGTAGCCGGCGCCGTACAGGAGCATGTCAAACTGCCCCCAACTGCGAAAGGCACCCCGGTCGTAGCTGCCGAATAGCGCCGCGGGAGACACCCTGGTGACGGTCACTTCGATGCCGACCTTTTTCAACATGCCGGCGATCATCTGCGCCGTCCGCCGCCTAAGCTCGTGGCCGGCGGTCGTCCGGAGCTCGAGCTGCAGCGGCCGGCCTGGCGCGGCGTACAGGCAGCCATGACACTCGCGGACCTGGTCGTCGTTTCGATCCTTCCAGCCGGCCTCATCCAGGAGCGTCCTGGCCCACTCCAGGTCGTAGGCCGTGGGTGCGATGGTGGTGGCAAAGGGCCCCTGGTTCAGCTCGGTGGTGGCCAGGGAACCGTACTTGGGCAGGGTGGCGGCCAGGATTGTCTGCTTGTCGATGGCCGCCTCGATGGCCTCGCGGACGCGGGGATCTCCCAGGGCCCAGTGCCACGCCGGGCTCCGCCGCAACGAATCGGCGCAGGGCGCCGTGCCCTTCGGGTTGCGCAGGTTTAGCACCAGTCGCTCGGTGCCCGTGCTGGGCGGGTGTGAGACCTTGACCCCCGGCCAGCCTTCGGCCCCAAACAGGTCGACCTCGGCCACGTCCCAGACCAAGTCGAGCTCCCCCTTCCTCAGCAGCTCGATGCCCTCCTCGCTGCTGTCGATCCAGCGCAGGATCACGGCATCGAGGTAGGGCTGGCCCCTGGACGCCCAGCTTTCGTACTCCAGGTTGCGCACAGCCGTCAGGTGGTCGGCGAGCGCCCATTCCTGGAGGACAAAGGGCCCGAGAACAGGATCCGGATAGCGGTTGTACTCCCAGGTGACCATGGCCTCGGGCTCCAAGCCGGTGTGTCCAGGCAGGATTGACTCGGCAAACAGGGTCAGGAAGGCCGGGTAGAACCTGGCCAACTGGATGGTGAGCGTGTAGGGGTCGGGGCAGGTCAGGGAGGTGATGAGCCCATAGTCGCCGATCTTGTCGGGCTCCAGGTGAGAAACCGCCTGGTAGGTAAAGAGGACGTCCTGGCAGTCAAAAGGATCGCCGTCGGACCAGGTGACGTTCTTTTTCAGGTGATAGGTGATCGTCAGGCCATCGGGCGAGACGCCGCCGTTTTCCAGCGACGGGACTTCGGTGGCCAGGTCGGGGGCCCAGGTGCCGTCGGGCCGGACCTGCACCAGGCCGCGCTCAAAGAGGGCGCCTGCCACGTCGCCCGCCGCCTGGGTGCGGAGGTAGGCGTTGAGCAGGTCCGGCTCGTAGCGCAGCCCCAGGACCACCGTGCCGCCCCGCCTGTCGCCGTCCGTCCCGGAGCGGGTGGCCCGGGCGGTTGGCGACAGGGCGGTGGGTGTCCCGGCGTCGGTAGGCTGGCTTTGGGGGGTCGGGCCGCAGGCAGAGACGAGGGCCGCCAACAGCAGG
>JAAYZQ010000388.1 GCA_012514775.1 Anaerolineaceae bacterium
CAGGATCTCGGTCACCTGGTAGGCATAGGCCACGTCGCCCACGTAGAGGACGATCTCGTCGCCCACCGCCACGCGGTCGAGATGGCGAAAGACCCCTCCCTGGATGTCACGGTGCCCGTTGATGACCGTGTTGCCGGCGTTGCCCGGGTAGGCGGAGGTATAGTGAAAGCCGCCAGCGTTGGGCACGTCGCCCCACACCTCCCTGGCCCGTCCTCCCTGCTGTACGACCTTGGTCGTCACGGTTAACACTGGCACGTCGAGCCCGATCCTGGCGATGGTCAGGCGCGTGGGCGGCGACTGGGCCGGCGGCCAGTTGGCCGGCGCGTTCGCCGGCAGGTCCGGCTCCGGGATGGAGGTGGGTGGCGCGAGGGGGGGCACGAGGGTGGCCGTCGCCGGGGGCGCCGTTGAGGCCAGCGCCGGTTCCGACGTGGGCGACGGTTCGGCGGTCACGGACTGCGCCGCAACCATGGGGGCCGTGACGACCGCGGCCACGGCCTGCATGCCCGGCCCTACCTGCATCCGGTGCACCATCACATAGCCCACGAAACAGCCGGCCATGACGATAGAGGTCACCAGGCCGAGCACCATGACCTCGATCATGGTCACCGGCCGCCGGGCGGGCCTCTTTTGGGGCATGGCCCGCAGGTTGGGGTAGCGCGCCGGCAGGTCGCGCGCCGCGGCCGGCGCCCCGGTAAGGGCGGCGCCGGCCGGCGTCCGGGCCTTGGCCAGGCGGGGACAGCGCCGGTAGGACGAGGTCAGGCAGGTCGCGCCCTGGTGTGCCTCCGCCACCCGCTCGGGCTGGCCCGCAACGTGGCAGCGATGGCGGGGGTTGGGCACCAGGAACACCTGGTGGCGGTCGCCCTGGAGGCCAAGGTGGGGGCAGTGCTGGCCCACTTCAGGCACTCTCCCGGGCGGCAGGCTCCAGCCGCTTGAGGTGCACGAGCAAGACCGAAACGTCGGCGGGGTTCACCCCGGCCAGCCGCGTGGCCTGGCCCACCGTTGCGGGCCGGACGGACGCCAGCTTTTCCCGCGCCTCGGTGCGCAGGCCCGAGAGCGCCCCATAGTCCAGGTCGGGGGGGATGCGCCGGTCCTCCAGGCGCCGAAAGCGCGCCACCTCGACCTGCTGTTTCTCGATATAGCCGGCGTACTTGGCCTCGATCTCGACCTGCTCGGCGACCCCGGGAGGCAGCGGCTCGGGGGGCGGCGCCATGGCAGCCACGAGGTCATAGTCCACCTCGGGCCGGCGCAGGAACTGGAGGGCGTTGGCGCCGTCGGCCAGCTCCGGCAGGCCGCGCGACCGGAGCTGCTCGTTGAGGCCGTCGTCGCCGGGGCGCAGCCAGGTAGCCGCCAGGCGCGCCAGCTCCTCTTCCACGGCGCGGCGCCGGCGCTGAACTGCCTCGTAGGCTTCACGGGGCAGCAGCCCGGCCTCGTAACCCGGGCCGGCCAGGCGCAGGTCGGCATTGTCCTGGCGCAGCAGCAGGCGGTATTCGGCACGCCCGGTGAGCATGCGGTAGGGCTCGGCAATCTCTTTCGTCACCAGGTCGTCGATGAGCACGCCGATGTACGCCTGGTCGCGGCGCAGGATGAGGGGCGGGCGGCCCTGTACCTGGAGGGCAGCGTTGATGCCTGCCATCAACCCCTGGGCGGCGGCCTCCTCGTAGCCGCTGGTGCCATTGATCTGGCCGGCGTGGAACAGGCCCTGGACGCGCTTGGTCTCCAGCGAGGTGCCGATCTCCTGGCAGGGCACGCTGTCGTACTCGATGGCATAGCCCGGGCGCACGATCTCGGCCCGGGCCAGGGCCGGGATGGAGTGCAGCATGGCGGCCTGCACCTCCTCGGGCATGCCGGTGAAAAAGCCCTGTACGTACACCTCGTTGCTGTTCCAGCCCTCCGGCTCCAAAAAGAGCTGGTGCCGCTCCTTGTGGGCAAAGCGCACCACCTTTTCCTCGAAAGAGGGGCAGTAGCGCGGACCGGCCGCGTCGATGGTGCCCGGGGCGATGGGCGAGCGGTGAAGGTTGGCCCGCACCACGTCCAGCGTCTCGCCCGTGGTGTGGATCACGTACGAGGGCAGTTGAGGTCGCCAGGCGGGCATGGCCGCCACGGGATAGACCGGATTGGGCGGCGCCAGAAGAAAATCAGGGATGGGCGGAGCCGCCCCCGGGTCGGCGAGGTGGCGCGTGGAGAACCACAACGGAACGTCGCTCCCGGGCTGGGGCGTGGTCAGGGCAAAGTCGATGGTCCGGGCATCGATGCGCGGCGGGGTGTTGGTCTGCAGGCGGACCAGGGGAAAGCCCAGTCGGCGCAGGCAGGCCGCCAGGCCCAGTGCCGGGAACTCGCCGCTGCGGCCCGCGGGCCAGCTCCTGCTACCCGACAGGATCCGGCCGCCGAGAAATGTGCCCGTCGTCAGGATCACCGCGCGGCCGTGTATCCGCCGGCCCGTCTCGGTCACCACGCCCCGCGCCCGATCCCCCTCGACCAGGACCTCCTCGACCATCGCCTGCTTCAGATACAGGTTCGGCGTCGCCTCCAGGGTGTGCTTCATCTCCAGCGAGTACCGGCGCTTGTCGGCCTGGGCGCGCAGCGCGTGGACGGCCGGCCCCTTGCTCTGGTTCAGCAGGCGGATGTGGGTGTGCGTCCGATCGGTGACGCGGCCCATCTCGCCGCCCAGGGCGTCGATCTCGCGCACCAGGTGCCCCTTGCCCGGCCCGCCGATACTCGGGTTGCAGGGCATCTGGGCCACCAGGTCAAGGTTCATGGTCAAGAGCAGCGTGCGCGCTCCCATGCGCGCCCCTGCCAGCGCCGCTTCGCAACCGGCGTGGCCGGCGCCCACCACGATTAGATCATAGTCCATCCGTCGATCCAGGCTCCACAGGTACTCTGGCTCGATTATACCAGCGATCCGCCCCTCGCGCAATCGGGGCCGATCTACGCGTTGCGCTGCCGCGACGTGCAACTTGTCGGACGGCAGGTCCGCCGCTTGCCCTGGCCTCCGATATCGAGTATAATGACCTCACTGCTGCGGCAGGCTGCCGCTGGGCAGGCAATCGAGACGGGAGAACGCCCTTGTCTTTCCTCTTTTCGTGGCGCCGCCGCATCGCCGACATTGCCCGTGTGCGGCGCGTCGTCGAAGTTCTGATCCGCAACGGGCTGGGCTTCCTGGTCCAACAACTGGCGCTGGACCGCTTCCTGCCCCGTTTCTGGCGCACGCGCGGGCTGCGGGCCGAGCAGGCGGCCAGCCGCCGGACGGTGCCCGAGCGCCTGCGGCGAACGCTGGAAGAGCTGGGCGCCACCTGGGTCAAGCTCGGCCAGTTCCTCAGCGGCCGGGCCGACCTGCTGCCGCCGGCCTACATCGAAGAGCTGTCCAAGCTCCTGGACGCCGCCCCCCCGGTCCCCATCGATCAGGTGCGCGACGTCATCATCCGTGAGATGGGCGCCCCCGTGGAAGAGCTGTACGCCAGCTTTGACGAGGTGCCCATTGCCTCGGCCTCCATCGGTCAGGTACACCGCGCCACCCTGCCCAACGGCCAGGAGGTCGTGGTCAAGGTCCAGAGGCCGGGCATTGAAGCCGAGGTTGAGGCCGACCTGAACCTGCTCCTGGCCCAGGCACGCTTCCTGGAGCGGCGGACCGAGGTCATGCGCGAGCAGAACCTGGTGGCCATCGTCGAGCAACTGGCCCGGTCGCTGCGAGAGGAGCTGGATTACCATCGCGAGGGCCGCAACGCCGAGCGCCTGCGCGCCAACCTGGCCTCCGATCCCCGCTTTGCCGTGCCCGGCGTGTGCTGGGACCTGACCACCCGGCGGGTGATCACCATGGAGTTCCTGGACGGCATCCAGTTCAACGAGGTGGAGCGCCTGCGGGCGGCCGGCTACGACCTGCCCTCCGTCGCCCGCGTGGCCGTGGAGGGCTACCTGGCCCAGATTTTCGACGCCGGCTTCTACCAGGCAGACCCGCACCCGGCCAACCTGTTGGTCATGGGCGAGCGCATCGGCATCCTCGACTTTGGCAACGTGGGGCAGCTCACCGGGAACCAGAAGCAGCTCCTGGGTGACCTGTTTCTCCAGATCCTCGACGAGGACGTCGAGGGCCTGGCGCGGACCATCCTCAGGATGGGAACGTCGCGCACCCGCCCCTCCATGGATGCCCTGGAGCGCGATCTGCAGCGGCTCACGGTGCGTTATTGGGGCGCCAGCCTCGAAGAGCTGTCCGTGGGCGAGATGGTCGCCGATATTTTCAAGACCGCCCGCCAGCACAAGATCTTTTTGCCCGCCGACCTGGCGCAGTTGGCCCGCACCATCCTGACCATGGAGGGTACCGGGCGCATGCTCGACCCTGACCTCGTCCTGGTCGATGCCGTGCGGCCCTTTGCCCTGCGGCTGGTGCGCAGCCGCCTGTCACCCATCGTCGCCGGGCGGCGGGCCGTGCGCGCCGCCCGCCTGGCCGCCGACCTGTTCCAGGATCTGCCCCGGCGCGTGGATGGCCTGTGGGATCAGTTGGAGGCGGGCGACCTCAGCTTTGGCATCGACGTGCGGCATCTGAACATGGTGGTCACCAAGATCAACAGCATGGTCAACCGCCTGGTCTATGCCATCATCGTCGCCGCCCTCATCGTCGGCTCGTCGTTGATCCTGCTGGGCGGTCGCGACGCCTGGGTGCTGCCCATCCTGGGAATCGGCGTGCCCGTAGCCCAGATCGCCTTCCTGGGGGCGGTCCTGGCCGGGGTGTGGCTGATCGTCAGCCTCGTGCGCTCGCGAACACTGTAGGAGGAGTCAGAGATGGCAGAAGAAGAACCTCGTGGCTGCCTGAGCCGGCTGGCAGGCCGCCAGCCCATCGTCCAGGTCCTGGAGGCCGCCGGTGCGGGACCGGCAGAGAGCTGTGCAGGCATGGTGCGTGGCGGCCGCGTGGCCATCGACGGCCGGGTGAACACCGACCCGCAGACGCGGGCGGATCCCTTCCGCCAGCAGGTGACGCTGGACGGAGAGCCCCTCCCACTGGAGAATGCCTGCCGCTACCTTGCCCTCAACAAGCCCTACGGGGTGCTTTCCAGCTTTACCGATCGTGAAGGCCGGCCTACGCTGGCGGACCACGTCCCGGTGCCCGGGGTCTATGCCGCGGGCCGCCTCGACATGGACAGCGAGGGGCTGGTGCTGCTGACGGGCGACGGCTGGCTGATCCATCGCCTGAGTCACCCCCGCTACCACCAGGGGAAAACCTACCTGGTCCAGGTCGAGAGTGTACCGGGCCAGGACGCCCTGGCCGCGCTGCGCAGTGGCGTGGAGGTCAAGGGGAAGCGGACGGCACCCGCCAGCGTCGATCTCCTGGCCGAGCCCCCCGACCTGCCGCCCCGTCCCGTGCCCATTCGCGAGCGCGAGTCGATCCCCACCGCCTGGCTGCGCGTGGTGCTGAGGGAGGGCCGCAAGCGGCAGGTGCGCCGTATGACGGCCGCGGTGGGCCACCCCACCCTGCGCCTGGTGCGCGTGGCCGTCGGTCCCATCAGCCTGGGTGACCTGGCCCCGGGCGAGTGGCGGGACCTCACGCCGGGGGAGATGGAAGCCCTGGCCACGAGCCTGAGCGTCGCGGCGCGGCAGGCTGCCTCGGCAGCGCGCAAGGCCGCGCCTGCTCCGCCCCGGGGCAAGGGGCGCTCAAAGAGGCGCGGCAGGACCTAATAGGCCAGGGGCTCGCTCTGCACGGCCGGCGGGAACGAGGGGCAGAGGATCACCCAACCCGCGCCCGAGAGGAAATAACCACAGCCGCACCCCAGGTAGGCCTGCACGGCCTCCTCGTCGTAGGCCCACAGCTCGTCGAGGGGCGGCGGGGTCGGTGCCGGCGTGGGGGTGGGTGTTGGCGTTGGTGTGGGCGGCACGCCCGTCGGCTGCACCGTGGGCGTGGCGGGCGGCGGCGCGGCCTCGGCCGCCACGGCGGGCACCTCGGCGCTCCGGAAGCGGCCGGCCCATTCCCGCGTCAGATCCAGGTACGTGCCTCCATAGGCCTTGCTCGGCTCGACGTAGCTGCCCTCGGGCCACTCGTTGAACGAGTTGATGATCACCCACTGCGGCTTGCTGGCGATGGCCGCCTGCCAGCACTCCCGGTAATACTCGCCGCCGTCCCGTCCCCGGACAAAGCCACTGCCCGGCCGCGCCTTGCGGTCGTCGTAGCCGGGCATGACCGTCGCAACCCACAGCTTGGCCGTGCCGTGGTCGCGGTTGTAGGCCCGCACCCGGTCGCCCCATGCGGACAGCGTCTTGGCGGGAGGGATGCGATTGGGCCAGGTGATGCTGTACAGGTGGTGGCCGTCAAAGACCGACTGGTAGCCGATGTCGGTCCCTTCGGCGATCCACAAGGCCTGGCGCTGGGGATCGACCTGATCCCGCAGGCTGCGCCAGGTGCCTGCCCCCAGGCGCGAGACGTTGTAGAAAAAGACGACGGGGCGGCCGTTGTAGCGCAGGTAGGCCGGGTGAGCGGCGTGGACGGTCAGCAGGTGCTGCAGGTTCTGGGCATAGCTCCCCGTGCCCTTCATAAAGGGCGAATTGGGGTCAAAGTCGACGGCGACGCGAAAGCCCTTCTGGCCAGCCTGGTCCAGGAGCGCTTTCAGGTTCTTTTCCGTCTGGTTGCCCTGTCCCCACCAGTTCAGAACAAAGGCGTCGATCCCCGCTCCCTTGGCCTGGTCGATCTGCCGGGCCATGACCTCCGGGTTGGACGAAACGTAGGGCTCGCTGGGCACGTCGGGAACCTTTCCCGAGCTCCAGGTATTCTGGTCGTACCAGGCATAGTAGAAGGCCAGCACCAGGCGCTCGCCTTCGGCCCGGGCGGGCACGGGGGGCCGGAACCCCGGGGCAAGGACCAGGGCGGCAAGGGCCAACGCCCGGAGGGCGTGTTTCCACGTCGAGACCACGATTCTCCCTCTCCTCCTCTTTCTTCGCCGGCCATTATACCTGAAGTGCGGTCGAGGGGCAAGCCGGCCGGCTTCCGGGTCCCGCGGCGGTGCGCCCTTGGCAAAACGGGTGCCTCGTGATATACTCTCTCCTCGATCGACCTGACGAGGGAAAAGGAACGTGACCAGCAACGTAATCGACGTGCTCGCCGAGCGAGGTTTCATAGAACAGGTGTCGGACGCCGAAGGGCTGCGGGCCGCCGCCGAGAAACCCATCACCTGCTACGTGGGCTTTGACCCCAGCGCAGACAGCTTTCACGTGGGCCACCTGGTGCCCATCATGGCCCTGGCCCACATGCAGCGCCACGGCCACCGGCCCATCGCCGTCATGGGTGGCGGCACGGGCATGGTGGGCGATCCCAGCGGCAAGACCGAGATGCGCCAGCTCCTGGACGTGGACCGGATCGACGCCAACCTGGCCCGGCTGCGCGGGCAGGTCAGGCGGCTCCTGGACTTTGCCGGGGGCCGCGCGCTGATGGTGAACAATGCCGACTGGCTGCGCCCCCTGAACTACCTGGACTTCTTGCGAGAGATCGGCCGGCACTTTTCCGTCAATCGCATGTTGGCCGCCGAGGCCTACCGCACGCGCTACGAGAGCGAAGGTGGCCTCAATTTCCTGGAATTCAACTACATGCTCCTGCAGTCGTACGACTTCTTGCACCTCTACCGGGAGATGGGCTGCATCCTGCAGATGGGCGGCAGCGACCAGTGGGGCAATATCCTGAGCGGCGTCGACCTCATCCGGCGCGTCGAGGGCGGGCAGGCCTTCGCCATCACCTTTCCCCTGGTCACCACCGCCTCGGGCGCCAAGATGGGCAAGACCGCGGTGGGTGCCGTCTGGCTGGATGCCGAACAGGTGTCGCCCTTCGAGTATTACCAGTACTGGATCAACACCGAGGACGCCGACGTGGGGCGCTTCCTGGCGCTGTTCACCTTCCTGCCCATGGAGCGGGTGCGCGAGCTGGGCCGGCTCCAGGGCGCCGACGTGCGGCAGGCCAAGGAGGTGCTGGCCTTTGAAGCCACGCGCATCCTGCACGGAGAAGAAGCCGCCGCCGAGGCACAGCGGGCGTCGCGGCAGCTCTTTGGCCGGGGCGTGGCCACCGAGGCCGTGCCGACCACCGAGCTCCCGGCCGGCGAGCTGGAGACGGGCATCCTGGCCCCCGAGCTCTTTGAGCGAGTGGGGCTCTGCCGCTCGCGGAGCGAGGCGCGCCGCCTCATCGAGCAGGGAGGCGCCTGGGTCAACGACCGGCAGATCGGCAGCGTCGACGAGCGCCTGACCAGCGCCGACCTGGAAGGGTGCCCTGCTGCTGCGGGCCGGCAAGAAACGCTACCATCGCGTCCTGCCCGCCTGAGCGGGCGGCGCTTCCAGGCAACGGAAAAGGGTCCGGGAGATGCTCCCGGACCCCTGTCATTTCCTGGGACGGCGACGACCCGGGAGTTAACCCAGACCCGGGGCCACGTCCTTCTTGCTCTGCATGATGGCCCACACCACCAGGGCCGCCAGGATGATGACTGCGATCCACATCCCGATGCTGCCCCGGCCTTCCACGATGAGCGGGGCCGCCATGAGGCTCACCAGGTTGACGACCTTGATCATGGGGTTCAGGGCCGGGCCGGCGGTGTCCTTCAAGGGGTCGCCCACCGTATCACCCTCCACGCCTGCCTTGTGGGCCGGCGAGCCCTTGCCTCCAAAGTGGCCGTCCTCCACGTACTTCTTGGCATTATCCAGCGCGCCGCCGGAAATGGCCATGAACACGGCCAACAACTGGCCGGTCAGGATGACGCCTGCCAGGAAAGTGCCCAGGGCCTCCACCTGGAAGATGAGGCCCACCAGGAGCGGCACGCCGACCGAAAGGGCCACCAGGCTGACGAGCTCCTTCTGGGCCGCGGCCGTGGTGATGCCCACGACCTGGCCATAGTCGGGTGTTACCGTGCCCTCCAACACGCCGGGCACCTTGAACTGGCGGCGGACCTCCTGCACCACCAGGTTCGCTCCCCGGGCCACGGCGCGCAGCGAAAAGGCCGAGAAGAGGAAGGGCAAAGCGCCGCCAAGCAAGAAGCCGATGGTGCCGTTCAGGGTCGAGACGGGGATGCCAATGTCCAGCAATTGGGTCAGCGTCATGTCTGGATGCGATAGGGTCAGGGCGTCGGCCACGAAGGAGAAAAAGAGGGCCGTGGCCGCCACGACAGCCGAAGCGATGGCGATCTGCTTGGTGATGGCCTTGGTCGTGTTGCCCACGGCGTCCAGCTCGGCCAACAGGCGCCAGGCATCCTCCCCGACGCCCGCCATCTCGCCGATGCCGTTGGCATTGTCGGCGATGGGCCCGTAGGCGTCCATGGCCACGTTGTTGCCGGTGTGCGACAACATGCCGATGCCCACCATGGCGACGCCATACAGCATAAAGATCAACCCTTCGTTCTGAAAGATGACAAAGCTGGCCCCCAGGGCCACGACGATGGCCAGAAGGCTCCAGACGCTGGCCTCCATGCCCACGGCCAGGCCGGAGAGGATCGTGGTTGCCGACCCCGTCTGCGTGGACTCGGCGATCTCGCGCACAGGCCGGTGCTTGGTCGACGTGAAGAGCGAGGTCAGCGGGTTAAAGGCCACTGCCAGGCCAACGCCGATGGCGTTCAGGGTTGCGAGCTGCCACTCCTGGGCGTACAGGATCGAAAAGAGAAAGGCAAAAATGACGGTGTTGATGGACGACACCTCATAGGAGCGGAACATGGCCCCTTCCGCGTCCTTTGCCCGTAAGAACTTGATGGGGAATTTTTCCCACATTGGCACCGTGAAGGTCCCGAGGATAGAAGAGATCACCCCGATGGCCCGCACGATGAGGGGATAGACGATCCAGAAGGTGTCTCCCGTCTCGCGCAATAAGAAGAGACCCAGGATCAACGTCGAGACGATGGTCACCTCGTAGCTCTCAAAGATGTCGGCGGCCATGCCGGCACAGTCGCCCACGTTGTCGCCCACCAGGTCGGCCACGACGGCGGCGTTGCGCGGATCGTCCTCCGGAAGCCCCTGCTCCACCTTGCCCACCAGGTCGGCGCCCACGTCGGCCGACTTGGTATAGATGCCGCCGCCGATCCGCATAAAGAGCGCCACCAGGGTGCCGCCAAAGCCAAAGCCCAGGAGGGCGTCGGGGGCGGCCTTGCCAAAGATCATGAAGATGAGCGTGCCGCCCAGGAGCCCCAGGCCGTCGGTCAGCATACCGGTAAAGGTCCCGGCCCGGTACGCGACGGTGAGGGCACCGTTGTAGTTGTTCTGGGCGGCCTGGGCAGCGACGCGGATGTTGCCCTCAATGGCGACGCGCATGCCCAACTGCCCGACCAGGGTCGAGAAGGTGGCGCCGACGATAAAGGCCACCATCCGCCCCACGCCGATCCAGAGCTGCGCGGAGCCCACGTCGCCCTCGAACATCTCCAGCGCTTGCTCCGTGGGCCGGACAACATAGACGCTGAAGAACAGCACCACTGCCAGGAGCACGAGGATGGGCAGGATCGTACGCAACTGCTGGCGCAGATAGGCGTTGGCTCCCGTCTTGATGGCCTCCCACACCCTCAGCATCTCGGGCGTGCCCTTGTCACGGCGCAGCGTGTCGCGCCACAGCCAGTAGGCGTAAAGGAGGCTGATAAAAGCAACCACAATTACGCCCCAGAGCATACTTTGCTCTAACGCACTCAGTTCACTCATGTGATTCTCTCCTCCGCGGGGCATGTAATGTACGTGCACCACCAGGCGACCAGCACGGCTTTTCGAGTCAGCACAAACACCAGCAGGCGCGACTCTATGCCTCGCCGGGCGGCCAGGCTTGTTTTGCCGGACCATGTTGTCGGCAATCCGGAGGTCCCTTGGTGGCCCGCGGGAACCGGATGAGCCGCCGCTGCTCGGTCTCGTGGCACGATCTCACCCTTGCTGGCGCCTGCGGCGGCGCAAAGCGCACCTATTCTACTCAAGTTGAGAAGAAAAGTCAAGTAGCAAATTTGAGATATTGAGATGTTCTGTGGCCCCTACCCCTCCCGTCCCATGCCGGCCGGTGCGGCAGGCGCGGGCCGCAGGCCGGGCCGGCCCGGCCATCGGCCATCAGCCATCGGCCATCGGCCGGTTGGATCGAGTTTTCCGATTCGCCAAATTGGGGGGTACACATTTGCAACTTTCGTGGTATAATGACCCTGTCCCTACCGTCCCGGTGTCTGGGGAACACTGTGAGCGGGAAAGGTTTATGTTCCGGGTCGAGAACTTGACCAGTGGCTGCGATGGCCTGGCCGCTACGCGAGAAACAGCACGCAACTTCGCGCCAGGCGCGCTCAACAGTCTTGGCCTTGGTTGGCCGGATCGTGCCCCCCATCCGGCTCCGAGATCGCCAGAACCATCCGGTCATGTCCCTTATCGCAGGATGGTCTGCAAAACGACCTGTTGGAGCCCTTTCTTCCTCCTTGAATAGCACCGAAGGAGGAACTGGTTGCCGCCTGGGCGCAGGGGTAAAGACAGGCGTAACGCACGTTACTGAACGTCAAGGCTCTGCGGTATATTATACGATAATAATGGGCGTTTTATGTCGTATGGTCCAGCCATTGCTGCCTGGGTAATGCTTGTACCAACCGGGTTTCCCCTCGCGCGCGATTCAGTGGGAACGTCGCGCTCCGGGGAGGCAGCCGGGCTGGAAGTGAACATGGGAATGATAGCTTTGACAACACAGAGGTTGCCTGTTTTTAATTCAATTCATCAGCATCGATCGGGCAGCCGGAGCCACCTTCGAGTCGAACGGGAGGATCGGTCAGAATGACCGCAGTGGAAGTGGAAGAAAAAGAAAACTCTGTGCCTGAAGGCGAAGGGAGGGAGCCAACTGCCATCGAGCGGCTGATAGACCTTGGCCGCAGCCAGGGCTACGTCACCTATGACGATGTAATGGAAGCGGTACCCGAAGCCGAGCTGAACATCGATCAATTGGAGGATGCGTTGGCTACCCTGATTGAAATGGGAGTCGAGATCAGCGACACAGAGATCGAAGAACCCATGGCCGAAGTAGAGGAAAAAAGAGAAGCCGAGACGGTGGAAAACGTCGCGGCCGACATCGATCTTTCGGCCATTGACATAGATGATTCCATCAGCCTGTATCTCAAGGAGATCGGGCGGATTCCGTTGTTGACGGCAGAACAAGAAGTCAGCCTGGCCAAGCGCATGGAGGCCGGTCGCAACGCCAAACGGCGGATGAGCAAGAACGGCGAGCTGAGCCTGGACGAGCGCGACCGGCTGCGCAGCACCATTCGGGATGGGCAGGCAGCCCAGGAGCATCTCATCAAGGCCAACTCTCGGCTGGTGGTCAGCGTGGCCAAAAAGTACGTCGGTCGAGGCGTGCCTTTCCTGGATCTGATCCAGGAAGGCAACATCGGGCTGATCCGTGCCGTGAAAAAGTTTGATTATCGTCGCGGCTACAAGTTCTCGACCTATGCCACCTGGTGGATCCGCCAGGCCGTGACCCGGGCAATCGCCGACCAGGGTCGGACCATTCGCGTCCCGGTGCACATGTACGAGCAGATCAACCGCCTGGCGCGCGTCTCCCGGCAGCTCGTGCAAGAGCTGGGCCGCGATCCGACGGTGGAACAGATAGCCGAAGAGCTGGGCGTCAGCCCCAAAAAGGTAGAGCGAACCATCAAGGTCTCACAGCGGCCGCTCTCCCTGGAGATGCCCGTGGGTGAGGAGGACGACAGCTTCCTCGGCGACTTTATCGAGGATAGCGAGGCACCCTCACCCACCGACCAGGCCTCGCAGCAGTTGCTGCGCGACCAGATCGAGGACATCTTTGGCTCCCTGACACCGCGCGAAGTGCGGATCTTGCAACTGCGCTTCGGACTGGTGGACGGCTACAGCTACACGCTGGAGGAGGTGGGCAAGAAGTTTGGCGTGACCCGCGAGCGGATCCGCCAGATCGAGGCCCAGGCTCTGGGCAGGCTGCGCCACCCCAGCCGGAGCCGCAAGCTGCGAGACTTTTTGTCCTGAACATGGCCAAAAGAGCATCCCGGCGCCGCGGGCAGCCGCGGCGCCGGCGTTCTGGTTCCCTGTGGATCCCCGCCGTCGTGGCCCTGGTCGTCGTGGCGATCGTCGTGGGCATCATCCTGTCCCTCGAGGGCGGTGGGGCGCGTGCGTCACTGGAACCCAACGCCACCGCACAACCACTGGCCACCAACCCCATCCCCTACCCGGCCGTGCCGCGCATCTCTGTGGCCGAGACCTGGGAGGGCATGCAGGCCGGCCAGGTGGTCCTGGTCGACGTGCGTAGCCAGGCGTCGTACAACAGCCTGCACGCCGATGGTGCCCTATCTATCCCTGAAGACGAGATGGACGCCCGCCTCGACGAGCTGCCCCGCGATCGCGACATCGTCCTCTATTGCACCTGAGGACAGGAACAGCAGAGTGCCCGTGTGGCACAGAGGTTGATGGACCAGGGCTTTGACAACGTCCTGGCGCTCCAGGGCGGTTTTGCCGCCTGGCAACAGGCCGGTCTGTCCGTGGTGCCGGCGCAGTAACAGGTAGGATGGGCCGCGCCGCCCGCTCCCCCGCCCACCCGCGAAGCCCCTCAGCACCCTGGTCGTTGCATTCTCGCCGGACTTCTGGTATACTTGTGCCAGTTCCGGGGAATGGCTACGATGAAGAGACCCGAATTACGCCTGCAAACCATCGCCCTGACGGCGATCCTGATCGTCATCGTCACGGCGCTAAGCCTGGTCCTGGGCCGTTACGCGGCCCAGGCCCGTTCTCCTTCTGATGCCTGGATCCAGCCCCGGGAGATACCCAATACAGACGTCAACCCCTTTGGCGCCAACTTTTTCCTGAGCCGCGAAGTGGAGGAGTGGAAGCGACAGCGCACGGTGCAGATGGCCCGCGAGGCCGGCCTTGGATGGGCGAAACAGCAGTTCGCCTGGGCCGAGATCGAGCCCCTGCGCAAGCGCGAGTTCATCGATCCTGTCAGCGGCGAGAGCAGTTGGGCCAAGTTTGACGATATGGTCGACCTGTTCCGGGCCAACGGCCTGCAGGTCATCGCCCGGCTGGACCTTGCGCCTGCCTGGGCGCGCCCCCCTGATTCCCGCGAAGAGACCCCGCCGCAGGATTTCGACGACCTGGGCGATTTTGTGTATGCCTTTGTCGAGCACTTTCGGGGGCGGGTACAATATATCCAGATCTGGAACGAGCCCAACATCTATCCCGAGTGGGGCGAGCAGGCGGTCGACCCTGTGGCCTACACACGCATGCTCCAGATCGCCTATACCCGCGCCAAAGAGGCCGACCCCAACGTCCACGTGCTCTCTGCCCCCCTGGCCATCACCCTGGGCGAGCCGCATCCCGAGCCCGGCAAATGGCGCTCTATGCCCGACCTGGACTACCTGAGCGCCATGTACGAGGCCGGGGCCGGCGACTATTTCGACATCCTTTCGGCCAACGCCTTCGGCTTTGACCTGCCCCCTGAGGATGCGCCGGACCGCGACGTGCTCAACTTCCGGCGCGTCGAGCTGCAGCGCGAGATCATGGAGCGAAACGGCGACGGCGGAAAGGCCATCTGGTTCAACGAGTACGGTTGGAACGCCGCCCCGAGCTCGTTCAGCGACGAGGCCCTGATCTGGGAGCGGGTGAGTGAAAAGGATCAGGCGGAATACACGCTCCGGGGCATCGACTTTGCCCGCCGCGAGTGGCCCTGGGCGGGAGTGTTCAACATCTGGTATTTCCGGCAGACCGGCCAGCAATACTCGCCCGACGACGCGGCGTTCTATTTTCGCATGGTGGACGTGGACTTTACGCCACGCCTGGTCTATGACGCGGTGAGCGATGCCACGGCATCCCTCTACGTGGCATCCAGCGGCCACTTCGAGGAGACATACCCTGCCGTGGCGCCCGATCCCGAGTGGCAGACCGCCATCGCGCCGGAAGCGAGCGGCGGGGAACTGCTCCAGAGCGACGTGCCCGGCGCCAGCCTGACCTTTGCCTTTCAGGGCCACTCGGTCGACCTCATCGCCCGGCGCGGCCCCGAAGACGGGTATCTCCTCGTCACCCTCGACGGGCGCAACGTCGCAGGACTGCCCGTGGACGCCCAGGGACGCTCCTACCTGGATCTACGCGCGGCCGAGGTGCAGTGGCAAGCCCGCGTGCCCCTGGCGGCCGGGTTGTCCACGGGCCAGCACGTGCTGCGCCTGACGGTGGCGGACGACAGTCCGGCTGCCTGCAACGTGGACGCCTTCGAAGTCAACGCCGGCCAGCCGCCCGCCTTCCCCCTGGCGCCCGTCGCCGGCCTGGGCGTGGGGCTGGTAGCCGCCATCGCCGGGCTCGTCTGGGATCTGCGCTCGCGGCGCCGGTCGAAATACTTCTAGCGGCGAGGCGGTCCAAGGCACATAGAACCCGAGCATCCGGGTCGGCCACGACGGCGAGGCGCGTGCGGCTTACGGGGTGACGGCGTGCGAGGCAAGATTTTGGGCGCCGCGACTACTGCAATTCTGTGTCGATCGGCACGCCGCCCTCCCACTCATTGTGATCCCGAAACTGTCTTGAAGCTCGCGCGCAGGAATCGCGGGTAATAGAGATCGTTGCGAGCCACAAGCTGTCCATACCCCACGATGTTGGTTGCATACGTCAACACCAAGTCCGCTCCCTCGAGGTGGGAGTGCGCCTTGGCTGCATATATCAACACGTCCGGGATTTGCTGCTCTTCGGGACGATAGAATGCCTCGAGTGACGTCCAGGCCCCCATCGGGGAATCGGATAGCCTGTATCCCAGATCCGCCCCGCCGAACCCGATCGTCTGGATTTCGAGATAGCGATCGAGCAGGGGCTCGTAGTGAATGGTGAATTCAGTCTGGCCTTGAGCAAAAAGGGCCTGCGGCGGGCTCACCAACTCCTGTTGCGCCACCCACCCGTCTCCTTCTCCCGCCCACCATTGAGGCTGCATCAGATCGCCGTTCGCCCTCTCGGCAACCGGCCAGCGGACGAGGTGGATCGTGTGCTCCGGCTCCTTGACGCAGAAGGCAACGACGTGGTCGCCTGTCTGGACGACGCTACCGGATACGATCAGTCCGAACGGGTTGTCCGGCGTTGCCAACCACTGCACGTTCCACTCGGAAGGAGGCTGGTCCGGATTGGAGACCAGCACTGCCCGCCAGCCGGGGTGCTCGAACCCGATGCCCTCCGAAGAGGAGCGCGTCGCCATGAAAAAGATGAACAGCTTGCCGTTCAAAACGATACCGTGCCCCGGCCAGAACCACGTGTCGCCGTCCTCGGCAAAAAAGGACGCGGGCGCCCGTTTGTACGTTCGCCAATAGAACTCTATCGAAGCCGTGGACGGATCGTAGCCCGACTGGATGGCGACGCTGTTTCTGATCATCGTGGACAGCCGGCGCGTGTTCAAGAAGGTCCTCGAGATAAAGGTATCGCCGAACAACCAGAGCGTCCGGCCGTCTCTCAGGTCGATGGAGTAGGCGTCGTCCGAGCCCATCCACCTGGGGTTGCTTCGAAACAGGGTGTCCGCTTCGGGCCAGGGCTCGACCTGAATGAGCTCCGAAGACAAGGGCTGAACCGGCGCAGGGACAGGCGTCGCAGGTGGCGTACAGCTAACCAAAACCAGGACGCCGACGCAAACCAGCGCATTGGCCAGGCGTGCGGTCGCCATCCCTCGCGAAGACGTTACACGGTTTCTCATGGCTCCTCCTCCGGTTGCGGCTCCATCGGGTCGCCCACGGCGTTTCCGGCCGCTTTTCGAACGACTGCTGCCAGCTCCTCCTGTGCATCCGGGTTTGCGGGCAGCTCTGCGGCTGATTGCACAGCAGGGACAAGGTAATCCTGCACCAGAGCCAATAGGCTATCTTCCTCTCCCAGGGGCAGCGATGCTGTAAAGACGATGACGAGGTTTTCCTCTGGAACCACGTACAGCTCCTGCCCCGCCATGCCCAGGTAGCCATACATCCTTTGATCCGGAAAGATAGAAAAGAAATAGCCAAAGCGCCGGTCGAGACCAGCGACGTATTCATCCGGACCGATGTACGCCTGTTCTCGGGTGGCCGCTTCGAGCCAGCTCTTTGAAACGACTTGTTCCCCATTCCACCGGCCCTTGTGCAGGTACAGATAGCCCAGCTTGGCCAGGTCGCGCGGGGTGAGGGACAGCCCTGTGATGCCGTTTGTCACGCCCTCCGGGTCAGATGCCCAGTCTCCTTGCAGCACTTCTGCAATCCCCAGGGGCCGGAATAGATAACGGTTGGCATACGTGCGGGCGTCCACTCCGGTTGCCTGTTCCAGGATGGCCGAAAGCAGGTGGGCCGCTCCGCTGCAGTACACCCAACGCTCCCCGGGTTTCGCGTTCATCGGCAAGTCCAGCACGTATTGCACCCAGTGCGACGTGCCGTACATCCCTCTGGCCGCAGGCGAGAAATCTTCACATTCCAGCCCCGGGGTCATGGAGAGCAAATTGTGCAAGGTAATGGCCTCTTTGTAGGGGTCGAGATGCTTGATCGGCGCGTTGGGAAAAAAGTCCAACATCGGTTGGTCGACACCGGCAATCTTGCCCTGGTCGATGGCAATGCCTACCAGCATTCCGATCACACTCTTTGTATTTGATTCGATCGGGTGCCTATCGCTCGCGCGATATGGATCGTAGTACGCCTCCAGCACGAGGTAGCCATTGCGAACGACGAGGATGCTGTGGAGATTCATCTCCTGCTTCTGGATGGTTTGGAACATCGCGATCAGGCGCTCGGAATCCACGCCCTGTTGTTCCGGCGTCGACACCTGCCAGCCATGCGTCGGCCAGTAAGCCGGCTCGGGAGCATCGGGCCAGGCGACTGGCGCTTGATCGTCACAACCAGTGAGCAGGAACAAGGGTATTAGAAGGATCAGAAACAAGCTCAGGCCCTGGATCTCCAGACGTTGCTCGAGCTCGGGTTTGTGGCGAGGGGCCTTCTCAATCTGCATAGATAGCCAGCATCGTATCCAGGTCGAAAATCACCCCTCTGCTCCCAGTGCCATACCTGACGCCCACGTAGGGTCGGCGATACGTCATCAGTTTCAGGATCACCCGCCGGTTGATGATGGGAAAAACAAACTCCTCTGGCGTGGGAAAGACGGCTGCTTCGATCTGTGCGATTTGCTCCGGCGTGAGCTTGACGCTCTCCGCGACACCAAATCGAGCCCGGGCATCGTCAATCTCCTGCGACTTTTGTACGAGCCGAGCCCGCAGTTCGTGCCACGGCCCGATGCGGCGGGTGATGGAGGGAAAAAAGATCGTCGCCTGGATCAGGGCAAAGAATACCAGGATGCCAATGGCCAGCGACGTGCGCCTTGACCTCCGGGGCCAGGACGGGACGACCACCGGCCTGCTCAACAGCGCCAGGGCGACGAGCAGCAGGGGCACGCTGAGAAGAGACACGAACAGCTCGCCCGGGCCGTCGATGGGCAGGGCCCACTGCAAATAGAGCCCCACGGGGACAAAAGCAACCGCGCCCAGAAGCGCGCCCAGTACGTATGCCGGTCCCACTCTCCCCGGTTTCTCCGGAATAGCGCGAAACTCGTGGTCCGCCGTTTTCAAAGCCGGCTGATCACGGACGCGCTGTTCAGCAGGCACGAGCTGCAGCCAGAACCAGACCAACAACAGAAGGACCCAGAAATAGATGGATATAGCGTGTTCGGAAAAGCTATATGTGAGATCTATGCGTGACGTTGCGAGCAGCCGCAGATCCAGCTCGAAGACGATGGGGGTCGCCAGCCAGCCCACGACCGCCGCGCCGGCGCTGATGGCTGCGAACCGCAGGGCGAGCCGCGCCAGTCGGGAAGCGTGCCTGGCCTGTCTCAAAAAGAGACCCACGCTCGTTCCGAGGACCACGAGGGTTGGCAGAAAAGCGGTGGGACCTCTGGCCAGGAGGTCGTGCCACAGCCGCGAAGCCGTGTCTACCCGCGGAAGCACCTCTCCCGGCGCCGGCAACCAGGGGCCGCGCAGGTCGTGCGTGAACACGAGCATAACCAACGACAAAAGTGCCCAACTGGCCAGCAAGCAGGCCAGGCTACCGGCGGTGACGGTAGCTCTGGACGACAAAGGAGAACGATCGATAGACATTCGCAGCACCTCCACCGATTCTAAATCAGCGTTGCACTGCCAGCCATGCTACCAGCACAACAACGAAGGTCGTTTCGCTCGATCCCTTCAGCCCTGGCCTTTTGCTTGCCCGGGGCTCGGTTACAAGCGGTCAGCACTTGTACCTAATCTTATTATGCATAAGTAAGTATAGCAGATCTTGATGCGAAAGTCAAGCCCCAACTGGATGGCGCTGGGCTTGTATAGTCGGCAGCTCCCTACAAGGCTCGCGGGCGATAGGCAGATGCCCCGCCTTACAAAGCCGCGGGCGACCGCAGGGAATGCCGATCTCGCCAGAGCCTATAATGGCCCGGCCCCGGGTGGTTCATTCTCCTTGCCAGCGCGACCTTGCTGAGGTATAATGGGGCCAGAAGTAGCTGGAGGCCAGAACATGATCCGCGAGCTGGAAGTCCAAACCCGCAGCCACAGCGAGCTGCGGGACGTCACCGCGGAGGTGCAAAAGGTCGTCTCGGACAGCGGCGTATCCGAGGGCCTGTGTCACATCTTTGTACCCCACACCACCGCCGGATTGACCCTCAACGAAAATTGGGAACCTGACGTGCGCGGCGACCTGGTGCGCGCCCTGGAGGCCATGGTGCCCAACGTCTCCTTTCGGCACGGCGAGGGAAACTCGCCGGCCCACCTGCTCTCCTCGCTCCTGGGGGCCAGCCAGACCCTCTTTGTCCGCGGCGGCAAGCTGGTACTCGGGAGCTGGCAGGGCATCTACCTGGCCGAGTTCGACGGCCCACGGCGCCGGAGGGTGCTGGTCAAGGTCCTGGCCGACCCGGCGTAACTTGAAGCCGCCCGGACGCCGCGCGTCCGGGGCAGGCCCATGCCTGGAAGTTCGCGCAAAAGCGTGTAAAAAAGGAGGAAACGTGAAGAGGTCGATTCTTGCCATTGGCCTGATCTTGATGCTGGTGGCGACCGCCTGCGGCCCAACGACCGAACCGGCGGCGACACCCATGCCGACGACTGCGGCCGAAGCCACCGCCGAGCCCACGGCGGCGCCGGCTGAACCGACGGCCGAGCCCGCCGAGCCTACGGCCGAGCCAACCCTGGAGGCCCCCACGGCCGAGCCGGAAACCGAAGCGGCTGGAGACGTGGCGCCAACCCTGCGCCTGCCCGACCTGGAAGGGCAGACGGTGGTGGCCGTGACGGGCAACGACTACACGCCGTTGAACTTTGTCGACCCCCTCACCGGCGAGGCGGTGGGCTGGGAGTACGACGCCGTCGACGAGATCTGCCGCCGCCTCAACTGCGAGGTCGACTGGCAGGTCACGAGCTGGGACACCATGATCGCCGCCGTCCAGGACGGCCAGTTTGACGTGGGCATGGACGGCA
>JAAYZQ010000044.1 GCA_012514775.1 Anaerolineaceae bacterium
AGAAGGTCTGCAGCTCGTTGGCGCCCAGATCCTGGGCTGCCTCTTCCAGCCGCCGGTCAAAGCCCACGAGCCGCGCCCGCACGACGACGGTGACGAACGAGATGTTAAAGGCTACGTGGGCGATGATGACCGTGCCCAGGCTAAGGTTGACCCGCGCCAGCACGAAAAAGAGCAGAAGCATGACGGCCATGGCGATCTCGGGGATGATGATGGGCAGGTAGAGGAGGGCATCCATGGCCAGCTTGCCCCCGAACTGGTAACGCTCCATGACCAGGGCAGCCATGGTGCCAAAGAGGGTCGAGATGAGCGTCGAGACCACGGCCACGATGAGGCTGTTCTTCAGGGCGGCCATCATGGCCGCGTCGCGAAACAGCTCGCCGTACCAGCGAAGGGAAAAGCCCTCCCAGGTGGAGACAAAGCGCGAGGAGTTGAAGGAAAAGATGATCAGGATGACGATGGGGGCATAGAGAAAGACATAACCCAGGATCCCGCTGGAGCCGATGCCCAGCCGCACCAGCCGCCCCAGGAGGGTCCCCCGCCGCGCCACGCCCACTGCCCTGGCATTTCTTGCTGCCATGCTGGTCATGTCTTTCTCCTCATGCCGTCCGCGCGCCCACGCGGAAATAGATGAGCGTCGCCAGCAGCATCATGGCCATCAGGACGAAAGAAAAGGCCGAGCCGAAGGGATAGTCCCGCACGCTAAGGAACTGGCTCTGGATGACGTTGCCGATCATCACCGAGCGGGCCCCGCCCAGCAGGTCAGGCGTCACAAAGGCGCCCAGCGACGGCACAAAGACCAGCATCGAGCCGGCCACGATGCCCGGCAGCGTCAGGGGAAAGGTGATCCGGGCAAAGGCCTTGACCTCGTTGGCGTACAGGTCCTCCGCCGCCTCCAGGAGAGAAAAGTCCAGCCGCTCGATGGCGGCGTAGCAGGGCAGCACCATGTCGGGGAACCAGCCGTAGACCAGGCCGATGATGATGGCCAGGTCGTTGCCGAACAGGGGCAGCGGCTCGGAGATTAGCCCCAGGCCCATGAGCCCCTGGTTGATCAGGCCGGTGTCGCGCAGGATCAAGATCCAGGCATAGGTCCGCACCAGAAAGTTGGTCCAGAACGGGATCATGACCAGCAGCAACATGGTGTTGCGCCACTTGGGCGGCCGGGTGGCCATCCAGTAGGCCATGGGATAGCCCAACAGGAAGCAGAAAAGCGTCGTCAGCCCCGCGATCTTGAACGAGCGGGCAAAGATCCGCAGGTACAGGGGATCAAAAAAGCGGGCATAGTTGCCGGGGTTGAACTCCCAGACGATCTGCCCGTAGGGCCCGCGCTTCAGAAAGCTGTAGACAAAGACGATGAGCAGCGGCACGGCGAAAAAGACGATCAGCCAGAAGAGGCTCGGTGCGATGAGCACCAGCACCTGCAGAGCGGGCTTGCGCCGCACCGTCTCCAACAAGCTCTTTCTCCCCTCTTGTGTTGCGGCAGCCATACTCCTACCTCTCCCCCGGCCCCTCTCCTGGGAGGAGAGGGGAGTTGCCTGGCTTTTGCTCCCCCTTCCCCCATGGGGAAGGGGGCTGGGGGGTTAGGTTAGTCTGATAATATCCGGCCTGCGTCGTCGAGCCAGACGGCAAAGGCGGATGCCTCGCCGCTGGGGTAGTAGGTCGTGGCGTTGGGATCGGAGAGGACGTTTTGCTCCCGCACGGTCAGGGACACGTGATCTGACAGGCGGATGCGAAAGCGCGTGTCGGTGCCCACGTACACGACCTGCTCGATGCGTCCCAGGAAGCTGTTGTGGCTGCCGCGCAACGGCTCGGGCAGCAGCCGGATCTTTTCGGGGCGGACGGCCACCGTCACCTGGGTGCCCGGCGCCAGCGCCTGTTCCGACTGGACGCGCACCGGAAGGCAATGGTCGACCAGGACCGTCAGCACGCTGCCGTTCTGCTCCTGCACTACACCTTCCATAAAGTTTGTGTCGCCGATAAAGTCGGCCACGAAACGGCAGCTCGGCCGCTCATAGATCTCGGTGGGCGTGCCGAGGTGGAGCACCTTGCCCTGGTGCATCACGGCGATGCGGTCCGACATGGTGAGTGCTTCTTCCTGGTCGTGCGTGACGTATACAAAGGTGATGCCCACCTCTTTCTGGAGGCTCTTGAGCTCGATCTGCATCTCTTTGCGCAGCTTCAGATCGAGCGCTCCCAGGGGCTCGTCCAGGAGGAGGACCTCGGGCCGGTTGACCAGGGCCCGGGCGAGGGCGATGCGCTGCTGCTGCCCGCCCGACAGCTGGTTCGGCTTGCGGGGCCCAAACTCGGCCAGGCGCACCATGGCCAGGACCTCTTGCACCCGGCGCCGGGCCTCGTCCTTTGGGACCTTGGCCATTTCCAGCCCGAAGGCCACGTTGCGCTCGATGGTCATGTGGGGAAAGAGGGCATAACTCTGAAAGACCATGTTGGTGTTGCGCTGGTATGGCGGCGTCAGCCCCATGGGGCGGCCGTGGATCAAAATCTCGCCGCTCGTCGGATGCTCAAAGCCGGCAATCATGCGCAGGGTCGTCGTCTTGCCGCAGCCGCTTGGCCCGAGGAGTGAAAAGAACTCGCCGTCGCGTATCTGGAGGCTCACGTTGTCGACGGCCAGCACTTCGGCGTCTGGCCGCCCGCCTGGACCGGGAAACCGCTTGGTAACGTCTCGTATCTCGACGGCAACGGTGCTATCCATGGGCACTCCTTGTCAAGCGTGGGGCCTGGCAGCCCGGGTCCATTCCGTCTTGCAGGATTATACCCGGCTCTTCCGAAACCGTCAAATCGGGGTGCCGGACCCTTGGTCCGAGCCCAAGGGACAGCACCGCGCCGGCGTCGCTGCCCGCGGCGGAGCGCTCGGCCCCTGTCCGGCGAGGAGATGGTCTTGGACCCTCCCCCGGCCTACTCGAGGAGGGCTTGTTGTTCCAGCTCGCCGAACCTGGTCAGCAGCACGAGGAGATGGCCGATGAGGGCCACCTCGATGAGGGTTGCCACGAGGTCCGGCAGGCCCACCGGCTGAACCTCGCCCGCTGCCGGGCCAAAGAACGGGATGCCGAGGGTGCGCGTGATGACCCACAGGAGCACCACGCCGGCATTGCCCACGACTCCGGCCCAGTAGAAAAAGCGACGGGGCGAGCCGCCCACGAGGGCCATGCCGCCGATCCCTTGCAGCGCTGCCACGGTGATAAAAAAGACGCCATAGCCGACCCATTGAGCGAAATAGATGGGGGACACGAGGATGTGCACCACGCCGGCAGCCAGTGACAGCACTACCGCCCGCCAGCGCCACCCCTTGGCCCCGCCCTCGGACGAAACAGCTCCCATTTTGCCTCCTGAATCAACGGAGCACCAGGGTGACCGGAGGATGACCCCGGCGCATGCAGATCTGCCTGCCACAGCGGTTGAGCAGGATTATATCATCAAAAACAGGGTGCGTCAAGGAGCGCTTTCGGCGCCCTCGCCGTCGTCGGGCTCGACCAGGCGGGCGCGGACCGCTTGTCCGTCCTGGTGGACCGTCAGCGCGACGATGGCGCCCGTCTCGTCCGGTTGAAAGGTCACGGCGGCATTGACTGCGCGGGCCAGGAACTCCAGGTCGGAGGTGGCATCCAGGCGCAGGGAGCGCTGCAGGCCGGCCTGCAAGAAGACTGCCCCGTCTTCCGCCGTGACGCGGAAGCGCATGCCCGCCTCGCCGGCATAGAGGCCGGCGTAGCGACCGGGCCGGGCGATCTCGAGATGGGGCCTTTCCTCGGGCACGGCCCCGGGCCAGCCATACTCGCGGCCGATGGCCCGGGCGATCTCGAACATCAGGTCGTTGCCCTCATTGGCGTTCAACATGACCACGGCGCCCTGCCCGGTGCAGGGATAAAAGATGGCCAGCGCCACAAAGCCCTCGTTCCAGCCGGTGTGGTAGAACCTTAGCCCCGGCCCTTCACCCCGCAGGAAAAAGCCGAGGGCGGGACAAAAGCCTTCCGCCTGGGTCGCGGTTTGCGGCTGAAGCATGGCTCGCGCCGAGTCCTGCCGCAACAAGGTCCCGGGCCGGCCTTCCAGGGCAAGCATGATGTCCAGCCCTGCCCGGGCCAGGTCGCCGGCCGTCGTCCACAGCCCCGCCGCCGCCATCTCCGGGTAGACGTGGTGGCCGCCGGGCAGGGGCCTGCCCTTCCAGGGGTGGCCCGTCGCCAGCCGCCCTGCCCACGCCGGCGGCGGGGGCTGCTCGAAGGTGCTGTCGTCCATGCCCAGGGGCTCCAGGACCAGCTCGCGCATGAGCCGGGGAAAGGGCTCGCCCAGGCGATCGACCACCGCCTGTTGGGCCACCGTGGTGCCTCCCCCCGAGTAGCAATAGGTCAGCCCTGGCAGGGCGTTGACCCGGACAGGGGGGGTGTTGGCCGGCGGCCGGCCCTCCAGCACCTGAACGGGCGAGGGTAGGGGCTCGTCGGGCGTGTAGCCTGGAAAGCCGTCGACGGTCATGCCCGCGCAGTGGCTCAACAGCCCGCGGAGGGTGACGTGGGGCTGCCAGCCGTCGTTGTCGGGCACGCGCCACGATGTCAGATAGTCGTTTACGTCGCGGTCCAGGTCCAGCACGCCTTCTTGCACCAGGCGTATGACGGCCAGGGCAAAGACCGGCTTGCTGATGGACGCGGCCTGGAAGGCGGTGGCAGGGGTCACCGGCCGGGCCATGCCGGCGTGGCACCGGCCCAGGCCCGCCGTCCAGGCCAGGGCCCGCCCGTCGACGACGGCGATGCTGGCGCCCGGCGTGTGACACTGCGCCATGCGCTCGGCCAGCGCCTGGGCGGGTCCGGTTCTGCCGTCGAACGCCGTCTCGGGCTGCAAATCGCGGAGCACGCGCTCCATCCGCTCGGCGGCGGTGTGCATCATCCCTCGCCTCCCACGAGCCACTGACATGATTGTACCGATTTTTGGGAGAAACGCAAGAGCTGCCGCGAATGAATTCGCGGCTGAAACCAGAAACGCGTTGAAAACGCGTTCGTGTCATCGTTCCGTGCGAACCCGTCCGAACGGGTTTCTGGTAGCAGGCATCGGTTTCAACCGATGCCGTACTCGTTGTCGCACCTGGCCCGCTCCGGCGCCACTTGACGCTCTCGTTGCGGGGTGCTATAATGTGGGTAGCCGGGTCCTTGCCGTGAAGGGCTCTCGTGCGCCCCTTTGACCGCTGCTGCCTGCACCAGACCTGCCCAGCCCTTGCCCTGTGCACCTCGACGGCGTGAGCCCGGCCCGGCCGTGTCAGCGGTGGCGTGTGTTTTGGTCTGGATGGAAAGGAGCGAGGAAATGGCGGGCTTCAGGTGGGAAGTGCGGCAAGTGGCGTGTCCGGAGATCGACCGTGTCTCCAGCCTGCTGCTGGAGTGGCGCGATTCGCCCACAGGCGTCGTACTGGAGGGCGTGCAGTGCGACTGCCCGCGGCTGAAGGACCTGGACAACTGGGAGTGCTCCGGCTCGTGCTGGGAGCAGATCGCCGCGGAGGGAGAGCGATACGCTTTGACCGGCCACAACTAGCGGACTGCGGGCCTGTGGACGCTCATCCACTGCTGTAGGCGTCGCAGGCCCGGGCTCTGTCCATATACAGCGTTCAGCCAGGATAGCTCGCTCCTATGCGCAGAATCTGACCTTGCAGCTCCCCGTCACGTCTTATTCTTTGCGAACTGATCGAGTACTGGTATAATACCGCCACGCACTCCGGGTGGATCATTCCTGGTTGAAACCAGTTGGACACTGTGGCCACCCCGGGATGGTGGAGAACCCAGGCGCAATGGCGAACAGGATCGACGGCGACCAGGTCCAACGCTCTCCAGGCATACCAGCCTGGCACTGGCTGCTGTTCGCGGGCATCCTGTGCGCGGCGGTCTGCCTGCGCTTCACGGGGCTGAACTGGGACGAGGGGCAGTGGATCCACCCCGACGAAGGGCACATGCGCATGATCACCGGCGCGATCCACGTGCCCGACCGTCCCTCCCTCTACTTTGACACGCACAACTCACCGCTCAACTGCCGCAACAGCGGCTACGTGTACAGCTATGGCACGCTGCCCCTGTTCCTGGCACGGTGGACGGCAGAGTGGCTCGACCGGAGCTGCCAAACGCCCGCCGGTGGGGTAAGCGCCGTACTGAACGGGCTGCCCGATCCGGCGTGGGGGTCGGCGTGCGCGCTCGGCGCCTTCACCGGCTCTGCCAGCGCCCTGGTCGGCCGGTTCTTTTCGGCCCTGTTCGACACCGGCACCGTTGTGCTCGTCTACCTCGTGGGCCAACGGCTTTATGGCCGGGCTGCCGGCTTGCTGGCCATGGCATTCGCCGCCTTCACCCCTTTCACCATCCAGCAGGCACACTTTTTCACAGTGGACAGCGCGGCGACGTTCTTTATGGTCCTGGCCGCTTACTTTTCCGTCCGGGCAGGACAGGCCGAGGTCTCGCGAGGGCCTTCGTGGCTCGATTTCGGCCTCGCCGGTGTGGCTACCGGCCTGGCTGCGGCGTGCAAGGTGAGTGCGGCGTTGGCTGCCCTGTTCGTCGCCCTCGCCGGACTGTGGTGGTGGCTGCGCGCCGTTCGCGTCCCCGCCCCTCGGCCGGCGCTCCGCTCCCTGCTCCTCGCGCTCCCACCGCTCTTGCTCGCCGGCGCGCTGTCGTTGGTCGCCTTTCGCACCGCGCAGCCCTACGCCTTCGAGGGGCCGGGGTTCCTCGGCATGAAGCCGAGCCCCGAGTGGTTCGAGCGGCTGGGCCAGATCCAGGCCGAGCAGAACGGCGAGATGGATCTCCCCTCCGGTCGGCAGTGGACGAACCGCGCCCCCATCCTCTTTCCCTGGACGAACATGGTGGTGTGGGGCATGGGCCTGCCGCTCGGGCTGGCGTCGTGGGCCGGCTGGGCGCTGGCGGGGTACGAGCTGCTGCGCGGCCGGCTCGCCCACTTTCTTCTGTGGAGCTGGACGACGCTCCTCTTTTTCTACCAGGCCACGCGCTGGGTCAAGGCCATGCGCTATTTCCTGCCCCTCTACCCTCTCCTGGCCATCCTGGCTGCCTACCTGCTGGTTCGGATCGCCGGCGGCTCGACAGGGTGGCGGCGACGGGCAGGTGTGGGGCTGTCGGTCGTGGTCGTCGCCCTCACGGCGTGTTGGGCCCTCGCCGTCTTTTCCATCTACACGCGACCGAACACGCGCGTGGCGGCGTCGCGCTGGATCTATGAGCACGTGCCCGCAGGATCGGTGGTGGCCAACGAGCATTGGGACTGGGGCTTGCCGCTGCCGGTGGACGGGCACAACCCGTTCGGCGGGATGTACACCGGCCTCGAGATGCAGAACTATGACGAGGACACCCCCGAGAAGCTGGAACAGATGCTCGGCTGGCTCGACCAGGCGGACCATATCTTTCTGGCCAGCAACCGGCTGTACGCGTCCATCCCGCGCCTGCCGGCCCGCTACCCGATGACCATCAACTACTATCGCCGCCTTTTCAGCGGCGAGCTGGGCTTTGAGCTGGTCGCCGATTTCACCTCTCGCCCGGCCCTCGGCCCGTTCCAGTTCCCCGACCAGGAGTGCCCCTTCCCACTCATGGAAGCAGCCTACGTCCACCAGGCGCAGCCGCTGGTGGTCAGGCTGCCGCCCGCCGAAGAGGCATTCAGCGTGTACGACCACCCACGCGTGCTGATATTCAAGAAGACAGCGCGCTTTGACATGGCACGTGTACACGCTTTGCTCACAGAGGGCGTCGACTGGAGCCAGGTCGCGCACGGACTGCATCCTCAAGACGTGACGCGTTAGCCGGCGCGAGCTTGCAGAGGAGGTACACACAAGAGAACCCATCCGCAGTCCAACAAGTCCACCTTCATGCCATCCGTGATCCAAACCCTCTTGTTACCTTTCCATCCATCCGGCGATATACTTGTCAAGGACGATCGCAAGCTGAGACGATTGAGCGAGGAAGGCCATGACTGAGCTGCTACTGGGGCAGTCCGCCGTGAAAACAGAGCCTGAAGACGACGCACAACTCGTGTGGGCTGCCAGGCGCGATCTGGCCGCGTTCGGCGCGCTCTACCGCCGCCACGTCGCGCCCATCTACCGCTACCTCTACAGTCGCGTGGGCAACGCCGCCGACGCCCAGGACCTGACCGCCCAGGTTTTCCTGGAAGCGCTCCAGGGCCTGGATCGCTATCGCGAGCGCGGCAGCTTTCGCGCCTGGCTGTTCACCATCGCCCACCACAGAGCCGCCGACCACCACCGCCGGCAGCGCCCGGAGCTGGCCCTCGACGAGGCGCGCGACGCAGCCGCCGGCGGCGAGGGGCCGCTGGCCCGCCTGGTGCACGAGGAGGCGCTGCAGCGGCTGGCCGCCTTGGTTGACCAGCTCGACGCCGACAAGCAGGAGATGCTCAGGTTACGCTTTTCCGGCGGCCTCACCTACCGCGAGATCGGCCAGGTGGTGGGTCGCAGCGAGGCAGCGGTCAAGATGGCGGTCAATCGCCTGGTTCGTCACCTGGAAGCCGAGTGGGAGGAAGACAATGGGTGAGCCAACACGGACGGGAACACCACAGATCGAGCGGGCGCTGGTAGATCTGTTTGCATCACCCGATCCGGAGCCGGTGTTTGTCGCCAGCCTGGAGCGACGGTTGCTCGCGCAAGCGGAGGCTATGCCGCACAGAATTGGCACGTCGCGCGCACCGTCCTCGTGGTCTGGCTGGCTCGACGGCCTGCGGCGCCATCGCGCCATGGCCGTCGCCGCCGGGCTGCTGATGATCCTCGCTCTCGCGGTGGCCGCCATCGGCCCGGCGCGTGTCGTGGCCGCCATCCAGGACCTGGTGGGCTACGTGCCCGGCATCGGCTTTGTCGACCTCGAGGCGACGCGCCTGCTGGCCGCCCCCGTCGAGGTTACCCGCGACGGCGTGACGTTGCGCGTGGAGCAGGCCATCGCCGGGCCGGACAATACCAAGATCGTCGTCCGCAGCGAAGGGCTGCCGCCCGAGGATCTGCTCTGGCCCGACGGCGCGGAGCAGCAAGGAGACTTTGCCCCCCTCTTGCGCCTGCCCGACGGCCGCACGTTGACCACGGCCACCTGGACTCTGCGCCTGGGCGGCGGGACGCTCGAATTTCCGTCCCTGCCCGATGGCGTGTACCGGGTCAAGCTCGAACTGCCGCGACTGCCGCTGGTGCCCACCGGCGCGGCCCCGGAGAACTGGCAGGTGCCCCTGGACCTGCGCCCCGCCACCGGCGACCTTGTGACCGATCTCTTCGCCGAGCCCTACGCCCCCGCTGGCGCCGAGGAAACGCATCACGAAATCACCCTGCGCGTCCTGGCTGTGGCCCACAGCGCGGAAGAGACGGTAGTCCGCGTGCAGGTGCAGTGGCCCAATCCTGATTGGGAGTGGCCCACCATCGGCTATAACCTGCCCGTGTTGCGTGACAACCTGGGCCACGAATACCACCATGCTCCGGCGTCCAGCACCGGCTCCTCAGTCCAGACAGAGGTGATCCGGATCCCCGATCCGCAGCAGATCACGCCGACACCGACGCCCGAGCTGCCGACCGACGAGACGACGCAAACCTTTGCCGCTGTCTCGCCCTCCGCCGGGCAGTTGGCATTGTGGGTGGATGCCGTCAGCTTTGCGGTTCCTGCCGAGGCAAGCTTTGTCGTGGATCTGGGCGATGCACCCCAGGTGGGCGATCGGTGGCCCCTGGACATCTCGCTCACGGTGGCCGGCTTCCCGGTGAATATCAGCGGTGCCCGCCTGGTGCAGGAAGAGCTGGAGCTGCGCGATGGCACAGTGCAACAAACCCTGCTGCAATTCGACCTCGATTCTGTGCCGGACCAAGACGGTAGAATGCTCCGCCACATTGGGCTGGCCGGAGATCAGAGCTGGTTCAGTGGCACGACCGGCGGCTACGAACCGCAGAGCCGTACCATCCGCACGGGCCTGGAACTGGTCGACGGGACCCGCATCCCGGGCGGCCCCACGGAGGTACGCGTGGAGCGGGCCGACGTGGTGTTCCATGGGCCCTGGATTCTGACCTGGAGCATCCCCGGCGCAGGCAAAACGGATGGGACGCGGGCGGCCCCGGTCGTTCGACACCCGGCAAATGCCGTCCAGAGCCGACAGGGGTTGACCCTGCGCGCGAGCCAGGTGGTCCAGACCGACCGGCTGGCCGCGATAACGGTGGAGCTGGACGATCCGCCGCCTGGCTTCCTTCTGAACCGGGTGTGGGGCTGGAACCCGGCTACGAAGAGCAGCGACCTCTACCTGGCGGACGAGCGCGGCCGCCGCTACGAGCTGACCAACGGGGTTACCTGGCGGCCAGGGGACGAGCGGCCCTGG
>JAAYZQ010000389.1 GCA_012514775.1 Anaerolineaceae bacterium
AGGCGTCGATGTCGCAGCTCTGGGCCTCCAGCATGCGGATGTGGAGGAGCTGCCGGGTATAGTTCCACTCGTAGATGGTGTTGTTGACGTCCAGGCCCTCGTAGCACTGCAGGCGGATGAGGGGCGCGTCCAGGACCTCGGCCAGGGTCTTGGCCACCTGGGTCTTGCCCACGCCCGCCTCCCCCTCCAGCAGCAGCGGCTTGCCCAGCTTTAACGACAAGAAGACCACCGTGGCCAACACGCGGTCGGCCACGTAGTCGTGCTGCAAGAGCACCTTTTCTACAGCGTCTATCGTCGCCAGATCTCGACCTTTCATCGTCACATCCCGGGTGAAATCGTCAAGCGCCAAAACAGGGGGAGTATACAACAGGAGCCGGGGTTTGAAAAATTCGGTGCCGGCAGAGTCGCGTTTCTACCCCCTGTCACTGCTCGCGGCGGATAACAATCCGCCGCGAGCAGTATGAGCATACCCGCATCAATTAGTAAACCTGCAATAATCCGGCGCGAGCAAGTGCTTATCCGGTGCGAGCAAATGCCAGGCCGGTGGGCAGCACTCGTGACTTTGACAGGACCTGGGTACCCAGCGAAGCGGAGCTTGACAAGCCGGGCGGAGTGCGTATAATGGGACCACGATATTCACACCGTGAGTATCCACGCATGGAGGAAGGAGCAGGAGGAGGGATGGCCATGGCCCGTGAAGAGACAATCTCGCCCCAGCCGGTCCTGTTGGGCTTGCTGATGGACCGGCCGCGTCACGGCTACGAGCTTTACCAGGAGTTCCAGGCGGAGCTGGGCCGGGTGTGGCAGGTGGGCATGAGCCAGCTCTACGCCCACCTCCGCCAGTTGGAAGAGGCGGGCCTGGTGGCGGCCCACACCGAGCCGCAGGATGGCCGCCCGCCCCGCAAGGTGTACCACCTGACGGCCGAGGGCCAGGCGGCGTTCCACGCCTGGCTGCGGCAGCCGACGCCCTACGTGCGCCACCTCCGGGTCGAGTTCCTGGCGCGCCTCTATTTTTACCGCCACCTGTCGCTGCCCGGGCTGGAAGAGCTCGTCGAGGCGCAAAAGGAAGTCTGCCAGGCGCAGATCGGGCGTTTTGCCCGCCTGGCCGAGGACGAGGAGGACGACTTTCGAGCGCTGGTCCTGGAGTTCCGGCAGGGCCAATTGCAGGCCGTGGTGCAGTGGCTGGACCGCTGCCTGGAGATGCTGGCGGAACCGGTCCGCCAGGAACCGGCCGGCCGCGCCGGCCAGGCCCACGCGCAGGAATCGTAATGGTCCCAGCAGCAACATCACAGATTGTGAGGGAAAACAGATGAGCCATCGTCGCGTACACACGTTCGTCGTCGTTTTGTGGCTGGCCGCCGTACTGCTGGCCGGCTGTGGCGCCCAGCCCGAGCCCGCTGCCACCGCGGAGGAGCCCACGGCCGCGCCGACGGCCGAGGAGGCGGGTCCGGCGGGCGATTCGCCGCTGCCCACGCCGGCCCCCGAGGGAGACGCCGTGCCGGCCACGGGCGGCGTCGCCATCGTCGATGCCCTGGGGCGCACCGTGGAGCTGGAGGCGCTGCCGCAGCGCATCGTCTCGGCGGGCCGCAGCGGGCTGACCATCGTCGAAACCCTGTTTCTCTTTCCCGAGACGCGGGAGCGCCTGGTGGCCCTGTCGGTAGGCCAGCAAAAGCCGGGCGACTTCTTGTCGCTGGTCGATCCCGACTATGGGACCAAGACCGAGATCGCGCCCGATTCGGGTCCGGAGCAGATCGCTCCCCTGCGGCCCGACCTGGTGGTGCTGCGCAGCTTTATGGCCGACACCCTGGGCGCCGCCCTGGAGCAGGTCAGCATCCCGGTGGTGTACGTCGACCTGGAGACGCCCGAGCAGTACTTCCGCGACCTGGCGACCCTGGGGCAGCTCCTGGGCAACGAGGAGCGGGCCCGGGAGATCGAGGCCTTTTACCAGCAGCGCCTGGACGCCATCGAGGCGGGGCTGGAGGGCCTGGACCCGGCCGATAGGCCGCGGGTGCTCCTGGTGCAGTACAGCGCCCAGGGCGGCGAGGTCTCGCTGGAGGTGCCGTCGGTCGCCTGGCTGCAAACCCTGGAGGTCGAGCTGGCCGGCGGCGAGCCCGTGTGGCGCGAGGCGGCCCTGGGTGGCGGCTGGACCGTGGTGAACCTGGAGCAGATCGCCGCCTGGAATCCCGATCAGATTTACGTCGTATCCTACGGCGACGACCCCGCGGCCGTGGTCGAGGAGCTGCGGGCCAACGCCCAGTGGCAGGAGCTGGCAGCGGTGCAGGCCGGCCAGATCCACGGCTTTCCCGGCGAGTTCTTTTCCTGGGACCAGCCCGACCCTCGCTGGATCCTGGGCGTCACCTGGCTGGCAGGCAAGATCCATCCCGACCGGTTCCCGGACCTGGACATGAACCAGGAGATCTTGGCCTTCTATGGCGAGATGTACGGGCTGGACGAGGCGACGGTGGCGGACGAGATCGTGCCGCGGCTGCGGGGCAACGTCCAGTGACGTTGGCTCGGGAGCGAGAGGGAGGGCCGGAGCCTATCCCCGAGGGCAGCCGGGCCGCGGCCGCGCGGGGGAGCGCCGCCGGTGCGAGCAGGCCGGCCGCGGCCGTGCGCCGCCGCCCCTTCCTGGTCCTCGGCCTGGTCCTCATCCTGCTCCTCGTCCTCTCGATCCTGGTGGGCCGCTACCCCGAGCCGGGCATCATGTCGCCCGCCACGCTGGCGAACGACGGCCTGGCCCGGCAGTTGATCCTGAACCTGCGCCTGCCGCGGGTGCTGTCGGCGTGCCTGCTGGGCATGACGCTGGCCGCCTGCGGCTCGGTGCTGCAGATGATCTTTCGCAACCCCCTGGTCGAGCCCGGGTTCCTGGGCGTGTCGCAGGGCGCGGCCTTTGGGGCGGCCCTGAGCATCGTCGTCCTGGGGGCCTCGCCCCTGCTCATGGAGGCCACGGCAGCCCTGAGCGCCTGCCTGGGCCTGGCCCTGTCGTATCTCATCGCGCGGCGGGTGCGCTTTGGCGGCTGGATCCTGCGCCTGATCCTGTCGGGCATTGCCGTGTCGGCCCTCTTTTCATCGGGGGTGGGCGTCCTCAAGTACCTGGCCGACCCCCTGACCCAACTGCCCGACATTGTCTTCTGGACGCTGGGCGGCCTGTGGGGCGTGAGCTGGGAAGACCTGATCTACCTGGCGCCGCCCGTGGCCGCCGGCCTGCTCCTGGTCTATCTGATGCGCTGGCGCCTCAACCTGCTGTCGCTGGACGACGATACCGGCTTTTCGCTCGGGGCGGCGCCGGGGCGGGAGCGGGCCCTGGTGCTCGTGGCGGCCGTAGGGGCCACGGCGGCCGTCGTGTCGGTGGCCGGCATCGTCGGCTGGATCGGGCTGCTGGTGCCCCACGTGGCCCGGCGGCTGGCGGGCGCCGACGCCCAGCGCGCCCTGCCGGCCTCGCTGCTGCTGGGCGGCATCTTTGCCCTGGCCTGCGACGACCTGGCGCGCACCCTCATGGCGGGCGAGATCCCGCTGGGCATCGTGGCCTCGTTCTTTGGCGCCCTGCTGTTCATGGCCATGATGATGAGCCGCAACATCCGGGTAGAGCGATGAGAGAGATGAGAGACGTGCCTGGCAACGGGGAAACGGGGCAGGGGATCCTCTCGGTGCAGGGGCTGTGGTTCGGCTACAACGGCCCGGGCCATCCCGTGGTCCGCGATCTGTCGCTGGATGTGCCCGAGGGGGCGGTGACGGCCATCCTGGGACCCAACGGCTCGGGCAAGACGACGCTCCTGCGCCTGCTCCTGGGCGTCCTGCGG
>JAAYZQ010000390.1 GCA_012514775.1 Anaerolineaceae bacterium
AGGGTGTTCAGGGCCCGCTTCCGGACCAAGAGATTCTGTTGCATGCTACTCCTCCGTGATTGGGTGCCAGGCTCGCCTGCGGTGGAGGGCACCGCACCCGATTCTGCGGGCGATTCTATCACCAGGGGCGCGCCGTTGCCTGACGCCAGGCCAGCGCAAGGCCGGCGCGTGGGACGGTGGGTATGGCCGCGGGCGGAGTACGGCAGGGCAACAGCCTGGCGAACTTGCCGATCAGGAAATGAGGTCGAGGAAACCTCTGAGCGTGCGGGCCGTCGCTCCCCAGATGGTGTAGATGCGGTCGCCCTCCCGATAGTCCCAGAAGAGCAGCTCGTAGATCTGACCTTCGTGCTCGCGTTCCTCCATGCGCACGTGGGTTGGCTCCAGGAGGAAGGAAAGGGGAACTTCGACGACAGCCTCGACCTCGATCTCGCTGATGCGGTAGGCAAAGGGATGGGGAATAACGCCCACAAAGGGGGTGACGACAAAGTGGGTGATGGTCGGAAAGTCGTCCAGCGCGCCCAGGATCTCCACGGCCTCGGGGGGCACGCCGATCTCTTCGTGGGTTTCGCGCAACGCGGTATCCAGCAGGTCGTTGTCGTGGGCCTCGCAGGCACCGCCCGGAAACGAGATCTGGCCGCGGTGGTGCTCGACATGGTCCGTGCGCTGCGTGACGGCCACGTGCCACTCTCCGCCCTTCCAGAGGAGAGGCAGCAACACGGCGGCACAGCGCAGCGTGGGATCGGCGATGCGAAGGCGGTGACGGCCCGCGAGGATCGCCCGGACGCGGGACTTGAAGGCCCGGGGATCGTTCAGGTCGGATACCGTCATCTCTCGATCTGTGCTCCGGTCCTCATCCGGCCGCCGGCCTGCGCTTGGCGATGAGAAGCGTCAGGTCGTCGTACTGGGCGGCGGCCCCGGCAAAAGTGTCGACGGCCTCTTCGATGGCCTGAGCCACGTCGCCCGCGGGCTGGTGGCGGTGGGCCCGCACGATCTCGGCCAACCGGTCCCGGCCAAAGGTACGGTGCCCGCCGTCCATGGCGTCGGTCACGCCGTCGGTGTAAATCACCAGCAGGTCGCCGGGCTCCACCTGAACCCGCCGCTCCTCAAAGACGACGTCGGGCAACACACCCATGGCCATACCCGGTGCGCGGAGCTGCTCAACCTGGCCGCTGGCGGCCCGGACCAGCAGCGCTGGCACGTGGCCGGCCGTAGCGTAGGCGACCTCGCTCGACGCCGAGTCCAGGATGGCGTAGAACAGGGTCACGAAAAGGTCCGTGCGGGCATCGGCGACGATGAGGTCGTTGGCCCGGGCCAGGGCAAGGGCCGGCGGGCGCCCGTCGATGGCCACAGTGCGCACCAAGGTGCGCGACAGGGCCATGAACAGCGCGGCGGGAACGCCCTTGTCGGCCACGTCGGCCACCACCAGGCCCAGGCGCTGGCTGCCGGCCCCGTCTCGTGGCCCGTTGGCCGGGAGCGGGATAAAGTCGTAAAAGTCGCCCCCCACCTGGCGCGCCGAGCGCCAGACGGCGGCCAGCTCCCAGCCGGGCACAGGCGGGCAGCAATCGGGCAAAAAGCTGGTCTGGATGCGGCGCGCCACCTCCAGCTCCTGCCGGATGCGATCCTGTTCGGCGGACTCTTCCAGGAGGCGATGGTTCTCGACAGCCAGGGCCGCCTGCCCGGCAATGCCGCTCAGGATGCTCAGCCAGCGCTGGGTAAAGTGGGCCGTCGCCCCGGCATAGTCCACGGCCATGAGCCCCAGCAGCTCACCCTTGGTCTTCAGAGGCAAGGCCAGGACCGCCTCGCGGCCGAGGGCAACGGCGAGGGGTGAAGATGAGGCAATCTCCTGGAGCGACACCATGGACTCGCCCGCGAGCAGGGGTAGCACGACGGGATCGTCCCTGCCCAGGCGCAGTGCCTGAAAGGCCTCGTGGGCCTCGCCCCTCAGCCCATGCTGCTGCGATGGCAGGTAGGCCGCCGCATCCTCCTCCCACAGCAGGAAGGCACTGGCCTCCACACCCAGGAGGATAGGCGTGAGGCGCACGATGGTCGCCAGGGTATTGTCCAGGTCGGTGGATTGGTGGACAGCCTCGGCCACCTGCAGCAGAGCCATGGAGACGTAGGCCTCTTCCTGCTGAGACTGCACCAGCCGCGCCGTTTGCAGCACCATGGCAGCTTGATTAGCAATGCCGCTCAGCATGTTGATGCTGCGCTCGTCGAAATGATGTGTCCGTCCGGCATAGTCGACCATCATGACGCCCAGGAGCTCGCCCTGCGCCGACAGCGGCAGCAGGAGCACCTCGCAGGCATTCAGGGCCTCGGGCAGGGGCAGCAGGGCCTGCTGCTCGTCGGCGCGGACGAGGAGCGGGTTCCTGTCCATGCTCACCAGGTCAAGGGCAGGGACACTCCCCCTGGGAAAGGCCATCGACTCAAAGAGCTCTCGCTGCTCGGGGCTCAAGCCGTGGGTCTGGGCGGGCCGGAACGACTCGGCCGCCGGCTCCCAGAGGAGGATGGCGCAGCGGTCCACGCCGGCCAGGAGCGGTGTAAGGCGCACGATGGTCGTCAAGACGGCATCCATCTCGTCCACCTGGCCCATGGCGTCGGCCACCTGGAGAAGGGCCGTGGCCAGCCATGCCTGCTGCTGCTCGGCGGCGTAAAGGCGGGCTTCCTGGATGGCAATGGCCACCTGCACGCCCAGGGTCTCCAGGATAAATAGGTCATCCGGGCCAAAGGCGGCGTCCTGATTGCTCTGCACGTCCAGGACTCCCACCAGCTCGTTTTCCAGGAGGAGGGGCACAGCCAGCTCGGAGCGCGTCTCTTCCAGGGCATCGATGGCGCGGTAGCGAGTGTCGGCCGACACGTCGTTCACCATGACGGGCTCGCCATGGGCTGCCACCCAGCCGACCAGCCCCTGGCCCCAGGCCACGTCCACCCGCACCGCATGGTCGCCGGCGCCTGCCCCGGCCTGGAAGGTGATGGCCTCGCGGGCGGGGTCGGCTGCAAAAATCGCCACGTGATAGTAGCCAAAGCCGCTGCGGATCAGGCGCACGACGCGTTCGAACAGCTCGTTCAGCTCCAGGGTGGCGGTGACCTGCCGGCTCACCTCGCCAATGGTCGCCAGTTGGCGTGCGCGCTTGCGTTCCTGCTCATAGACCCGCGCCTTTTGCAGGGCCAGGGCCGCCTGGTTGGCCATGGCCGACAGCACCCGCAGCTCACCCTCGCCATACGCGCCCGGCCGGAACGACTGGACCGACATGGTGCCGATCACCTGCTCGCCCGCGACGAGGGGCACGTATAGGGCCGACCGGGGCGGGTCGTCCGAGACGTAAGCCGGGCGGGCGGGCAGCGATTCCATGTCGCGGGCAAAATCGCGTACCAGGAGCGGACGCTTGGTCTCCCGCAGCCAGTTGACCAGCCCCACGCCGGGGCTCATCTGGAAGGTCTGCGGAGCGACGGGTTCCCCGTCGTGCATCCACAGGCGAAGGGTGTAGGTGTCGCCCTCGAATAGGCCCAGGTGAAAGATGGTCGCGTCGGCCACGCGCTGGGCGCCCTCGTACATCAGGCGCGCAATCTCGTCAACGTCCAGCTCGGCCTCGGCAATGGTCCGGCCCGCCGCCTCTATGGTCGACAGCTCGGCCACGCGCTGCAGGAGGGAGGCCCGCACGCCGGCCCAGCGCCAGGCAAGAAATCCGACGGCGGCGACCGCCAGGATGGCGAGGGCCGGGGCCGCCCATTCGGGCTGCGCCAGGAGCAGGACGACGACGAGGACAACGGCGGCGGCCAACCCCAGGGCCACCGGATAGGGGGACTGAAGCCAGGGACGAGGGGAGGGTGAATCCGGGGAACGGCCCTCCCCGGGGCTCACACCATTATCCCTCACTCGGCAGCCTCTTGATCATGACGAGCTCGTTGCCCCGCTCGGCGTCAAAGGTGAACTGGACCGAGTCCATCATCTGCCGGACGAGGAACAGGCCAAGGCCGCCCAGGTTGCGTTCCTCCAGCGGCGCCCCCACGTCGGGCACCTCCACCCCGTCGGGGTCAAAGCCCTGGCCCCAATCGCGGACGCGGATGGTAAAGGTGCCGTCACCCATGGAACAGACCAGCTCCATGTCACCCGATTCCACATCCCGGTAGGCATGTTCCACCACGTTGGCGCAGGCCTCGTCGACCGCCAGTTGGATCTGGTAGAGCAGATGATCCTCGAGGCCCGCGGCCCGGGCGATGGCAGCCACGCATTCGGTGGCCACCGGCACATTTTCGAGCACGGCCCTCAACCTGAGCTTGGCCAGGTACCGTGCCGGCAATCGTCCTTTGTCCATCGGATCCACCAGTTCCAGGTGAAAAAAGGCCGCCGTCCGTCCCTGGGGACACGGCGGCCTGGACTGCGACCGAGAAGGTTAGAAACTCCCCACCGCGTGTAGATCGTCCTCGTAGAAGCGAAATAGGCGATCGAAACCGACGAGATCGAAGCTCTCCTTGAGCTGGGGCTTGATCTCGGAAATGACCACGTCACCTGCGGGTACCATCTTGCGCACCTTCATCAGCGCCGACAGCAGGGCCTTCAAGCCGGCGCTGCTGATGAACTCGACCTCGCACAGGTTGACGACGATGTTTTTCTGGCCCGCCTTGATGAGCCCCAGCAATACGTTCTCCAGCTCGGGCGCCGTCGAGCTGTCCACCCGGCCGGACACGGTGACGACCTCGCAGCGCTTCATCTCCTCGGTCTTGATCTCCATCACTTCTCCTCCATGAATTCGCGAGCAATTCGGCAAACGCCCGGAGGTATTGTACCATACCTGGCATGGAATGCAAGTTATGGTTCTGAGCTCAGCCGCATCGCCACCATGCCCAGCCCCATGTAAACCCAGAAGATGGACACGGAGTGAGGAAAGTTCATGTTAAAGAAATAGTGGTCAAATATGCCGCCCACGAGGATGCCGGCCAGGGCGCAGACCAGACCCAGGAAGATGGGCTCCAGGCCCTCGTGATCGCGCACGGCGGGCCAGGTCTTCCACGCCTGCCGGAAAAAGAGGCCCAGGATCAGGAGATAGGCACCCAGGCCGATGAGGCCCATCTCCTCGGCGATGAGCAGGTAGACGTTGGACACGCCGATATACAGGCTGCCTTCCGGTGGGTTCACAAAGCCGACGCCGATCCAGGGATGGCGGACGATGAGGGCCAGGGCATCCTTGTACTCGCCCAGGCGCATCAGCGTGGCCAGATCCTGGAGCTGGATACCCTGCACAAAATGCTGGACATAGTCCTGGGTCTGGGGCAACAGGAGGAGGAGCAGGCCGCCGACCACCATGGCGGCCAGGAGCTTGCGGTAGCGCACCAGGGCCAACAGGCCCAGCCCCGCGGCGAGGCCCGCCATGGAGCCACGGGAGTAGCTGAGATACAGGCACAGCACGTCGGTGATGGCCATGACGGCCAGGAGGCGTCGGGGAAACAGAGGCCGGCGGGCAAAGAGCAGGGCTGTCGTCAGAACCGTGATGAGGATGAGGAGCCCGCCCAGGACGTTGGGATCCGTCGAGGTCGAGATGGCCCGCAGCGCCAGGTCGGGGTTGTCCTCCACGTAGCGCAGCACGCCGCTGCCCGTGGGATAGCCAAACCGCCCCAGGGCTGACAGCAGCCGGATGCTCCAGTCCGAGGGCAAATAGTACAGGACAATGCCAATGGCCGAGGTGCCGAAACCGGCCAGGGCAATGGTCCTGACCAGTGTGACCAACTGGCTCTCCTTTCGGACGCAGTTGACCACGACGAAAAAGAGCGACACGCTGAGCAAGATCTCGGCAAAGTGCCGCAGGACGTAGGCGCTGAGGTACGAGTGGCCCAGGCCGGCGACAAAGGAGGCACAGGCCAGGGTGAGAAACACGACGATCGGAAAGCCGAGGACGGTGCCGATAAAGGGCCCGGCCTTGCCCCGGGCAATGCGCATCACCCAGACAAAATAGAGGGCCACCAGGACCAGGTCGAGGAAGGTGGGCGTGAAGCCGA
>JAAYZQ010000391.1 GCA_012514775.1 Anaerolineaceae bacterium
CGATCGCCGCTCCCATCGACCACCCCCACGCCGACCCGGCCCTTGTGCCAACACGGGCCAAATTGCGGCAAAGCATGACAGGCCGGGAATACTTTTCAGTGCGCCATACAGTGCGCCAAAGGGACGGAATAAGGAGGACTTGATGCTGAGGACGAGAGGTGGAAATCTCGCGGCTCAACGGAATTCCCATGGTGGCAGATCGTCGGATGCACCGTCTGCGGCAGCCTTGGCACGATCGGGGGCTGACAGGAGTAACGCAACCAAGGAGGCCAGGACAGACCAACTCATCGCGCCGAAAGCCATCCCCGGCCAGGACCCCACGCCGTAGTCGCCCAGCGCGAGCCATGCCGGCAGATTGAGCAGGGCGATGAGGAGTTCCATCTCCTCTGAGATGTCACCAGGCGAGAACATGATATGGACGCCAACCAAGGCCAGGTCGAGTATGACGACGGTGGCGGCGGTCGTGGCAAAGGCCTTTCTCGGCGTCATCCGACCCGGCACTCTTGGCTGCTTGAAGAGAAAGAGATACGCCGGCCACACCAGAAGCCAAACGCCGATCATCCAGAGCCAGACAGGGCTGCCCCCGGTGAAGTGCGTATACACAGCGCTGTTCCACTCGGAGTCGTCCACAGAATACGGATGATGTCTCGGTCGCAGAAAGGTGCCGGTGGACATCTGATGGAACGTGTCCAGCAGGCGCTCGACCTGCTGAAGCGAGGCAAGGCCCAGTGCCCCTGCATCCTCGCCGCTCATCACAAGGCGCGCCAGGTTGTCGGCGTCCAACCTCCCCTGATCTCCCCTCGAGGCCCAGGTGTCGTTAGCGAGATCGACTTGAACGATCCTCTCGGTGGTTGTCTGTTCGCCGAACGTCAGGACCTTCATGGTCACCGTCTGATACACATGGTTGTCGGGGTGCCGTCAGCACCAGGCAGGCCTGCTGTCGGCATCCAGATACACTGTCGCCACAGTCTCCGTTTCAGGGCAGAACACGGACAACTGGCCCTGGAGCGTTCCCCTGTAGATTCCATACTTCATCACGATGGGCGCGACACAAAGCAGACACCCGACCACAGCGTAGCAGGCTGCGAAGTGTCTTGCCCTTCGTGCGTTTGCCATCACGATGTCTCCTGCGCAAGGAGGAGATACAGTACCATTCGTCGGCCCCTACGGCACGCGGATGACCTTGATGCCGGCACGCCGGATCAGTTCGCCGGTCACGGCGTCGCGATCGCAGGACGGGCTGCCGCCTTTGAGATAGGCTCGGCGCGCACCGATGATCCTGGCGATTTCGACGGTGTAGCGCCCGCCGGCGACGTGGTAGCCCGTCACATCCTCACCGGTTTCGGGAGCGATGATGCGAAGCCCCTCATCCAACACCTGCGCTCCGGTCCCATGCAGCATTTCCCCCGTGCGCGGCGTGGGCATGCCGCCCAATTGCTCCGGGCAGACGGGCACCAGGACGTATTTCCGCTTGAGCCGCTCCAGCAGCGCATCGCGCCGCTTCGCCCGGCGGCCGTGCCAGCGGCAGGGGATTCCCAAAAAGCATGCACTGACCAGCACGGGCTCGCCCGCACTGTAGAGCGGCTCATCAGGAAACAGACTCGGTTCGACTACATGGCTTCCGTGATTGCCTTGCCGTTGTGCGGCCATATCACTCTCCGCCAGAAGCGATGACGCCATCCCATGCAGAACTTGAGTCGCAAGCATTTCCCGCATCCGGTGCAGGGACCCACCTGTAACGCCTTGCTGTCCCGGTCGAACGTGCGAGCCGGAAA
>JAAYZQ010000045.1 GCA_012514775.1 Anaerolineaceae bacterium
CCTGCCGCAAATCGCTCAAGTCCATGCCATCAGAACTGATGAGGCCAAAGCCCCCGGCGCAGGGACACCGTATTTTGCTGGAGCGGATTGCACCACTTTGGCGCAGGCTGAGTTTCAGTGGAAAAATCGTCACGCGAAACCTGTTTCGCAATAAGGCACGGATGCTCATGGGCTTGATTGGAATTATCGGTTCTACTGCTCTGATTCTGTGCGGCTTCGGGCTGATGAACTCGATCAACGGGATGCTCGACAAGGCTTTTAACGAAACGGTCCGGTATAACGTAGAAACCAAGCTCCGTACTCCTTTGGCTACGGAACAGCTTTCCGATATTTATGATGTTTTGCACAGCGCGGAACACGTTGACGAGACAATGGCGTTTGGCGTCTATCTGTATGGAGAGAACGGCAATGTGCAGAATCCTTATCTTGTTGTTATGGACGAGGGTCAGAAAAGCCTCGACTTCAAGGATCTAGACGGAAACAAGGTTTACTTGCCGGAGGACGGCGTGTTGCTTACCCCGAGAATGGCAGACACTCTTTCTGTGGGTATTGGTGACAAGCTAACAGCGGAACGCCTTGATGGAACCCTCATTCCGCTTGAGGTTGCAAATATTGTGGATTTTCCCGTTGGCAACGAGGTCTACATGAGCAAAACCGCCTTTTCAAAAGTATCCGATCTGCCTTTCCTTGTAAGAACGCTGTTGATAGACGGGCAGGAGTTTGATTTGAACAAACTGAAAGCCGACCCAAGGATTTCGCTGGTTGAAACAAAGGAAGAGATGCGCAACAATATGCTGATGGTTCTGGAAACATTGCAATTTTTTCAGGTCATTTTGATTGTGTTCTCCGGCTTGCTTGCCTTTGCCGTTATGATGGTGCTGGGGCGTATGAACTATTATGAGCGGATGCGCGAGCTTGCGACGCTGAAGGTCTTGGGTTTCTATAAAAAGGAAATGAAACGGCTGGTGCTGCGTGAAAATATATGGATTACAGTTTTCGGCTTGCCTTTCGGCTACATCGTCGGCTCTTTGCTGCTTCGCGTGATCCTGCAACAAGCGACGACGCCGGATTTGGAGATTTTACCACTGATTAGTGTGTTCAGCATTGTCGTAGGCTTTGCTTTTGTCCTGGCGTTTACCATGCTTGTGAACCATGTCATGGGACGAAAGTTCAAGAATATTGATATGGTGGCATCGCTGAAAAGCGTGGAGTGATTATCCCGCACGAACAAACCCATATTGCCGCTCAATCATTTGGACAAACATGATCTGACCAAGCAGTAATTTCTTTGGGGAACGAGGACTTGTGCAAGCGGCCCAGCCTCAGGGCATGCTCTCCGGGGGCGATTGCAGGCCGCTCTCCTCGCCGGGCGGCGGTACCAGGCCTCCATCCTCGCCCCACCCGCCCCCGCCGGGCGTGCGCAGGCTGAGCACGTCGCCCGGCTCCACCTGGATCTCGCACTTGCCCGGCAGGTCTGTCTCCTGGCCGGCCCGCAGGAGCAGGTTGCGGCCGGGCTTGCCCGCCTGCCCGCCCTGGAGGCCGTAGGGCCTGGTGCGCCGCCGCTCCGAAAGGATGGTGACCGTCGCGGCTGAAAGGAATTCGACGTCGCGCACCAGCCCGTCGCCGCCGCGGTGGCGGCCGGCTCCCCCCGAGCCCTTGCGCAGCGCATAGCGCAGCACCCGCAACGGATAGGCGTACTCCAGGGCCTCCACGGGGGTGTTCAGCGTGTTGGTCATGTGGACGTGTACGCCCGGCAGGCCGTCGCCGCCGGGACCCGCCCCCGCGCCGCCGCCCATGGTCTCGTAATAGGCAAAGGGCTGCCCACTTTCAGGGTCCATGCCGCCCACCGTCAGGTTGTTCATCGTTCCCTGGCTGGCCGCCGGCACCAGGTCGGGCAGGGCCAGGGCCAGGGCGCCCAGGACCGCGTCGACGATGCGCTGCGACGTCTCGACGTTGCCACCGGCCACGGCGTGGGGTGGCTCGGCATCCAGCAGGCTGCCCCGCGGCACGACGACGCGCACGGGGGCAAAGGTGCCGCTGTTCACCGGCGCCGCCTCGCCGCGGGCACCGGCCACGCAACGCACGGCGTACCACGTGGCCGACTCGGTGATGGCCCGCACGGCGTTCAGCGGCCCGCGCACCGCCCCGCTCGACCCGGCAAAGTCGACCGTCATGTGGTCGCCCTCCACGGTGAGGGAGACCTGGATGCGGGGGGCCGGCGCGGGGTTCGCCTGGATGCCACCGCTCCTGTGGGGAATGCCCTCGTCGTCCAGCTCGTCCATGAAGGTGTAGGTGCCGTCGGGAATGGCGGCGATGGCAGCCCGGGTCATGCGCTCGGCGTAGGCCAGCAGGCCATGGGCATAGCGCAGCGCCTGCTCCAGTCCGTAGCGGTCCACGATCTCGAGCAGGCGCTGCTCGCCCACGCGGTGGGCGGCCATCTGCGCGGCCAGGTCGCCACGGCGCTCCACGGGCGTGCGCACGTTGCGCAGGATGATGTCCAGCACCGGCTGGTTGACCCTGCCGCCCTCCAGCAGCTTGACCGGCGGCACGATGAGCCCTTCCTGGTAGATCTCGGCCGCCAGCGGCATGGAGCCGGGCGACATGCCGCCCACGTCGGCGTGGTGGGCGCGGCTGGCGACGAAAAAGGAGGGGCCCGCGGCCTCGGCGCCCGGCACAAAGACCGGGGAGACCATGGTGATGTCCGGCAGGTGGGTGCCGCCCAGGTAGGGATCGTTGAGCACCACCAGGTCGCCGGGCGCCCACTCGGCATAGGCCTCCAGTGCGGCGCGCACCGAGGCCGGCATGGCCCCCAGGTGCACCGGGATGTGGGCCGCCTGGGCGATCATTTTTGCCTCGTCGCCCGCGGCCCCGGCCAGGAAGCAGGCGCACGAATAGTCCCGCCGCTCCTTGATGTTGGGGCTGTAGGCCGTGCGTCCCAGGGTCACGCCCATCTCCTCGGCGACGGAGGCAAAGAGGTTGCGCAGGATCTCCAGGGTAATGGGATCGATGGTCGTCATGGGCTGCCTGCTTCCGGCTCGGCTACCAGGTTCCCCCAGGCATCCACGGTCGCGGCCCAACCGGGCGGGATGACCGTGGTGGTGTCGAGCTGCCAGATGATGGCCGGGCCGACGACGATGTTGCCCGGCGTCAGGCGCTCTCGCTCGTACAGGGCGGCAAACATGGGGCGCGCGGCGCGGGACGATCCGCCGGCGGCGAAATAGACCGGCTTGTAGCCCGCGTGGGCCGCCCGGGGGTCCGCGGAGCCCGGTTCCCGCGGCGCGAGGCGCGGCTTGGCCGTGTGGCCCACGGCCTGCACCCGCAGGTTCACAATCTCCACGGGCTCGCCCTCGCTGGCGTAGGCAAATCGCCGGCGGTGGGCCTCGTGAAAGGCCCGCACCAGCCCCTCCACGTTCTCGGCCTCACAGGCGGCGTCCACCGTCAGCTCGAAGGACTGCCCTGTGTAGCGCATGTCCAGGGCCGGGCGCAGCTCGATGCTCTCCTCCGCCAGCCCCTCCGCCCCCAGGTCGGCACGGGCTCGCTCCAGGAGGGGCGCGAAGAGGCGCGGCAGGCTGCCCGGCTCCAGGGCCCGGGCGGGCAGCATCACCGTCCGGGAATAGTCCTTGACAATGTCGGCCAGGACCATGCCCAGGGCCGACAACACCCCGGGGCCAGGGGGCAGGAGCACGCGGGGGATGCCCAGCGCCGTCGCCAGCTCGCAGGCGTGAAGCGGCCCGGCTCCGCCAAAGGCCACCAGGGTAAAGCGCCGGGGGTCGTGGCCGCGCTCCACCGAGATGGTGCGGATGGCCCGCTCCATGTTCGAGTTGGCCACGCGAACCACACCCCAGGCTGCGGCCTCCAGCGGCAGGCTCAGGCGGCGGGCCAGCTCCTGGAAGCGGGCCGTCGTCCGCTCCAGGTCGAGGGTCATGCGCCCGCCCAGAAAGTGATGGGCGTCCAGCCGGCCCAGGACCAGGTTGGCGTCGGTAACCGTGATCTCGTCGGCGCCGGGCAGGCCGTAACACACCGGGCCGGGGTCGGCCCCGGCGCTCTGGGGCCCGACGCGCAGCGCGCCCCCGGCGTCGAGGCGGGCGATGGAGCCGCCGCCGGCGCCCACGGTGTGGATGTCGATGATGGGCAGGCGCAGGGGCAGCCCGGCAATGTTGCCCTCGCTCGTCTGCTGCACCTGGCCGGGGCACAGGGAGACGTCGGTGCTGGTGCCGCCCATGTCAAAGGTGATGACGTCCTGGAAGCCGGCCAGGCGCGCCAGCTCGGCCCCGCCGACCACGCCGCCCGCCGGCCCCGAGAGGGCTGTCCGCGCAGCCTGAGCCCGCGCCGCCCCCGCCGAGATGGCCCCGCCGTTGGACTGCATCACCCGCAGCCGCCGGCCCTCGAGCCCCCGCTCCAGGTTGGCCAGGTAGCGGGCCACGAGGGGCGTCACGTAGGCGTTCATCACCGTCGTCGACGTCCGTTCGTACTCGCGATACTCGGGCAGCACGTCCGACGAGAGCGATACAAAGGGTGCCTCGCCCTCCAGGGCAGCGATCTGGTCGCGCACCTGCTGCTCATGCCGTGGATCCAGAAAAGAAAAGAGGAACGAGACGGCGACCGACTCGATCCCCTCCTCCCGCAGCCGATCCAGCACCGCGGCCACGGCCCCGGGGTCCAGGGCGAGGAGCACTTGCCCGTGTCGATCGATCCGCTCCGGCAGCTCGAACCGCCAGCTACGGGGGACGAGGGGCTCGGGGCGGGTGGGCTCCAGGGCATAGAGCTCGGACCGCGCCTGGCGGCCGATCTCTAGCACGTCTCGGAAGCCTTCGGTGGTGATGAGGGCCGTGCGCGCGCCGCGCCGCTCCAGCAGCGCGTTCGTCGCCACCGTCGCCCCGTGGACGACGGTGGCCTCGGGCCCGGCATTCAGGTCGGCGATGCCCTGCAGGATGGCCACCGACGGGTCGCGGGCCGAGGTCAGCAGCTTGTGGATGCTGACCTGGCCCGCGTCATCCAGCAGGACAAGGTCGGTGAACGTCCCGCCTACGTCGATGCCCAGGATCATTCGAGGTCGAGAACCTCGTCGGTCAGGTCGACTTCAGGCTCGGCGGGCGGCAGTACCGCGCCGGTGAACTGGCGATAGGCCAGGGTCCAGGTGGCCGAGGTAAAGGTCTGGACGATGCTGCCGATGACTGCGGTGACAATGAGCCACAGCAGCCCGCCAAGGCAGATGGGGATGAGCACCCAGGCGGAGGGGTCCCCGCCGCCCATGGCCGCAAAGAACGGCAACATGAGGGCGACAAAGGGCGCTGCAAGGACGGCCCCGACGACGAGGCCGATGACCAGGAAGATGAGCCACAGGATGATCGTCGGGCCCAGGTTGTCCTTCAGGACCTGCCAACCGCGCTTCAGCGAGTCGATGTCGCCCAGGCCTTCCAGCATGACCGCTCGCTCGGCATAGAGCCGGATCTGTTCCAGGACGATGGCCAGCAGGATGCCGCCGCAGCAGACGACGCCACCGCATAGCACGGATGCCGTGCCGCCCAGGAATCCTCCCACCTCGGCAGCCGCGTCGATGGCGGCTATGGTGCCAAAGATCAGCAATCCGAAGAGTATGATCCCGGCGACGATGGCGATGAACGCCGGCAGCCCGGTGAGGATGCTGATGCCGAGCAACGTCCAGAAGCGCCCGACGCCCGCCCTCCAGGCGGAGCCGAGGGTCGTGGCGCCGTCATCCTCCACCTGCTGCACGCCGGTGACCAGCCCACCGCGGGCAATGAGGCTCAGCACCCACAGGGCGATGCCCAGGAGAAGCGCCAGGCAGCCCACGGCGGCGATCACCACCCACGCCTCTTCGGGGATCCGGGGGCCACCCCACTCGTCGCCCCTCGTCTGGTAGCTGGAGCCGCTGGAGCCAAATCCCTGGCCAATGCTCGCCAGGAACCCCAGGATCCAGAGTATCTTCCACCGCCAGGTAATCTGCCAGGCACGCGACAAAATCTTGCCGTAGTCCATTTTCCTTCCTCCTCTCAGATTGTTACAAGCTCATTTTAACAGCACCCCACCAGGGGGGCAAGACCGGCGGCTGACGTGAGTCTGACAGTTCGTCACTCCCACTCGATGGTCGCCGGCGGCTTGCTAGAGACGTCATAGACGACGCGGTTGATGCCTGGCACTTCGTTCACGATGCGGTTGCTGATCCGCGCCAGGAGGTCGTAGGGCAGGCGTGCCCAATCGGCGGTCATAAAGTCGTCGGTGGTCACCGAGCGCAGGGCCACGGCGTTGCCGTAGGTGCGCTCGTCGCCCATGACGCCGACGCTGTGGATGGGCAGGAGGACGGCAAAGGACTGGGCAGTGCCCCGGCCGTCCTTCTGGCGCAGCAGCCCGGCGGCTGCCAGCTCCTGGGTCAGAATGGCGTCGGCAGCGCGTAGGGTTTCCAGCCGCTCCCAGGTGACGGCACCCACGATGCGCACCGCCAGCCCCGGGCCGGGGAACGGCTGGCGGTATACAATCTCGTCGGGCAGGCCAAGCTCGTGGCCCACAGCCCGCACCTCGTCCTTGAACAGGAAACGCAGCGGCTCGACGAGCTGCATGGACATGTCGGCGGGCAGCCCGCCGACGTTGTGATGGGTCTTGATGCGATGCGCCCCGGGCCGGCCTGCCCCGGCGCTCTCGATGACGTCCGGGTAGATGGTGCCCTGCGCCAGAAAGTCAAAGCTACCCAGGCGGCCGGCCTCCCGCTCGAATATCCGCACAAACTTTTCGCCGATGATGTGCCGCTTGGTCTCCGGGTCGGTTACGCCGGCCAGGGCCGCCAGGTACTCTTCCACGGCATTGATCGCCACGAGGCGCATCCCCTGCTCGTCACGGAAGGTGCGGATCACCTGTTGCGCCTCGCCCTGCCGCAACAAGCCGTGGTCGACAAAGATGCTGGTCAACTGGTCGCCCACGGCGCGCTGTACCAGGGTCGCGGTCACGGCCGAGTCGACGCCGCCCGAGAGGGCACACAGCACCTGCCCGTCTCCAACCCGTTCCTGGATTTCGTCCAGTGCCCGGTCGACGAGGCGGGCAGGAGTCCAGGCACCCTGCAGGCCGCAGACGCGGTAGAGAAAATTGCGTACAACCTGGCCGCCCTGGGGCGTGTGCACCACCTCGGGGTGGAATTGCAGGCCATACAGCCGCCGCCCGACGTGGGCCATGGCGGCGATGGGCGAGTTGTCCGTCTGGGCCACGACGTTGAACCCGGGCGGCAACGTTTCGATGCGATCCCCATGGCTCATCCACACGGGTAGAGCAAAGGGCAGGTCGGCCCACAGGGGGCAAGCCAGGTCTGTCACCTGCAACAGCGCCGGGCCATACTCCCGGCGTTGGGCGGCGGCCACCTGCCCGCCCAATACCTGGGTGATGAGCTGCATGCCATAACAGATGCCCAGCACCGGCAGGCCGCTCTTGAGCACAAAGTCGGGCAGCGAGGCCGCGTTGGCGTCATAGACGCTCCCCGGTCCCCCGCTGAGGATGATCCCCCGGGGCCGCAGGGCCAGCACCTCCTCGGCCGGGGCATCAAAGGGGTACAGCTCGCAGTAGACGCGGGCTTCGCGCACCCGCCGGGCAATGAGCTGGCTATATTGCGAGCCAAAATCGAGGATGGCGACGGCCTCTTCCACCGGTGCCCGTTTGCTCAACGCAGTCCTCCGCCAGGCCTATTTATTCGGCAAACACAAAACCATCTTCCGTCATGGACGTGATGGTTACCAGTGCATGAAGGGGAACATCCAACGTTTCCAGTTCTGCCCGGCCGCCCTCAAAGGCCTTTTCGATGAGGGCGCCGATGCCAACCAGCTCGGCCCCGGCGTGGCGCACCATGCGCACCAGGGCGCCGATGGTCCGGCCGCTGGCCAAAAAGTCGTCGACGATGAGGATGCGCTCGCCGGGCCCCAGGAACTCGGGCGAGCACATCAGAAACACCGAGACGCCCTTGGTGTGAGATGGGGCGGCTTCGACGTACACAGGGTCGGTCATCGTGACCGGCTTGGTCTTGCGGGCATAGATGACGGGCACGCCCAGGGCGAGGGCCGTGGTCATGGCGGGGGCGATGCCCGAGATTTCGGCGGTGAGCACCTTGGTCGGGCCGGCGGCCTCGAAGCGGCGGGCAAGCTCGCGCCCTGCCTCCATCATCAGCACCGGATCGACCTGGTGGTTCACAAAGCTGTCGACCTTCAGGATGCCTCGGCCCAGGTTTCGTCCTTCATGCAGAATTCTTTCCTTGAGAGTCTGCATCGCTTCTGCCTCACGGGAATTGGTATGCCTAGTCTACCACATCCGGCCCGCCCTGGCAAGGCAACGGTGCCCGGTAGAAGTCCGGCCCGGTTGCCGCGGCGCACCTCCCCTTGCCATTTGAGCCGTGGTGCGGTATAATGGCGCGGGGGGAGGAGCCATGACGCTGGAGCTGAACAGGGTTGCAGCACAGATCGACGACATGGGCCGCGAGCTGGCCAGCCGGGCGAGACGCGATGGCCGGGCCCTGCCTGCAGCGCGGGCCCTCCTGTCGGCTTTCGCCCGCGAGTGGGATGTGCTCCGCCAGGTGGCGGCGTCGCCGGCCGGGCAGCAGCTCCGCTGCGCGTCGCCGGGGGACGAGGTCCTCGATGCCGCGTTGCCACCCCCGCCCATGCCGGCCCACGTAACCCTCGTGGCCAGCGATGGCTCGCAGATCTTTCCCGACCGCCACGGGCTGGCCTTCTACTATGCCATCAACATCGGCAGCATCATCTACTGCCACGGCACCGGCCAGGCGCCGCGCGTGGCCACCGAGCCTCGCCTGTGTTACACCGAAGAGCAGATCTATCCCGGCGGCGACCCCATCAGCAGCGACACGGTGGGCATCCAGCGGAACCTGGCCGAGATGGAGGTGCTGGCAGACCTGTTGTTGGCGGAGGCGCCACAGGGGCCGCCCTGCCTCGGGCTGGGCGACGGGCCCCTCCTCATCTGGCTGCGGCCCGGCGACCTGCCCGAGGGACGCCGCCGGCAGATCCTGGCCGACTACCTGGGCTGCCTGGAAAAGCTGGGCAAGGCAGGGGTGCCGGTGGCCGGCTTTGTCAGCCGGCCCCACAGCGCCGAGGTCATTGCCCTCCTCTACCTGGCGCACCTGGAGCCCGAGGCCCGCCAGGAGGTGCGCAGCCTGGCCGACACCGACTACCGCGGCCTGACCGATCGCGCCCTCTTTGGCTTCCTCGAGCCGGGGCAGCGGTCGGCCCTGTTCGTGCGGGGCACGCCCACCAACCAGGACTTTCGGGCGAGCGGCCAGGAGATCTACTTTTTTTACCTCAACACCGGCTCGGACCTGGCCCGCGTGGAGATACCGCAGTGGGTTGCCTGCCGGCCTGCCCAGCTCGACCTGGTGCACGCCGCGGTCTATGATCAGTGCTGCTTTAACAACGGCTACCCCTACGTTCTCACGCGTGCCGACGAGCAGGCCGTCATCCAGGGCCAGGAGCGCCGCGTGTTGGAAGAGATGCTGATACAGGCCATGATCCGGCACGGGCTGCCCCTGCCCGAGCTGTCGCGCAAGGCGCAACAGAAAAAGGTGGCCCGCTGGCGGCGCTACCCATAGCGTGTTTTTCGAGATCGGCCCGGGAGGAAGAGAACCATGGGATTGATGGTGGGACGCATCGTGCGCTCCAGCACGACGCGTTTTGCGGTGGGCTGCGAGACGCTCCAGTCGGAGGTTCCTGCCTTTGGCTGCCTGGTCAAGGTCCGCGCCCTGGATCACGAGGTCTACGGCCTGATCTATGACGTGCGCGTGGAGGACGACCCCTACGTCCGCCAGCTCGCCGTGGTCCCCGACAGCCGGCCGGAGGTCATCGAGGACCAGCGGCGCAACCGGCAGGTGCCCATCGAGGTGGCCGTCCTTGTGATTGGCTACCGCCACAATGGACAGATCTATCACCGGCTGCCGCCCCAGCCGCCCATCAGCCTGGACGTCATCCTCACCTGCGACGGCGACGAGCTGGTCGAGTTCACCCAACACCTGGACTATTTCCGCCTTGTCCTCGACAATCGCGACCTGCCCGCTGACGAGTTGCTGGCGGCCAACCTGCGCCGGGCAGCGCAGGCGCGAGACCCGAACCTCAGGCCGGGCGGTCCCGGGTACGAGTTCCTGGTGGACGCCGGCCGCGAGCTGGCCCGCCTCCTGGCCGCGGACCCGCCGCGCCTCGATGGCCTGCTGCGCAGGCTTCGCCCGTGACGGCTGCCTGGATGTCGCCTGGGCTTACAGAGAATTGAACCCGTGGGGAGAGCGCGGCGTTGGAGACGCAAAGGGCAGAACTGAGCGGCGCGGCAAAATCGGTTGTTTTCCACATCCGTTGTTGTCTTGTTGGCAGAACAGGACAGCGGATTTGGAATAGAGCGAATGGTGCGCGCGTGGGGGCCCATGGCGGTGCGCTCGCGTCCCTACGGATGGCAAAGTAGGAGCATGATGGACCAAGAAAACGAGCTGGATCGATTTATATCGCAGCCGCGCCCGGCCCGGCCCTCGCCCGAGGCCCTGGCCGAGGCCCGGCGCCTGGGCATCGTCGTCGCCGGCAGCCTGAGCCGGGGGCTGGCCGTCAAGCTGGATCGCAGCACCGTGGTCGAAGGCATGGCCGTCGGCCGCTACGTCGTCATCCGCGGCCAGACCGGCCGGCGCTTTTTCTCCATCATCACCGACGTCGCCCTCGACAGCACCAATCCGGCCATCGAGAAGTCGCCGCCCGACACGACGGACGAGTTCCTGTCCAGGGTCTATCAGGGCACCAGCACCTTCGGCCGCCTGGATGTGTCGCCCATGCTCGTCCTGGACCCGCCCGGCGAGGCGGGCGACGGCCGGGAGGCGGGGGTCGAGCCCCGGCCGGTCAAGACTGTGCCTGCCCACTTTTCACCGGTCTACGAGGCCACGGAGGAGGACGTGGACCGTGTCTTTGGCGCCGAAGGAGAGGGCCACTTTTACGTGGGCACCCCCCTGGACATGGAGAACGTGCGGGTGCACCTGGACCTCCAGCGCCTGGTCGAAAGGTCCAGCGGCGTGTTTGGCAAGAGTGGCACGGGCAAGACCTTCCTGACGCGCACGCTCCTGGCCGGCATCATCAAGCAGCGAACGGCCGTCAACCTCATCTTTGACATGCACAACGAGTACGGCTGGGAGACCCAGGGTGAGGGCTACAGGGTCAAGGGCCTGCGCCAGTTGTTCCCCGGCGGCCAGGTGAGCGTCATGACCCTGGACCCGGAGTCGTCGCAGCGCCGGAAAAGCAAGGTCGACTTTACCGTGCGCATCGGCTATAACCAGATCGAGCCAGAGGACGTGGAGATGCTGGGCGGCCTCATGGGCCTCACCGAGACGCAGGTGGGCGCGCTGTTCTACCTGCGGCGGCGCCTGGGCAACGCGTGGATCGAGAAGCTGCTGGCCGAAGGCGAAGCGGACGACGCCAGCGAGGGACCCACGGAGCTCGACACGCTGCTGGAGGAGGGCAAGCTCCACGGCGGCACCCTGGGCGCCATTCAGCGCCGCCTGGGCCTCTTCCGTCGGTTCGATTTCCTGGTGCCCCGCGCCCACGAGGACGTGGTGGGCAAGATCATGGAGTACCTGGACCGCGAGGTCAACGTCGTCCTCGAATTTGGCCGCTACGGCAGCCACCTGGAGGCCTATATCCTGGTGGCCAACTATCTCACCCGCCGCATCCACGAGCGCTACGTGAAGCGCAAGGAGGCCGCCCTGGGTAACCAGGCTGCCGAGCCCAAGGCGCTGGTTATCACCATCGAGGAGGCGCACAAGTTCCTGGACCCGGCCATTGCCCGCCAGACCATCTTTGGCACCATCGCCCGGGAGCTGCGCAAGTACAACGTCACCCTTCTCGTCGTCGACCAGCGGCCCAGCGGCATCGACGAGGAGGTCATGAGCCAGATCGGCACCCGCGTCACGGCCCTCCTGGACAACGAGGCCGACATCCGCGCCGTCCTGACGGGCGTCTCGGGGGCAAGCGAGCTGCGCCAGGTTCTGGCCCGGCTGGACACCAGGCAGCAAGCCCTCATCCTGGGCCACGCCGTGCCCATGCCCGTCGTCGTCCAGGCCCGGCCCTACGGGCCGGAGCTCTATGCCGAGGTGGGTTACGTGGATGACGAGGCGCTGAAAACAAGGATGGCCCGCAACGTGCAAATGCTGCAGGGCGAGGACGACTTTGAGGGATTCGACTGAAAGGGGAGCAGGAGCGACGATGCAGGTCGAGATCATTGCACTGACGAATTACCTTACCGGTGAGGGAGGGCCCGAAGGCCTCCTGGAGCACGCGGGGCGCACGTGCTACCGCAGCCTGGGCCGGGGCCAGCCCGGCAAGTTTCTCCAGGCGCGCATTCGGGAGGGACACGAGTCGCTGGTGGAGCACGCCTCGGTGACCTTTGAGATCAGCGGCATCTCGCGGGCTTGTTCCCACCAGCTCGTGCGCCATCGCATCGCTTCCTATTCTCAGGAGAGCCAGCGCTACGTGGCCATGGAGGCGCCCGAGCTTATCGTGCCGCCCGCCATCCGGGAGAACCCGGAGGCCCTGGCTGCCTGGGACGAGTTCATGGCCCGGGTGCCCGAGACCTATCGCCGCCTGCGCAAGGCGGGCGTGCGCAAGGAGGATGCCCGCTTTATCCTGCCCAACGCCGCCGCCACGCGCATCGTCGTAACCATGAACTTTCGCTCGCTGCGCCATTTTTTCGCCGTGCGCTGTGAGCGGGCCGCGCAGTGGGAGATCCGGGCGCTGGCCCTGGAGATGCTGCGCCAGGTGTACGCCGTGGCCCCCGCTGCCTTTGAGGACCTTTACCTTCAATTTCTGGGAACTTAATCTCGGTCTGCACTGGTTTGCACTTTGCGAAGCTCGTGGTATAATGGCACGGAAGCTTCGCGCTTGATCCAGCCAACCCAACGTGGAGGGCGCAATGCCGCGACAGGCTCCGGCGACAGCCCAGTTTTCGCTGGATGGCCAGACGCTGTGGAAAGGCGTCCGGCACGTGTCGGCATGCACCGACGAGCCCATCCTGAGCATTGCCCATGGTCACAACCTGACGCTGGTCGTCTTTCGCGAAGCGCGGCTGGTCATCTCCTGGCACTTTTCCCTGTCCCCGGGCGTCGAACCGTCGGCTGTCTTTGGCATCCCGCCCATGATCGCCAGTCACATGTGCAAGAGTGCCCCGCCGGTGTCGCGCCTGGCGCGAATGACGGTCCACGGCAGCGACGTGAGCTTGAGCGCCGACGACGCGGACGGGTCCTTTGAGCTGCGCTGGCGCTTCGAGATCGCGCAGTTCCCCGCGCCGCCCGAGCTCTACCGGCTGCTGCCGGCCCCGCCGGCAGCCGTCGCCCTGCATCACCTGGAGGTTGCCGATGCCATCCTGGGCGCTGCCGCCAGGCTGATGGCCCTGGAGGTGGAGCGGCAGCTCCACCGCAGCAAGCTGGCCGTCCTCGTGGGCATGCATGGTGACCGGTTGGTCATCGACGGCCGGGAGGTAGGCAAGGAACCGCCCGGCTTCTACCACTTTGATCCACGCCTCGTCACCCGCGCCCTGGAGTTCTTGAGCTCCGATCGGATCGAGGTCGGCCTCACGCCCCTGGACCCGCAGCGCGCCTTCTTGTCGCTCGTCGACCGGCAGCCGGATCACACGTTGCACTGTGCTCTGCTGTCGCTGGGCCTCGACACCCAGCGCCTCATCGCACCGGGGCGCGGCATGGTTGCGCGCCGCACGTGATGTCCTGCGGTTCCAAAGTTTCAACAGCGTCAACATGGAGGTAGCCCAATGCTGCAACGAACCTGGCCTTGCTGTTCTCGGCGCGAACGTGGATGGCTTATCGTCATCGCCCTGCTGCTGACCCTGCTTCCGGGCCTGGCTGCCCCGCCGGTGGCTTCCGCCCAGGATGGAGCGTGGACCGTCGAGTGTGTCGACTGCCCGCAGTCCTTTGCCTACATGACCGACCGCAGCCTGCGGTTGGACGCCGGCGGCCACCCGCACATCGCCTACGGCGAAAACGGGCTGCGCTATGCCTGGCACGATGGCACCGCCTGGCATTACGAGGTGGTCGACCCCGCGCCCTGGACCGGCAGCTATGCTTCCCTGGTCCTCGACACCGACGGCCAGCCCCACGTCGCCTACCAGGATAGTTCCAACCTGGACCTGAAGTACGCCAGCAGGAGTGATTCCGGCTGGCAGGTGGAGACCGTCCACAGCGAAGGAGACGTCGGCTATTACGCGTCCCTGGACCTGGACGCCGATGGTCACCCGCACATCAGTCACGCTTACGCCATGGGCTCGGTGTGGTACGCCACCAGGGACGAGCAGGGCTGGCACATGGAGAATCCGGGGCCGGGCCACGAGGCCGGCGACACGTCGCTGGCCGTCGATGCCCAGGGCTATCCCCACATCGTTTTCCACAACGACGATACCGGCGCCCTGCAATACCTCTACAAGGATGCCGGCGGCTGGAACCTCTCCGACCTGGCCGGCGCCGCCTACACGGGCGCGTCCCTCTCCATGGCCCTCGACACGGCCGGCGAATTGCACATCAGCTACTATGACGAGAACGGCTCGGCCCTCAAATATTATCACGGGGGAATTTCCACCGTGGTGGACAGCGATCCGGACACCATCTGGGGCCATAGCTCCATCGCGCTGAACGCCGCGGGCCGGCCGCGCATCACCTACCGCGACGAGATAAACGGCGGCCTGAAGTTCGCCCACGACGACGGCAGCGGCTGGCAGACCGAGAGCCTTGATCCCGGGCCCGACGCCGGCTATTTTAGCTCGCTGGCCCTCGACGCCTCCGGCCGGGCGCGCGTCAGCTACATGGACGGCGGCGCCCTCAAGTACGCGGCCCAGGACGGGTACAGTTGGACTATTGTCGTGATCGATCGGGCCGCCCGAACGGGAGGGTGGAGCTCCCTGGCCCTCGACGCTGCCGATGGTGCGCACATCGCCTACCAGGAGTCCCTCTCTCGCGATCTGCTCTACGCCTACAAGAGCTCGTCGGGGTCCGAGTGGCTGCAAACAACCGTGGACGAGACAGGCAGTACCGGCTGGTTGCCGTCCATCGACGTGGACAGCAGCGGGCAGCCGTATATCGGCTACTTGGACGCCACGAACAGTGTAGTGAAGGTGGCCCGGCCCGGTGCCCGCGCCGGGGAGTGGACCATCGAAGAGGTTGCCCCACACCCACAGGTCACCGCGTACCTTTCCCTGGCCGTCGACGGCGAGGATCGCCCACACATCGTCTACCGGGGCCTGCACGGGCTGGAGTATGCCTACCGGGAGGCGAGCGGTTGGATCACCGAGACGCTGGGCACCGAGGGACTCGTTGGCCAGTTTCCACACCTTGCCCTCGATGGCAGCGGCCGGGCATACGTGCTTTACCTGGACACTACAAATTGGGATTCTATCTTCTTGAAGCTGGCCTACAAGGACGGGAGCACCTGGCACATTGTCGCGGTCGAGAGCCTGGGCATGGCTTTGGGCGGCCTGGGCCTGGCCCTTGACAGCAATGGCGTGCCGCACATCGCCTACCTCCGATCCGGGCCGTCTGGTGCGCCCCACGCGCTCGTCTATGGCCACCGCCAGGGCAACGGGTGGTACCTGGAAGTGGTGGACGCCGAGGGCACGTCTCCCTCCCTGGCCCTGGACACCCGCGACCGGCCGCGCATTGGCTACGGCACCAAGGTTGCGTATGGCAGCGCCGGGGGATGGCGCCTTCACAGCCTGCCCGAGGAGGTGGGGCTGGTTCGCTCCCTGGCGCTGGATCAGCACGGGAGGGCCCACCTGACGCTTGGCGACACGTATGCGCTGCGCTATGCAACGGGCGTCCCGTACCGCGTACATCTGCCGCTGGTGATCGGCCATTAAGCCGGCTCTTGACGCGGGCAACGTGCCTGGCGGGTTTTGTGTTCGCCGCAAGGGTTGCGCCCTGGCATGGCTCTCAAGCGCAGCGGACATTACCTGCCAGGACTCTTTGGGTCGCTGGGCTGCCAACCCCTCGACTTGCGCCAAACGCAATCTGTGCTATAATCGGTCCATGTACCACACAAGGATAGGAGAAAGGCAATGAAGCATTTTCTGAGTGTCGCAGACTACAGCAGCGAGGATATCTGGAAGCTTTTGCGCCTGGCCCGTGACCTCAAGGCCGAATGGCAGGCGGGCGGGAATGAACCCTTGCTGAAGGGCAAGGTGCTGGGGATGATCTTTCAGAAACCGAGCCTGCGCACTCGCGTTTCATTTGAGGTGGGGATGCAGCACCTGGGGGGCACGGCCCTCTATCTCTCGCCCAACGAGATCCAGTTGGGCAAGCGCGAAAGCGTGGCCGACGTGGCCCGCGTCCTGTCGCGCTACGTGCAGGGTATCATGGCCCGCGTGTTTTCCCACCGCGACGTGGAGCAGTTGGCCGCCCACGGGAGCGTGCCGGTGATCAACGGCTTGTCGGACTATAGCCATCCTTGCCAGGCCATGGGCGACATACTCACCGCCTGGGAAAAGCTGGGGGATCTGCGCGGCCGCAAGCTGGTGTTCGTCGGCGATGGCAACAACGTGGCCAACTCGCTGCTGTTTGTTTGCGCCCGCGTGGGCATGGACGTGGCCGTGGCCTCGCCGGCCGGCTACGAACCGCACCCGGGCGTAGTGACCCTGGCGCGGCGCATGGCCGCCGAGACGGGCAGCCAGATCGAGATCGGCAACGATCCGGCCGCCCTGGTGCGCGACGCCGACGTCATCTATACCGACGTCTGGGCCAGTATGGGCCAGGAGGCGGAGGCCGAGCTGCGCAAGGCCCGCTTTGCCGGCTTCCAGATCAACGAGAGCCTGGTCTCGCTGGCCCGGCCCGAGGCCCTCATCATGCACTGCCTGCCGGCTCATCGCGGCGAAGAGATCACCGATGGCGTGGCCGATGGGCCGAACTCGGTCCTGTTCGACGAGGCAGAGAACCGCCTCCATGCCCAGAAGGCGATCCTCGTGGCCCTGATGGCGCCCCAGCGGGCCGGGTTCTAGCGGCACCCGCGGAGGAGGGTTGTTCACTGCTGCCTTTGTCTGGAGGAGGCATCTTGGCTGGCGATAAAAAGGCATACGACAAGGCAATACAAGAGGGGCTCGATTTTGCCTGGGCGGGCAAGTGGGACAAGGCAGTCGCTTGTTACCGCAAGGCCCTCGCCCAGGACTCTGGCGATCCCACTGTCTACAGCCACCTGGGCCTCGCCTGCTTTGAGCTGGAGCGCTTTCCCGACGCGCTGGAGGCCTATGGCCAGGCCAGCCGCCTGGCGCCCGACGAGCCCGCTCCCCTGGCGCGCATCGCCGAGATCCACGAGCGCCTGGGGCAGCCCCACGCCGCGGCCGACGCCCTCTACTCGGCGTCCGAGATTCACCGCCGGCGCCTCGCCTGGACGCAGGCCATCCAGGCCCTGCAGCGTGCCCTCGATCTCTGTCCCGACCATCTCCGCTCGCGCCTGGCCCTGGCCGAGATCTTTCAGCAACTGGATCAGCCCAAGCGGGCGGTCAAGGAGTATCTGGCCCTGGCGCGCGTGCTACAGCGCCAGGGCCAGGGCGAAAAGGCCCTCGATCAGTGCCGCACGGCCCTGGATCTGGAGCCCACCAACGCCGAGGCCCGCGCCCTGGCCGAGGCGTTGCAGATGGGCGCTCCGCCGGAAGAGATCGAGGTCGTGGCCCCGCCGCCGGACGAAGGCGCCAGCCCCGCCGACATGGCCCGCGACAAGGCTCTGGAGGAGTTGGCGGGCATTCCCTTCGAGGACAGCCCCACCGAGCCGGCAGCCGATATCCGCGACTTTGAAGGCGTGGCCGTTTCGGATCAGGCGCCCGTCAAGCCGACCCTCAGCCGCCCGCAGATCGACGCCCTGGTGGCCCAGGCCATCGACTTTCAGACGCGGGGCCTCATCGACGAGGCCATTGCGGGCTATACGCGGGCCATCGACGCCGGCGTGGATCGGCCGGCGGCGCACTTTAACCTCGGACTCCTCTACCAGCAAAAACTGCGCCTGGAGCCGGCCATCAACGAGTTCAAGAAGGCCGTGCGCCATCCCCAGTATAGCCTCGGCTGTCACTTTGCCCTGGGCGAGTGCTACAAGGCCCTGGGACGCATCGACGAAGCCCTGGAGCACTTTGTCCAGGTGCTCAAGATCGTGGACCTGGGGACCGTGCAGCGCGAGCAGGCCGACGACCTCATCCAGCTTTACGACGCCCTGGCCGACTCGTTCATCGCCAAGGGCGACCGGGAAAAGGCCATGACCTTTGCTAACTCGCTCGTCGAGTTTCTCTCTTCCAAGGGGTGGGAGGACAAGGCCCGCGAGGCTCGGCACCGGCTGGACAGCATGTCGGAAGAGGGCGTGACCATGAGCCTGGCCGAGGTCCTGGCCGCGCCCAGCGCCGAGAGCATCCTGGCCTCCATGTCGCTGAGCCAGGAGTACGTGCGGCGCGGCGCCCTCACCGCCGCCACCGAGGTTTGCTACCGGACCATCCAGATGGCGCCCACCTATCTGCCGCTCCATATGCGCCTGGCCGAGATCTTTGGCCAGGACGGTCGGATCGAAGACGCGGTGGACAAGTACCAGGTCGTGGCCGATCTCTACCTGGTTCGCGACGAGAAGCGCCAGGCCATCGGCGTCTACAAGCGCATGCTGCGCATCATCCCCATGGACGTGGTTGTGCGCTCGCGGCTCATCGACCTGCTCATCAGCTCCGGCGAGATCGACCAGGCCCTGGACCAGTACTTTGCCCTGGCCGACGCCTACTACCAGATGGCCCAGGTGGACAAAAGCCTGGAGAAATACGCCGAGGCGCTGCGCCTGGCGCCCCGCGCTTCCGACGAGAAGGCCTGCCGTGCCCGCCTGCTGCGCAAGATGGCCGACATTCAGATGCGGAAGGCAAGCTGGCGCGAGGCCGCCGAGCTCTACCGCCAACTGGTGGCCGTGGCCCCCGAAGACGAGCGGGCCCGGCTGCACCTCATCGACCTTAACTACAAGCTGGGACGCGCCAAGGAGGCCGACGCCCAGACGGTGGCCTTGGTGGGCTATTACCGGAAGCAGGGCCAGATGGAGCGCGCCCTTGCCCTGTTGCAGGAAGCGGTGCGGCTCCAGCCCCAGCAAATGGCCCTTCGTGCCCGCGTGGCGCGCGCATACATCGACGCGGGCCTCCAGGAGCAGGCCATCCAGGAGCTGGACATGCTGGGCGAGCTGCAGCTCGACGCAGGGCTGCGCGAGCAGGCCATGGCCACGGTGCGCTTTATCATCTCGCTGAAACCAAAGAACATTGAAGCTTATCGTCAATTGCTGGCACAGCTCTAGCTCGTTTTCGCAGCCGGCCGCCGAAAGTCGAGGATCGGGGCGGTTGGAGTGCGCGCGGGAGTATTGATTCGTGTCGGATGTCTTGTGGGTCCTGTCTCACATCCAGGTCACCGATGTCATAGATATTCTGCTGGTGGCCGTGGTGTTCTACCTGCTGTTTTCCCTGGCCCAGGGTACACAGGCCGTTCAGTTGCTGCGAGGTATGGTCCTGGTCATCCTCGTTGCCTTCCTGGCCAGCCAGATTCTGCCCTTCCAGGGCTTTAGCTGGCTGGTCAGCACGGCCCTGCCCGCCTTGCTCATTGCCATCCCCGTCATCTTTC
>JAAYZQ010000392.1 GCA_012514775.1 Anaerolineaceae bacterium
ACGGCGGCCCAGACCATCGCCGAAAACACCGACTATGCTGGCTACTGCCAGGGGGCTGACTGGGCCCGCTTTGCGCCCATGGCCTTTTCCAACGGCGGCGCCTTTGCCAGCGACGACCTGACCCAGGCCACGCTGGACACGCCCGAAGTCAAGGAGATGGCCCAGTTCACGGCCGACATGTACGCCGAGGGCAGCATGGTGCTCCCGGCGGACGTTGCCGCGAGCTGGTGCGGCGAGGCCATCGGCAAGCAGTTGGTGGGCATGACACTGGAAGGCGGCTGGATGGTGAACTTTATGCGGCAGGACTATCCTGACGTGAACTGGCAAGCCGTCCTGATCCCCGCCGGCCCTGTCACCCGCGCCGACGTCATCTTTACCAACGCCATCGGCGTCAATGCCGCCACGGAATATCCCGCGGCGGCCGCCGCCCTGGCCATCTATGTCACATCGGCGGAGAACCAGGCCGAGATCGTGCAGACCGGATTTGCCTACAGCACCCACCCCGAGCAGGCGGACCTGATCCAGAACGAGCAGGACCAGGCCATCGCCCAGGGAGGTCTGCTGGAGGACAGCCGCGTCGCCTACTGGGGCCCCAACACCGGCCGTATCAACGACTCGGTGAGCCAGGCCCTGTCGCGCGTCTACCTGGGCGACCAGACTGTTGACGAAGCCTTTGCCCAGGCCAACGAGGAAGTCCAGATGGCGCTGGATAGCGCGCAGTAGCAGTGTGGGTAGGGGCGGGGGCCCGGCGGCCCCCGCCCTTTGCCGGAGGAGTGTACTGATGCAAGCAGAAGAAAGGGCTCGTGGGGGAAACGCCACCCTGGCCGCCGTCGTCACGTTCCTGGTCATCCTGGTGGTGTTGTTGGTCGTGGCGCTGATGAACGCACCTGTAATGGCCAGCCAGCAGACGGTCCGCAGCCTCCCCAACTACCTTGCGGAGGTTCGAGCGACCGGCATCCCCTTTATCGCCGCCGTAGGAGTCGCGGCGGCAATCATCGGCGTGCTGGCGGCTCGAACCGTGCGCCGCGTGTGGAACGACCAGAGCCGCCGCCGGGAGTTGCTGGCCGGCTATGCCTTCCTGGCACCCTACCTGATCATCACCCTGATCTTTACCGTGGGCGTGGTGCTGTTTGCCTTCTACATCGCCTTTAACGATTACGGCATCTACACCAGGCCCCAGTGGGTCGGCCTGGACAATTTCCTGAAGGCCTTCAGCCAGAGAGAATTCCTGCAGTCTCTGCACAACGTGCTCTGGTACGCGGCCATCGTCACGCCCACCCAGACGGCCATCGCCATCGCCCTGGCGGTCCTGCTGAACGCGCCCATGCGCTTCAAGCAGTTTTTCCGCACCATCTTTTACGCGCCCAGCGTAACCTCCTCGGTGGTCATCACCCTCATCTTTATCTGGCTCTACCTGAGGACCGGCTACGTCAACCTGGTCTTTGATCGGGTCCTGGGCATATTCGGCGTCGAGTGGCAGGCCCTGAACTGGCTGGGCGATCCGCGGGGGCTGATCCAGCTCATCCTCGGACCCTTCGGGATCCAGATCCCCTCGAACCTGTGGTATCTGCGTGGTCCCAGCATCGCCTGGATGGCCCTCATGGTGCAGAACATCTTTACCACGGCGCCGACCTTCATGATCATGTTCCTGGCCGCCCTGCAAGACATCAACCCCACGCTTTACGAGGTGGCGGCCATCGACGGGGCCACCGGCTGGCAGCGGTTCTGGAAGGTGACGCTGCCCCTCCTGCGCCCCATCATCGTCCTCGTGATCGTGCTGGGCACCATCGGCACTCTCCAGGTCTTTGACCAGATCTACCTGGCCACAGCCGGCGGCCCCCTGGGCACGACCCTGACGCCGGTGTACGTGGTGTACCGGGAGGCCCTGGGCACGCAAGGGCCGATCCAGATGGGCTACGGCTCGGCCCTGGCCTTTATCCTGGCGGCCATCATTTTTGTGTTCACCTTCCTGCAGCGGCGCTTTATCGAGCGCGGCGCCGAGATGTACTAGAGGAGGCACCTGATGGAGACAACAGCTACAAGTCGGCCGGCAAGCACGGTGGCCGCCGGGGAAAAGGAAGCCAAGCCCTTCAGGTTCTACCTGGACCGCGTCTTGCGCTACACCGTCCTGATCCTCATCGGCGCCGTCCTGTTTGCACCCTTTGTTCTGGCCGCGCTGGGCAGCTTCAAGACCGGTGCCGAGATCATTGCCTACCCGCCCCAGTTCCTGCCCAACGAATGGCTGACAGAGAACTGGGTGCGGGTGTGGAACACCGACTTTGGACAGGGCGCCACCTTTCCCCGCTGGCTGTTCAACACCGCCTTCCTGTCGGTGGCCATCGCCGTGGCCGAGGTCATTGCCTGCTCCATGGCAGCGTATGCCTTTGCCCGCCTGAGGTTTCCCGGCCGCGACGCTGTCTTTAACTTTATGCTGGCTACAATGATGATCCCCGGCGCGGTGACCCTCATCCCTGCCTTCGTGTTGATGAGCAAGCTGCAACTGCTGAACAGCTACTGGTCGCTGCTGCTGCCGGGCATCGTCAGCGCCGGCGCCATCTTTATGCTCACCCAGTTCCTGAAGTCCATCCCCCGTGACCTGGAGGAGGCGGCCGTCATCGACGGGGCAAGCCAGTTCCAGATTTACAAGGACGTCGTCCTTCCCCTGGCACGGCCCGCCCTGCTGACGGTCTTTATCCTGCAGTTCCAGGCCATGTGGAACAACTTCTTGACGCCGTTGCTCTACCTGTCGTCACCCCGGATGTGGGTGCTCAACGTGGCCCTGGCCTCTTTCCGCCAGCAGTACCAGGCCCAATACAACCTGGTCCTCGTGGGCGCCATGTTCAACGCCATCCCGGTGTTGATCCTGTTCTTTCTCTTTAGCAAGTACTATATCGAAGGCGTAGCCTATGCCGGTGTCAAGGGATAAGGGGCAGGCGCAACCACGGGAGCCGGTCCCATGAAAGATGCATGGCGCGTGGTGCGCGCCGCACTGGCCAACCTCTGGCACGACCTGTTTACCACGGCGGTCGTGAACCTGTCCTGGCTGCTGTTGTGCCTGCCGGTGGTGACGGGCCCACCCGCCACCCTGGCCCTCTTTTACACGGCCAACCGCATCGCCAGCGGCGAGGTCACCGACCCGCGGGATTTCTTCCGGGCCCTGCCCCGCTACTTCTGGCTGGGCTGGCGATGGGGCCTGCTCAACCTGGTCATGCTGGTCGTGCTCGTCGGCGACATCCTGCTTTCCGGCCGGCTGGGCGCCGATTCGAACGGCGCGCGGCTGGTGCAGGGCCTCTACCTGGCCGGCCTGGCCTTCTGGCTGCTGCTGCAACTCTACGTCCTGGGGCTCGTCTTTGAGCAGGAAGAGCCCAGCCTGCGCATGGCGCTGCGCAACGGCGCCCTGATGCTGGGCACCAACCTTGTGTTTTCCACGTCGCTGCTGCTGCTCATCCTGCTGGCTCTGATCCTGGGCAGCCTGCTCTTTTTCGTCAGCCTGGCCGCCGGGGGACTGTTCGTCGCCCTCGTCGCCAACCACGCCGTGCGGAATCGCCTGGCCGCGCAACGCACTTTGCTCGGGGAAGAGTGGCCGCAGTAGCATGGCGGCCACCCTTTTCGGAGCCTGTCGTTCGACAATGTTCTGAGGCTGCCCATGTCGGTGAGCGTCGAGAACCTGGTCAAGCACTATCGCGTCCACCACAAGGAGCCAGGCCTCGCCGGCTCGCTGCGCAGCCTCGTCCGCCGCCGGTACGAGGACGTGCGGGCCGTGGACGGCATCTCTTTCGAGATCGACCAGGGCGAGGTCGTCGGCTTCCTGGGGCCCAACGGCGCGGGCAAGACGACGACGCTCAAGTGCCTCTCGGGACTGCTCTATCCCACGGCCGGGCAGGTGTCGGTCCTGGGCTACACGCCCCACCGCCGCGAGCGCGACTTTCTGAAGAGCTTTACCCTGGTCATGGGCCAGCGCAACCAGCTCCTGTGGGACCTGCCGGCCATGGAGACCTTCCTGGTCAACCAGGCCATCTACCGCGTGCCGGAGGCCCAGTTCCGGCAATCCCTGGACGAGATGATCGCCCTCCTGGAGCTGGAGCCGCTCCTGACCAAGCAGGTGCGCAAGCTGAGCCTGGGCGAGCGCATGCGCTGCGAGCTGGCCGCCTCGCTGTTGCACCGCCCCCAGGTGCTCTTTCTCGACGAGCCTACCATCGGGCTGGACGTCACCGCCCAGGCCTCCATCCGCGATTTTATCCGCGCCTACAACGCGCAGCACAACGCCACGGTGCTCCTGACCAGCCACTACATGGCCGACGTCACCGCCCTGGCGCGCCGCATCCTGGTCATCGACGATGGCAAGCTGATGTACGACGGCGACCTGGAAGCCCTGGTGGCCCAGACGGCGCCCTACAAGCTGCTGCGCCTGACCCTCCAGGAGCCCGTCAACGGCAGCGACCTCCAGGCCCTGGGCGAGATCGATAGCCTGGATGGGCTGAAGGTAACCCTGCGCGTGGCCCGGGGCCAGACCAAGGACGCCGCCAGCCGGGCCCTGTCCAGCCTGCCCGTGGCCGACGTCTCGGTCGAGGACCCGCCCGTAGAAGAGATCATACGCGCGGTCTTTGCCCGGCACCGCGAGGTGCACGGTGCCTGACATCCTGCGCACCTACCGCGCCCTGATCCGCGCCTCCTGGGCCACGGTCCTCGAATACCGGGCCCAGGTGGTCCTCTGGATCGTGAGCTGGCTCTTTCCGCTGATCATGATGGCCGTCTGGCTGGCCGTCGTCGATGAGGCCGGGCCGGCGGCCGGTTGGGACAAGAGCGACTTTGTCTCCTATTACGTGGCCGCGGCCCTGGTCATGCACCTGACCGGCGCGTGGATCGTCTACGAGTGGGACGAGGACATCCGCACCGGCAGCCTGTCGGTCAAGCTCCTCAAGCCCCTGGATCCATTTCACCACCACATGGCCAACGAGCTGGGCTGGAAGCTCTTTGCCCTGGTCCTCCTCGTGCCCCTGATCACCGTGGCGACCTGGCTGCTGCCCGTCCTCCACTACCCTGTCACGCCCGGGCGACTCCTGGCCGTGATCCTCAGCATCCTCCTGGGCATGGTCCTCAACTTTATCATGAGCTCGACCTTTGGGGTCCTCGCCTTCTGGACCACCCAGGCGCACACCCTGTTCGGCGCCTGGTCCGGGATCGGCCAGTTCCTGTCGGGCTGGATCGCGCCCCTGGCCCTCTTTCCCGCGGGCTTTCGCCAGTTGGCCGATCTGTTGCCGTTTTACCCCACCCTTGGCCTGCCCATCGAGATCCTCATGGGCCGCGTGACGTTGGCCGACGCGGCGTTCGGCATGGGCGTCGGCGCGGCGTGGACCGTCTTTTTCTTGGTCGTCTACCGCGCCCTGTGGCGCGCCGGGCTGCGGCGCTACGAGGCGGTGGGCGCATGAGGAACAGCTATCTGCGGCTGATGGGCATCTTTTACAAGAACACCCTCATCAGCGAGATGGAGTACCGGGTCAACTTTCTGGGCAACCTGGGCCTCAGCCTCTTCTGGCTGATGTGGGCCGCCCTCAGCGTGCGCGTGTATTTCAGTCACGCCGAGACCATCGCCGGCTGGACCTACGACGAGATGCTCATCGTCATGGGCCTGTTTTTCACCCTCAACGGCTACCGGCAGATGATCCTGGAGCCAAACCTGTCGCGCATGAGCGAGCACGTGCGCCTTGGCACGCTGGACTATATTCTCACCAAGCCCGTGGACAGCCAGTTCCTGGTGAGCCTGAGGCACATCGGCGTCTATAACTGGGGCGATCCCCTCCTCGGCCTGAGCCTGGTGGTCATTGCCCTGGCGCGCATGAACCGGGTGCCGGGCCCCGTCGAGCTGGGCCAGTTCATCGTGCTCCTGGTGGCGGCTATGGTCCTGCTCTACAGCCTGAGCCTGATCCTGCAAACGACGACCATCTGGCTCGTCAACGTGGAGCGGCTGGACACCATCGTCATGGGGCTGCTGGAGACGGGACGCTTTCCGGTAGGTTTCTACCGGGACTGGCTGCGGGTGTTCCTGACCGTCGTCATCCCCGTGGCGTTCATGACCACCTTTCCCGCCCGGGCGCTGCTTGGGCGGCTGGAGCCCTGGCTGGCGGCGGTGGCTGTCATCCTGGCCGCGACGTCCTTTGTCGGCGCCTCTCTCTTCTGGCGCTTTGCCCTGCGCCACTACAGCGGAGCCAGCGCCTGAAGTCGGGCGCGGCGGATATGAATTTCGAAAGGAGTGTATTATGGAGCTGACGCGCCATCCCGACAACCCCATCCTCTTGCCCGAGCCGGCCTCCCCCTGGGAGTGTGTCAACGTCTTTAACCCGGGCGTGCTGTACCACAACGGGCTGTTTCACATGTTCTACCGCGCCCAGGGGCTCGACTGGGTCAGCCGCCTGGGCTATGCCGTGAGCGCCGACGGCGTGCACTGGAACCGCATGCGGGAGCCCATCCTGGAGCCCGTGGACGGCAGCGACTCGCGGGGCCTGGAGGATCCGCGCCTCGTCGAGATCGAGGGCATCTTTTACATGACCTATACCGCCTACGGCAGCGAGTTCCAGGGGAGCGGAACGCCCACTCACAGCGGCGGCGGCATCCTGCCCATGATCGCCCGCAGCCGGAATCTCATCACCTGGGAGCGCATGGGGCCCATCGTCCGCGGCGAGGACAACAAGGACCACATCCTCTTTCCGCGGCGCATCGGCGGGCGCTACGTGGCCCTGCACCGCCGCTGGCCCACCATCGGGCTGGCGTACAGCGACGACCTCCTCACCTGGCCTGAGGAGGACATGGTCCCCATCTTTGGTCCGCGGGCAAGCGGCTGGGACAGCAAGAGCGTGGGCAGCAACGGCGTGCCCATCGAGACCGATGAGGGCTGGCTGCTCCTCTACCACGCCTACGACGAGGACCACATCTACCGCTTTGGAACCTGCCTGCTGGACCTCAAAGATCCGTCGCGTATCATCCACCGTGCGGCCGCGTCGATTTTCGAGCCCAGGGAAATCTGGGAGCTCAAGGGCGACGTGCCGAACGTCGTCTTTTCGGGGGCCAACCCCGTCGTGGACGGCACGGTGTACGTGTACTATGGGGGCGGGGACCACGTCATCGGCCTGGCCACCTGCTCCCTGGACGAGCTGCTGGCGTTTGCCCGATCGGGGTAGGTTGCTTGTGATTTTTCCCATTTTGACACAACTCTGCTATAATGCACCCACCTATGGGCCGCGTGCTTGCCTTG
>JAAYZQ010000393.1 GCA_012514775.1 Anaerolineaceae bacterium
CTGAGCATTCCATCGGGGACCGTCCGTTCCCGCCTACACATCGCCCGGCAGAGGTTGAAAGAGCTGCTGAGCGAGCACGAGGAGGCCAAGCCCCTGGTCAAGTCGAAAGAGGTGGCCGCGTGAACTGCGAAGCAGTGGGCCATCTGATGGACGATTTGCTCGATAATGCGCTGAGTCAGCGAGAGCTGGAGCTCCTGGAGGAGCACCTGGTCCGCTGCCCGCGCTGCAGGAGCGAGCTGCGCCAGAGACCCGCTTTTGAGCGGGGCATCCGCCGCGCCCTGGCGACCTCGGTGCAGCCGATGGCCTTGCCGTCAGCCTTTGGCCAGGGGCTGGTGGACGCTGCCCAGAAAAGCCTGCGACGCGCCCGCTGGTCGCAGCGTGCCCAGAGCGTGGCCCGTGCCTCCGTGAGCGCCGTGGCGATCTGCCTCCTGGTTGTCGGCCTGCTCTTCCTGACGGGGAGCATCCCGGTTCCGTCCCAGCTGCAGCCCGTCACCCTCTTTCCCGTGAAGCAGGCATCCCTCACCGAGTGGGCGGCCAGGATGGACCCCGCCCTCGATGAGCCCATCAAGTGGGTCAGGGAGGAGCCGGCGCCCGTAACCTCGTCCCGGGTCAGCATGATCATCGAGCCGCACGTCATGCATCCCAGCAATGCCTTTACCATGACCGTCTTCTTGTGGAGCGCCGAGGCCCAGCCGGTCGAAGCCGTCACCCTCGACCTGGCCGTGAACGGGCCGACGGGTTACTACGAGTTCGACCTGGCCCTCGAGGAGCCCCTGCCCTCCTGGGGCGTGTCGGTCCTGAAGGTCACGCCCGAGCTTCTATCCGCGCCATGCCGCGAGCAATACCTGATGGCGCCCACGGAGCTTTTTGCCATGCCGGGTGTCTATGACGTGAGCGTCACCATGACCAAGCCGGTGACCTTACAACGGCTGCCCTGAAAGCCCCTCATCAGCAGGAGATGCGAACCCTGCCTGCAACGCTGCGCGCCTGGTCGCCGAGGATGGCCGGCCTCACGTCGATCGTCCTTCTCCTGGGGCTGATGTGCCTCATCTCGGCCTGCCAGGGCAGCAACGCCGGGCCCACCATAGAAGCAACGGACGGGACGATCACCCCCGCACCCATCTCCTGGCGCGCCACCAGCACGCCAGAGCCGCCGATCCTGGCCCTCTCTATCGTGACGGAGGAGCTGAAGGTGGAACCCACTCCCCTGCGGGCCGGCCATCCCTTTACCATCACCGGTGTGATCCACAATGACAGCCCCGTGCCCGCCAGCGATGTGCCGGTGCTGATCCACCTTTCGGCCAACCAGGAAAAGCTGGGCTACACCTCCTTCGTGGAGCTCCTGACCGTCACCGTCGCGGCGTCGCAGTCGGTGCCCATCACCGTGCCGGTGCACTGGAACCTGGCCGGCGGCGAGCACCGCCTCTGGGTCGAGGTCAACTGCCTGCCCCGCGCCTGGCAGCCTCGGGCGCCGACCCTGCCCGAGGAGAACCTGGCCGACAACCTGGCACTCGTCGACCTCATGATCGATCCCTTTGACGCCTACACCAGCGACCTGTGTCCGGGCCGCGTCGACCTGGAGATAGGCCCATCGGACGTGCTGCCCGATCCGGAGCGACAGGTGGTGCACGTGCTGGTTCACAACCTGGGCAACAAGGCGGCCTACAACGCGCCTGTCATTGCCCTCAGCCGCAACACTTCCGGCATGGCCTACACGCCCATCATCCCTCCCTGCGGCGGGACGGCCCGGGTAGAGATCGCCGTCGACCAACCCTTCGAAGAGGGCGAGGCTTTCAGCGTGCGGGTGAACCCCGAAGGCTGGGAGGACGGCCTCGTAGAGGACAATTACGCCAACAACACCGTCAGCGTGGCGGCCGGCCTGCCCGGGGCTGCGCAGCAGCAATTGAGCAGCTTGCAGGATTACGATTTCAGCATCCACGCCGGCGAGATCGAGGTACCCGAATTGGGCGTTCTCCTCATCCGGGTCTATAACCACGGCACCCGCGACGCCGCCAACGTTCCCATCCAGGTGACCGACGATGCCGGCCACAAGCTGAACGACGTCGTTCCCCTGGTGCAGGGCAGCGGCTCGGGGGTGGTGGCCATCCGCGTCGCCTCTCTGTGGAAGGCGGGCGTCACGCTCACCCTGACCGTCAATCCCGAGGACGCCGGCGAAGGCTACCCCGAGGTCAACCGCGAGAACAACGCCGCCACGTTCTCCATCCCTTGACCCGAAGGACCGGCTGCCGCAACGGGGGCGCGCGCGGCCCACTTTTTGCATTTAACGGGCTTTTTGGTATACTGAGGAACACTCGCTCGAGGAATGAGGGATTGTTGAAGGTCGCCATCGTCCATGATTGGCTGAACCAAATGGGGGGCGCCGAAGAAGTATTGGAGACCCTGGTGAACATGTTTCCGGGCGCACCGGTGTACACGGCCATCTACTGGGCCGAGGGAATGCCGGCAGCCTATCGCCAATGGGACATCCGAACCACGTGGATGGATCACCTGCCGGGGATCTATCAGCGGCACCAACCGTACCTGCTTCTCTATCCCCTGGCCTTTGACGGCCTGGTCCTCGAAGGCTACGACCTGGTCATCAGCAACAAGAGCGCCTTTTGCCACGGCGTGCGAACCTCTCCCGGCACCTGCCACATTTGCTACTGCCTGACGCCCACGCGCTTTGTCTGGAACCTTGAAACGTACGTGCAGAGCGAGCAGGTGGGCCGGGCGGCCCAGAACCTGGTGAAGCCTTTTGTTCCGTGGATGCAGCGCTGGGAGCGGGCGGCAGCCGCCCGCACCGATCTCATGGTGGCCATCTCGACCGAGGTCCAGGACCGCGTGGGGCGCTACTACGGCCGCGAATCGACGGTCATCCATCCGCCGGTGGACACCGGGCGCTTTGCCTCCGCTGAGAACCGGGCAGACGGCGACTATTTTCTCATCGTCTCGCGGCTGATCCCCTACAAGCGCATTGACCTGGCCGTGCAGGCCTTCACGCAGTTGGGGCTGCCCTTGTGGATTGGCGGCGAGGGGCGCGATCGGGCGCGCCTGGAAGCCATGGCCGGGCCCAACGTCCGATTCCTGGGCTATGTCCCCGACGAGGACCTGCCGTCCTTGATGGCCGGCTGCCGGGCCTTTGTCTTTCCGGGCCTGGAGGACTTTGGCCTCACCCCGGTGCAGGCCATGGCCGCCGGGCGGCCGGTGATCGCCTATGCCGGCGGCGGCGCGCTGGACACGGTCGTGGAAGGCGTCACCGGCACCTTTTTCCACGAGCGGACGCCCGAGTCTCTGGCCGCTGCTGTCGAGAAGTGGGACGAAGGGGCCTTTGACCCCGAGACGATACGGGCGCATGCCCGCCAGTTCGATACCGAATTATTCAAGGCCAGGTTTCACGCCCTGGTGCGGGAAAAGGTGAGGGGAGGCTGATGGAACTGATTCACTACTGGCGCATTATCCGGCGGCGTTGGTGGCTCGTGGCGGCCCTGGTGGCCATCGCCCTCCTCGCCAGCCTGATCACCTACGACCGGCCTGACACTGTCTACCAGGCGAGCATGCGCTTTGCCATTGGCGTTGAGGGCCAGGAGCCGGTTGCGGCCGTCTCGGGTGAGGGCCGCTCCGATGCCTGGCTCGCCTCCGAGTACCTGGCCGACGATCTATCCGAGGTGCTCAAGGGGGGCGACTTTGCGGCGCGTATCGGCCAGCGGGTGGGCCTGCCCGTGCCGGCCGGGGCCATCTTTGCCAGTCGCGAGCACCGTATCATGACGGTGACCATTACCTGGGGCAACCGGGACGAGGTGCAGGCCATCGCCGAGGCAGTGGCCGCCGAGGTCGAGAACGTGGGGACCGACTATTTCCCGCAACTGGCGGGCGTGGATGCCAGGGCAGTCCTTATCGACGGCCCGGGCATCGGCGAGGTGGGCCCCGGGCTCCGCGACCGGCTGGACCTGCCCATCCGGCTGCTCATCGCCCTGGTGGCCGGGATTGCCCTGGCCTTCCTGTGGGATTACCTGGACGACAGCCTGCGCAGCCGCGCCGAGGTAGAGGCCCTGGGGGTGCCCCTCCTGGCCGAGATCCCGCGCCAGTCCGGGCGGCGACGGTCGGGAAGGCGAGGCTGAGACCACAGGGCGAGGATTTGGGCCAGGGCCCGATCCGTGGTAGAATGAGCGGTGGACCTGTTTTCAAGGATGATTCGGGGGGACGGATATGGAGTTACGAGAATATTGGAACGTAGCACGCAAACGCGGCTGGATCATTGTCCTGGTCGCCATCGTGGCGGCCGTGGCGGCGCTGGGCGTTAGCCTGATCATACCCAAGACCTACAGCGCCAGCATCCAGCTTACCGTCGAGCCCGCCCGGGCAGATTGGGGCCTGAGCCAGGCCGCCAAGGAAATGCTACGCAACTATATCGTCACCATTCGCAGTCACACCATGGTCCAGGAGGCCATCAACCGCGGCCAACTGGATATGACCACCGACCAGTTCCTGGCCGACCTGGACGTCAGCGACGATGCCTCCAACCTCACCATCACCATCAAGGCGGAAAGCCACGACGAAGGCGTGGCCATGACCATGGCGCAGCAACTGGCCAACGTATTCGTCGAGAAGCGCCGGGCGTGGAACGAAGAGCAGGACAAGAGCGCCCGCATCTATATCGAGAAGGTAGACGACGTGCGCTATGCTGTCCTCGCCTCGCCCAAGTGGAAGTTCAACACGCTGGCGGGGGGCATCTTTGGGGCCATCGCCGGCGGCATCGTCGTCTTTTTCCTGGAGTGGCTCCAGGCCGACATTATCCGGACGCCCGGCGACGTGGAAAAGACCCTTGGATTGACCGTCCTGGGCACCATCCCGACGCGGGGCGAAGCCCCCGGCGCGCCGAAGCGCAGGTGGGGCCTGCCGGGCTGGGTCGAGCCGGGAATCCTGTTGGTCTTTGTAATCGGCCTGGCCATCGGCGCCGGCCTCGGCGCCCTGGCCGTCGGCCTGTTATAGAGACGGGACCGGAGAGCGGGTAACAGGCCGCCACTCAGGCGCACAGCAGATCCAGATGGGGATAAGGGGCATGACCGAAAAAATCAATGAGCTGATTACCGTGGCAGAGCCGCGTTCGGCCATCAGCGAGGCATATCGCACGCTGCGCACAAACCTCGACTTTGCCAGCCTCGACCGGGCAGTCAAGACCCTGGTCATCACCTCGGCGGGCGTGGGCGAGGGCAAATCGACGACCCTGGCCAATCTGGCCGTCGTCTCGGCCCAGGCGGGCCGCAAGGTCATCCTGGTAGATGCCGACCTCCGCCGGCCGACGCTGCACCAGATCCTGGGCGCCAGCAACGAGCTGGGCCTGACCTCCATGGTCGTGGACGAGGCCCGGCTGACTTCGCCGCCGCTGCAAGAGACCGGCATCCCGGGGCTGTCGCTGCTGTCGAGCGGTCCCCTGCCGCCCAACCCGGCCGAGCTGCTGGGCTCGCGGCGCATGGCCGAAGTCATCGCGACCCTCACCGAGGAGGCCGACCAGGTCTTTTTCGACACCCCGCCTATCGTTGCCGTGACCGACGCCGCCGTCCTGGCCACCCGCGTCGACGGCGTGCTCCTGGTCATCGGCGCCGGCAAGACCCGCCGCGAGTATGCCCGCATGGCGATCCAGCGCCTGGAGCAGATCAATGCCCGGCTGGTGGGCACGGTCCTGACCAACGTGGAGGCCGGGGGCGGCTTCACGGGCTATTACTGATCGCCGGACGGCGGCGGCCACAACCCAAATCTCCTCGCCTGGACAGCAGCCTCGCATTTGGTGCCAGAACCAAGAGGTGGTATAATCGGTCGCACGAGCAAACGGGCCGGAGGCGCGCCCCCGGCCCGCAGTAGGCGATCCCTGGCCGCGGGCCACAGGATGAAAGGCCAGATGTTAGCGTGACACGCAGGGAACGGGTTTATCGAACCGAGGGCATCGTGCTGCGGCGCACAGACTTTGGCGAGGCCGACCGGCTGCTGACGGTGTTGACCCCCGACCGGGGCAAGTTGCGCCTCATTGCCAAAGGCGCGCGCAAGCCCAGCAGCCGCAAGAGCGGCCACGTGGAGCTCTTTGCCCACAGCCAGATGCTGGTGGCCGTGGGCCACGAGCTGGACATCGTCACCCAGGCCGAGACCATCGAGCCGTTTGTCGGGCTGCGGCGCGACCTGCTGCGCACCACCTACGCCTACTACCTGGCCGAGCTGGTGGACGCCTTCCTGGCCGAGCACGACGAGAACCGGCCCATGTTCGAGCTGCTGCGCGCGTCGCTGGGGCGGCTATCCACCGAAGGCGATGGAGACCGGGGCGGCGAAAGCGATCTTGAGGCGGCCCTGAGCCTGGTGGCCCGCTTTTTCGAGCTGCGCCTCCTGAGCCTGGCCGGCTACCAGCCCCAGCTCTTTTCGTGCGTCCGCTGCGGCAAGCCCCTGGAGCCCGAGGTCAACTTCATGAGCGCCGCCGACGGCGGCGTGTTGTGCCGCGACGACGGCTACGATCGCGTCGGCACCCTGGAGCTGTCGGTCAATGCCCTCAAGGTGCTGCGCTTTCTCCAGACCCGCGACTGGGAAACCTGCCGGCTGCTGCGGCTGAGTACCGCCAGCCGCCACGAGGTTGAACGGGTGATGATCGACTATATTACCTATCACCTGGAGCGCCAGGTCAAATCGGTGGCCTTCATGCACCGCCTGCAGGCCAGGACCTGAGGCCGGCGTCCGGTTCCAATACTCTACGCTACGGAGTCATCATGAGCAAGCCCTTGTCCTTTCAACAGGTCATCATGCGTCTCGATCGCTATTGGGCCGAGCACGGCTGCCTCATCTGGCAGCCCTACAGCGAAAAGCTGGGCGCCGGCACCGCCAACCCGGCGACGACGCTGCGCGTCATGGGCCCCGAGCCCTGGAACGTGGGCTACGTCGAGCCCTCCTACCGGCCCGACGACGGCCGCTACGCCGAGAACCCCAACCGCATGCAGATGCACACCCAGTACCAGGTCATCCTGAAGCCCGACCCGGGCAACCCCCAGGAACTGTACCTGGGCAGCCTGGAGGCCATCGGCATCGACATGCGCGAGCACGACGTGCGTTTTGTCGAGGACCGCTGGGAGAGCCCGGCCCTGGGCGCCTGGGGCCTGGGCTGGGAGGTGTGGCTCGACGGCCAGGAGATCAGCCAGTACACCTACTTCCAGCAGGCAGGCGGGCTGAACCTGGACCCCGTTCCGGTGGAGCTGACCTACGGCCTGGAGCGCATCGTCATGTACCTGCAAAAGGTGCGCGCCGTGTGGGACATCGACTGGGACGGCGTGCACACCTACGGCGACATCTACCGGCGGCCCGAGGTGGAGCACTGCATCTATAACTTTGAGCTGGCCGACGTCGAGCGCCTGAACCAGATGTACGGCCTGTACGAGGCCGAGGCAAAGGCTTGCATGGAGCGGGGACTGGTCATTCCGGCCTACGACTATGTCCTGCGCTGCTCTCACACCTTTAACCTCCTGGACGCCCGGGGCGCCATCGGCGTCACCGAGCGAGCCTACTACTTTGGCCGCATGCGCGACCTGAGCCGGCAGATCGCCCGGCTGTACGTCCAGCAACGGGAGGAGATGGGCTTTCCCTTCCTGGAGGAGGGGGCCGCGGCAGGCGAGGTCGCGGCGGAACCCGAGGCCCGGCCGCCGGCCGTGACGGCCGAGCCGGAGACGTTCTTGCTCGAGATCGGGACCGAAGAGCTGCCCGTGGCAGACCTGGCGCTGGCCCTGGAGCAGTTGCGCGCGGCCGTGCCCCGCGTGCTCGACGAGGCCCGGCTGAGCTACGACGAGATCAAGGTGATGGGCACCCCCCGCCGCCAGGCAGTCCTCGTCTTCGGGCTGCAGCCGCGCCAGGCCGACCTGACCACGGAGGTGCAAGGCCCGCCGGCCCGGGCCGCCTACGACGCCGACGGCCGGCCCACCCGCGCCGCCGAGGGCTTTGCCGCCAAGCTGGGCGTGCCCGTGGAATCACTGCGCCTGGTCACTGAGGGGTCCAAGTCCTATGTGGTTGGCACGCAGGTGCAGGAGGGCAAGCCCGCCGGGCAGGTCCTGGCCGAAGCCCTGCCCGAGCTGGTGGCCGGCATCCGCTTCCCGAAGACGATCCGCTGGAACGGGACCAACGTCGCCTTCTCGCGACCGGTGCGCTGGCTGGTGGCCCTCCTCGGCGCGCAGGTGGTGCCCTTCCAGTTCGCGGGCGTCGCCAGCGGGCGCACGACGAGGGGCCTGCGCCCCCTGGGCTCGCCGGCCATGGAGCTGGCCCGGGCCGGCGAGTACACCGAAAGCATGGCCGGCCAGCAGATCGTCCTGGACGTGGACGAGCGCCGCGACATTATCCGTGGCCAGGCCCAGGCGCTGGCCGCTTCGGCCGGCGGCCGCATCCCCGAGGACCCGGACCTTTTGGACGAGGTGACCAACCTGGTGGAGCGACCCACCGCCCTCCTGGGCCGGTTCGATGCGGAGTACCTGGCCCTGCCACGGGAGGTGCTGGTGACGGTCATGAAAAAGCATCAGCGCTACTTCCCGGTGGTCGATGCCCAGAGCGACGAACTGCTCCCCTACTTTATCACCGTGCGCAATGGCGACGAGCAAAGCCTCGACGTGGTGCGCGAAGGCAACGAGGACGTCCTCCGCGCGCGCTTTGCCGACGCCAAGTTCTTTTACGAGCACGACACCGCCCGCCCGCTGGAGAGCTTTCTGCCGCGCCTGAACACCCTCACGTTCCAGGAGCGCCTGGGCTCCATGCTGGACAAGAGCAAGCGCCTGGCGGCCCTGGTGCCCGTCCTGGGCCGGGCGCTGGACGTGGACGAGGAAGAGATGGCCGTCGCCACCCGCGCGGCGGAACTGTCCAAGGCCGACCTGGCCACCCAGCTCGTGGTCGAGCTCACAAGCCTGCAGGGGCACATGGGCCGCGAGTATGCCCGCCTGTCGGGGGAGAAAGAAGGGGTCGGTACGGCTATCCTGGAGCACTATTTGCCCCGTTCCGCCGACGACGTCCTGCCCGAAACCCGGCCCGGCCTGATCCTGGGACTGGCCGACCGCCTGGACAGCCTGGTGGGCCTCTTTGCGGCGGGCCTGGCCCCCACCAGCACGGCCGATCCCTACCACCTTCGCCGTGCGGCCCTGGGCCTGATACAGAACCTCATCGCCCACAAGCTGCCCCTGGACCTGCGCCCCCTCCTCGCCGAGGCGGCAGCCCTGATGCCCATCCCCGTCCCGGACCAGGCGCTGGCCGACGTGTCGGCGTTCATCGTCGAGCGGCTGCGGGGCTGGCTGCGGGACGAGGGCTGGCGCTACGATGTGGTCGACGCCATCCTGGCCGAGCGGGGCACCGATCCCTACGGCGCCCGCCGCGCGGCCGCCCAACTGACAGCCTGGGTGGAGCGGGCCGACTGGCCGGACCTGCTCAACGCCTACGGGCGTTGCATTCGCATCGTGCGCGACCAACCCGACGAGGCCCGGTATCAGCCGGGGCTCGATCCCGAGGCGGCGACCGAAACCCTGGGCGAGGCTGTCCGCACTGCCCGGGCGCAGGTGACTCCCGAGAGCGACGTCGACCGGCTGCTCACCGTGTTGCGCCCCATGATCCCAACCATCAACCGCTTTTTCGACGAGGTGCTGGTCATGCACGAGGACCCGGCGCTGCGCCAGAACCGCCTGGCCCTGCTGCACGAGATCTGGGGTCTCAGCCGGGGCATCGTGGACGTGACCAAGCTGGAGGGCTTCTAACCCGTGGAGGGTCTGAAGACGGCGCTGGTGACCGGGGCGTCGCGGGGCATCGGCGAAAGCTTTGCCCGGCAGCTTGCAGCGCAGGGCATGGACCTGATCCTGGTGGCCCGCGCCGAAGACAGGCTGCAAGAGCTGGCCGCCGAGCTGTCGGCGGCCCACGGCGTCGGGGCCCACGTCGTCGCCTGCGATCTATCCGTGGCGGGCGCCGCCAACCAGGTGTGGGCCGAGACAGAGCGGCTGGGCCTGGAGGTTGACCTCCTGGTCAACAACGCCGGCGTGGGCCGGCAGGGTCCCTTTGCCGAGCTGGACCACGACTTTCAGGCGGCCATGGTCCGGCTCAACGTGGATACCGTGGTGGAGATGACCCGGCTCTACCTGCCGGCCATGCGTGCCCGGCGGCGAGGGGGCATCATCAACGTCGCGTCCAATGCGGCCTTCCAGCCGGTGCCCTACCTGGCCGTCTATGCAGCCAGCAAGGCCTTTGTCCTCCATTTTTCCGAGGCTCTGGCCGAAGAGGTGGGCCCCGACGGCGTGTGGGTGATGGCCCTCTGCCCCGGCCCGACGGACACCAGCTTCTGGAACGTCGCCGGCCTGTGGCAGGAGCAGCGCGGTTGGATGACCCCGCCGGAGAAGGTGGTCTCGTCCGGGCTGCGCGCCTTTCGGCGGCGGCGCGCGTTTTTTGTCCCCGGCCTGGTGTGGGCCATCCTCGCCTTTGCCGCCAGCCGGCTGGGGCCCCGCTGGCTCGTGCGGCGCATCGCCGGCCGGTTCTTTCGCTTCGGCTAGCCTACCACGGCCGGCCGCCAAAGCCCAGGCCGTAGCGCACGGCCATGAGCCCGGCAAAGGCCAGGCCGGCCAGGATCACCGCCGCCCAGTCCCGAGCGCCGAAGGTCAGGTCGATCATGGTCGTCCGCTGCGCGGGGTACCCCAGGCCGCGGGCCGCCAGGGCCAGGCCCAGGTTGTCGCTCAGGCGCAGCGCGGCAATGATCGTCGCCACCAGGATGGGCACGTAGGCCTGCGCCCGCCGGAAGAGGTTGCCCCGCTCGAGCACCCAGCCCCGCGCTTGCTGCGCCTCGCGGACCGTCACCAGGAGGCCGTAGGTGGTCGGCAGGTAGCGGATGGACAGCCCCACGGTCAGTCCCCAGGCGTAGGGCACGCCCAGCTTGACCATGGCCTGCACCAGCCGCGAGGGGTCGGTGGTCAGCAGCAGGAGCGCCGCCAGGAAAGTGAGCGCCCCGGCCCGTAGGGCAAAGCTCACCCCTTCCAGGATGCCGGCGACCGTCAGCCGCAGCGGGCCAAGACGGAGCAGGTCGGGGCCAGGGCCGGGCGCAAAGAGGGGCTGCAGGACCAGGATGAGGAGCAACAGCGGCACGAGCCGCGCCCACAGCCAGCGAATCCGCCCGGCGGGGATGCGCGCCGCGATCAGGCCCAGGTGCACCACCAGGAGCAAGGCTGCCAGCACGGCCAGGTGCCGGAAGAGGAGCCCCGTGAGGCCGGCTAGCAGCACGGCCCACAGTTTGGCCCGGGGATCCAGGCGGTGCAGCCAGGAGTCGCCCGCCAGGTAGACGTCAAAACGCTGGCTCACGGTTCTCTCCCGCCAGGGCGGCGTACTCGTCGCAAAAGGCCTCGACGGTCAGGCCTTCGCCCCGGAACCCGTTGGATTGCAGCGCCCGGGCCAGGGCCACCACCGGCGGCGGGGCAAGGGAGGCCCGGGCCAGCAGCGCCTCGTCCCGGAAGATGGCCCCCGGCGGCCCGTCGCCCAGGATCTCTCCGGCGTGGAGTACCACCACACGCTCCGCGCAGCGCGCCACCAGGCCCATATCGTGGGTTACGAGGACAATGGTCCGGCCGCGGCCGTGCAATTCGGCCACCCAGGCCAGCATCTCGCGGCGGCCGTGGGCATCGAGGCCCACCGTCGGCTCATCCAGCACCAGCACCGGCGGGTCCATGGCCGCCAGCGAGGCGAGGGTCACCTTGCGCCGCAGGCCATAGCCGAGGATGGCCGGGGGGCGTGCCGCCGCGGGCTCCAGCTCGAACCGGGCCAGGGCCGCGGCCACCCGCTCGCGCACCTCTGCGGCGGGCAGGCCCAGGTTGCGCGGGCCAAAGGCCACTTCCTGTTCCACGGTCGCCGCAAAGATCTGCTGCTCGGGATGCTGGAAGAGAAAGCCAACCTGGCGAGCCATCTCGCCCACCGGGTGCCGGGTAGCATCCAGGCCGGCCACGCGCACCGTGCCGCGGCGGGCGCGCAACAAGCCGTTCAGGTGCTTGACCAGCGTCGTCTTGCCCGAGCCGTTGGCCCCCACCAGGGCCAGGAGCTGGCCGGCAGGCACTCGCAGGTCGAGGCCGCGCAGCACCGGGGGTCCGCCTTCGTACCAGAACCACAGGCCGGCGACGTCGACGATATCGCCCGCCTGGGAGGGTGCTGCTGTTCCGTGCTCAAGGGTTGCCCTATCCGCCAAGGTACGCCGCCAATGCTTTCCGCGCCTCGCCGGCCGTGGAGAAATCGAACTCGGTGCCGAGGCGGCGATTAAGTCCGCCGGCCACGCGGACGAGCTGAGGCACCTCGACACCCAGGGCCTCCAGGCGCTCCACCTGGCGAAAGACGGTCCCCGGCGGGCCCTCGAGCGCCACCCTCGCCCCCCCGTTGCCCGGGCGCTCCAGCACCACCAGGCGCCGGGCAAAGGCCGCCACCGCCTCGGGATCGCCCTCGGTCATGACGATGGTCGCGTCCAGCTCGCTGCGCAGCGTGGACAGGGCGGCCAGAACCTCGTCGCGGCCGGCCGGGTCCAGCCCGCCCAGGGGCTCGTCGAGGATGATGACCGCCGGCCGCGTGGCCAGCACCGAGGCCAGGGCCACGCGTTTCTTCTCGCCGCCCGAGAGCCCGTCCGGCGGCCGCCCGCGGAGGCCCTCGAGGCGGAACAGCGCCAGGGCGGCCTCCACCCGGGCGCGGATCTCGGCCGGGGGCAGGCCCAGGTTCTCCAGGCCCCAGGCGA
>JAAYZQ010000394.1 GCA_012514775.1 Anaerolineaceae bacterium
CCACCAGAGGCTCGATCCGCAGAGGATACTGAAACCTCCGTTGTCTTCCCCATCCGTTGTTCTGCCACCCAGTTGCACCAAAGGCTCGATCCGCGGAGGATACTGAAACCTCCGTTGTTTTCCCCATCCGTTGTTCTGCCACCCAGTTCCACCAGAGGCTCGATCCGCAGAGGATACTGAAACACGGGGCGGCGGCAAGCGCCGCCCCTACGTGACCGGCTGTTGCGGAAGGCGCGCCATGCGCCTCCCCCTCCCCCTCGCAGGGGAGGGGGGCCGGGGGGAGAGGTCAGTCCCCCCTCCCCTCGCAGGGGAGGGGGCCGGGGGGAGAGGTCACAGCAAGGAGCCTCCCCGGGTCGATCCCGGGGAGGCTCCCGCGCTTCGTTCACTCGATGGTCGCGAATCCGGGGCGCGCCTCGCTACTCGGCGGACGTAAGGCAGTACACGGGCACGTCGATCGTGATCCGCTTGGCCGTGTAGACGCCCTCCAGCACCTTGCCGTGGACGTTCACGTAATCGTCCACCATGACCTCGGCCAGGGAGGCAGGTACGCTCCCCTCCTCGGTCCACTGCATGTACTTTGTGTCCTCGTCCACCAGCAGGGTCAGCTCCAGCCCCACATAGTCCTTCACGTTGCGGTTGCCGGCGTGCACCAGGACGGTGATCGAGTCCTCGCCCACGGCCGTGACGGCGCCCACCAGGCTAAAGATCGTGTTCGACGTTCGCCACCGAAACTGCTCCACCGGCTTGATCTGCATCTCCCCCGGGCCGTTGCTCGCCCTGTCGGCGAGGACCGGGGTTGCGGCCATTGCCAGGAGCACCGCTACCAACACCAAAGCCCATCCTTTGTTTCTCATTCCCGAACTCCTTTCCCTGTGCAGAATGTCGTTCGCACTCGATCCGCCCCGGATTGACGGTGCATGGGATATGACTACGACAGCCCCACGCACTATCTAGACGGAACGGGACGGAAAAGGTTACGGGTGGGGATGGGCGGCGCGGGCCGCCGGCTCAGCCCACGCCCGCCAGGGCCTGCTCCAGGTCGGCGATGAGGTCGGCGGCGTCCTCGATGCCCAGGGCATAGCGCACCAGGCTGTCGGCCAGGCCGGCGGCGCGGCTCTCGGCGGGATCGAGGGCAAAGAGGCGCGAAGGCTGCTCGACGATGCTCTCCACGCCGCCCAGCGTCGGGCCGATGTAGGGCAGGCGCAGCCGGTCGACGAACCGCCCCGCCGCCTCACGGTCGCCGTCCAGCTCAAAGCTGACCACGCCGCCAAAGCCGGCCATCTGGCGGCAGGCCGTGCCGTGGTCGGGATGTCCGGGCAGGCCCGGATAGTGGACGCGGCGCACGGCCGGATGGCCGGCCAGGAAGCGGGCCACCGCCAGGCCGTTCTCGTTCTGCCGCGCCACGCGCAGGGCCAGGGTCTTCAGGCCGCGGATGAGCAGGTAGGCGTCGTGGGGATTGCTGATGCCGCCCATGACGCCCCGCGCCTTTTCAAGGCGGTCCAGGAGCCGGCGCGGCCCGGCGACGACGCCGGCCAGCAGGTCGTTGTGGCCGCCCAGGTACTTGGTCGCGCTGTGGATGACCAGGTCGGCGCCCAGGGCCAGGGGCCGCAGGTTGAGGGGGGTGGCAAAGGTGCTGTCCACCACGGTCAGGGCGCCGCAGCCCCGCGCCACGTCGGCCACGCGGGCCAGGTCGACCACGCGCAGGTAGGGGTTGGTCGGCAGCTCGCAAAAGACCAGGCGCGTCTCGGGGCGCACCAGGCCGGGCAGGGCGGCCGCCTCGGCGGCGGGCAGCAGCGTCGTCTCGATGCCCCACCGCTGTAAGAAGGTAAGGGCAAACTCGCGGGTGCGGTGGTAGCAGTCGCGGATGAGCACCAGGTGGTCGCCGCTCGACAGGAGCGTGGCCATGGTGGTGGTGATGGCCGCCATGCCGCTGGCAAAGAGGAGTGCGCCCTCCGCGCTCTCCAGGGCAGCCAGCTTGGCCTCGGCCACGGCCTGGGTGGGGTTGCTGTAGCGGCCGTACTCGTCGCGCACCGGCCCGTCGCCGGCGGCCTTGGCCTCCATGAAGGCCACGATCTCGGCCGTGTCCCGAAAGGTATAGGTCGAAGTCTGCAGGATGGGCGTCGCCAGGGCGCCGTAGGGCTTGGGCCTGGCCTCGCCGGCGTGCACCGCCTGGGTCGAACTGCCGTCGTTCATGTGTGTCTCCTCTCTGTGATCGGCTCCTGGGCGGATGGCTCACGGGAGAGGCGACACGGAGAGACAAAAGAGCCTCTCCTGCGGGCTGTGCCAGTCGAAGAGGCTCTGCGAATTCGGCTTTGCTCTCATCTTCCAGATCCCGCCGCGGGTCTGCCGGAGTTGGCACCATGGCTGCACGAGCACCCTGGTTGCCGAGGTTTCAAAGGGCCGGTCCCTCCACCTCTCTTGATGAGCCGGTCTCATCCAGTGCTATTCAATTGGCCGCGATAATACCACAAGCGGCATGGACTGTCAAATGGCGCCGGCCGGGGGCGTGCGCTCAGCCGCCGGCCTGCAGCAGGGCGTACTCCAGGCTGTCGGCCAGGGCCTGCCAACTGGCCTCGATGATGTTGGGCGAGCTGCCTACGGTGCTCCACGCCCGCTCGCCGTCGGACGAGTCGATGAGCACCCGCGTCAGGGCGCCCGTCCCCGCCTCGCCGTCGAGGATGCGCACCTTGTAGTCGGTCAGGTGGACGCCGGCCAGGGCGGGGTAGAAGGGCAACAGCGCCTTGCGCACGGCGGCGTCCAGGGCGTTGACCGGCCCGTTGCCGTCGGCGGCGGTGTGGATGACCTCGGCGCCGACGCGCACCTTGACGGTGGCCTCGGCGGCCATGGCGCCCTTGCCCATGCCGTTGGGCTCCCCCGGCGCGTGGCCGTCGCGGACCAGGACGTGAAAGTCCAGCAGCTCGAAGGGCGGCCGGTAGCCGGGGCGGTTGCGGCGGATGAGCAGCTCCAGC
>JAAYZQ010000395.1 GCA_012514775.1 Anaerolineaceae bacterium
AGAACACCCCACAGGACCAGCAGCCAGCCAAACCCGGCTGAAACGGACAGCAGGCCAAAGGCCGCCCGGCGCAGGGACGTCCGCTCGATAAAGCGGGCGATAAAGTCATAGGCCACGAGCAGCAAGAAGAGCCCCGCCGCTGCGCGGGCCAAATGATAGACCAGGGGGATGGGCAGTGACAGGAGGCGCGATAGGTGCCCCAGGGCGAGGTAAAACAAAAAGATGGGGGAACCCTCGTGGGGCTCGGGTGTGAATGGCAGGTGAAAGAGCCAGTCGCCTCGGGCCCCTTGTTGCATCTTGGCATAGTACGATGCGCCGTCCAGGGGGTTGAGGAGCAGGCCGGTGTAGCGGGTGCCGTCGGGAGCCAGCGCCCAGGCGAGCAGGTAGGGCAGGCAACTCAGGGCAACGACGGCAATCGCCCAGCGTAGCGCCCACTGCCTCTCCCTTCGCGATATTGCCACCATCACTGGCCGACCTCCCTACCAGGATTGCCTGCTCCCCATTCTACCACATTCGGCGCCTTTGACAAGAGAGAATCAGGTCCCACCAGGACTTCAGGTTATGATCGTCGGGCAAAGAGCCTGCTCGACACCAACCCCCACTTGTTCAGGCGAAAGAGAACCGATGTCTTGAGGACACCAAGACCATAGATCACAGATCTGCGAAAGTTGATTGAAGACGACTCTTCAATATACAGTGTGGGGCACGAAATTTCGCCCACACGGTAGCCGTGGTATATGATCTGCGCTAACATCTGGTTGTCAAAGACAAAATCGTCCGAGTTTAACTCAAAGGGCAGGGCCTCCAGGAGATCACGGGAAAAGGCTCGGTAGCCGGTGTGGTACTCGGACAGCTTGTGCTGCAACAAGATGTTCTGCACGAAGGTCAGGGCACGGTTGGAGATGTACTTGTAACGTGGCATGCCGCCCTTCAAAGCACCTACGCCCAGGATCCGTGACCCGAGGACGCAGTCAAAGAGGTCGGAAGCGACGAGGGAAGCCATGGCCATGATTAGTTTCGGGGTATACTGGTAGTCAGGATGGAGCATGATGACAATGTCGGCTCCGAGGTCGAGGGCTGCCCGATAGCACGTTTTCTGATTGGCTCCATAGCCGCGGTTCTGGGGGTGGATGATAGTCCGAAGGTTAAGGCTCCTGGCAACGTCGGCAGTGTGATCCCGGCTTCCATCGTCCACAAGGATAATGTCGTCCACTATCTCGTGGGGGATCTCGTCATAGGTCCTCTTGAGAGTTTTTTCCGCGTTGTAGGCGGGCATGACGATTGCGATCTTGCTGCCCTTCAGCATTGACCTCTTCCTCGGTTACGAGCTAGATGGGCGTTGCCTCATTGCGTACTCAAGATGAGATAGGGACCGGCCTGACAATAGGTCGACAGGAAATCGCAGGTTGTTGGATCCCAGTCGCCCAGTGCCCGTTCGTGCGGCCCCCAGAACACGTAATCTACTCTCAAGTCCTGGAGAAGCGCGAGCCTCGCACCTGCCGGGGTATCGATGTCATAAAAAGACTTGATCCTGGGCAGTAGTTCGGCCATTCCCGCACTCTCGGGCCCATGGCCCACGACGACAAAGACCGGTGACCAGGCGGGAAGGGCATTCCCCGTTTCGTAGGAAGCGAGCACCACCACGTCCCTTTGCTCCTGATTCGCCAGGCATTGGAATGCGGCCACTTCCTCGGCGCGACGGAAGAAAGGCTCGGCGGGCTGTGCTGCCAGGGAGCCCGTCTCAACCAGAAGCAGCAGCGTCGAGGGCAGCGTCATGAAGAGGACGGCAGCAGTATACCACGCCCTGCCCCGCCGCAGGGCCTGCAGGCCGATTACGGCAAGTATCACCGTGGCCACCCAAGCTCCTTCGGGTAGGCGGCGCTGAACGCTAACGGGTGCGTAGGCGAGCAGTGGAACAAGAAGCACCCAGACCACCGGAAATCGGGCATGCCACGCACGAGAATGGCACATCTCCCTGGCGCCAAGAAGGGCCAAGGGCAGAACAGGGGCGTAGGCCAGCAA
>JAAYZQ010000396.1 GCA_012514775.1 Anaerolineaceae bacterium
CAAAGCATACCCGGCGCGCTACGGTTCTGGCGTGATGATGGCTGGGGGCGGCGCGCCAAACAATCCCACCCACCGGCCCGGCACCCAGCCCGATTGCCCGCTCGCCTGGCCCGGAGGCCAGCGGATGAAGTACCAGTCCTCGTAGATGGCAAGGATCTCGACGGGCCGGGCCTGGTCGACGCTGACGCCCGTCATCTCGCTGTTCACCTGCGGCTCGGCCCGCAGCCTCACGTTGCCGATCATCACCCCGACGTAAGGTGGGGTCGCGGCGGGCCGCGGCGTGGCCGTGGCGGTCGGTGCCTCCGTGGCCGAAGGCTCCGGCGTCTGCGTGGGAGATGGCGTGCTGGTCGGCGTGCTGGTGGCCGTCGGGCTGGCGGTGTCGGTCGGCGACGGGGGCACGGGCGTGGCCGTGCTGGTGGCGGTCGCCGTGGCGGTGGGGGCCAGCGCCTGGACCGTGGGTGTGGGCCGTCCCCACGCCAGCCACCACACGCCCAGGCATCCCAGGCTGGCACACAGCACCAGGGCCGCCCCCGCGCCGCCAAGGACCAGCCACGGCGAGCGCTGCCTGGCTGCCTCACCCGCGCCCGGCGGATCGGCGGCCAGCAGGGGATGCAGGTGCTCCTCCACGCCATCAAGCCGCGAGGCGTCGCCGTCATACTTTTCCAGGACCGTGCCCCAGTCTCGATGGACGGCGCTCAGGGCGGTGCGCATTCGATGGCGAAAGCCCTCGGGCTCAAAGCCTTCGACGACGACGGCCAGGTACGCCCGGTGGCCCGGCTCGATGAGGATCGACAGGTCGTCGTACTGGATCTGCCCGAGCCCACCCTCGTGCTCTGTGCCGAACGTGTCCTCGGCAAAGTCGCGGATGGCGGTCAGCATGCTGCCGATGAGGTCCGAGTCCTTTGCCTGGGCCGGTTCGCGCGACAGGTGCTCGAGCAGCACGCCCGAGTCGCGGTGGATCAAAAAGACCTGCTGTACCTGGTAGGGGAGGGCCTCCCGCAGCAAGAGCTCCGACTCCGGAATACCCTGCATCCGGGCCCGGATGCGGCGCGTGACCCTCTTGAGACTGAAGGTGCTCCGCAGTCCCTCGTCGACGCGCTGGGCGAGGGAGCGCATGGCCTCGGCCACGGCGCGCTGGATGGCCTTGCCGATGATGGGATAGAGGGCGTCGATGATGTCGGACTGGGACTCCTTGAGCTGGACGCGGATGGCCTGGCCCAGGACGGGGGCCAGGGCCTCGGCCATCTCGTCCTTGGAGGCGTCGACCCGGGCGGCCGTCGCCTCGGCCAGCACCGTCTGCACGGCTTCCGTCAGGTACGCCTCATCTTCCCTCAGCAAGATGTCCCGCAGTTCCTGCAGGTTCCCGCGCGCATCTGGTGCGCTGTCATGAGGCGAGCGAGGCCCATCGCTTGACAACACGTTTCCTCTGAGTGGTGTTCGGGCCAGGGGCCCGACTATCGGGCCGGGCTACTTGGTCTGCTCGGCCGGTGCTTGCGCCAGTTGTCCTAGAAGGTCCGTGAGGTCCGCCTGCTGTTTCAGCCGCGTGCCCATCTCCACGAGGAGGTCGCCCAGGTGACCCCGGCTGGTCTTCTCGGCCTCCAGCGAGTCGAAGGCGTTGATGAACTCACTGCGCAGCGCCTCGTCCTTCCTGGAGAGCTCGGCGACCTGGTCGCGGAGTTGGGTGCCCAGGTCGGCGCCTTGCTTGTCCATCCCGGCGCGCAACTGGGCGATCTGCTTTGAGAGGGTGCGTTCCATGTCCTTTTGGGCCTGTTCCGTCGCCTCCTGCAGTTTGAGGGTCTGCCCTTCCAGGTCGGCCCGCTGGCGATTCAGGCTGGCCCGCAGCTCCTCCAACTGTTTGTTAATCTGCTCCAACTGCCAGGCGACGCGCTTGAACTGCTGCTCGTAACTCCGCATCTGGGAGCCAAAGATGATGTCGCGGATACGGTCCACCTCGGCGATGGAGTGCTCATACGACCTGACTTCGGCGCCTTCCTGGGTCATGCTTCTCCTCCTCCCGGTTCAGCAGCCGGTGCTGGGGTATGCTACGTCATTATACCCCGGATCACGTTTTTGCGCAAGCCAAAAAGTTTTCCGAACAGCAATTCTCGGTATGGCAGCCATGCGCACCTATCACTCCCGCCGGATCGCTATATCCGGCGGGAAAAGGTCCGGATCTGGCGATCCGGACCGAGCGAAAGGGCCAAGTCGGACTCGCGAGCCCCGGGGCCGCTCTTGCGTGCCTGCCTGCCCTCCCCCCGTCCATGCCTAGTCACCAAGGGGAGCATTAGGGGGAGGGCAGAGGCAA
>JAAYZQ010000397.1 GCA_012514775.1 Anaerolineaceae bacterium
CAGCGCGGCTGTTGGGCGATGAATCGCCCACTACGAACCTGCCAGCAAGCGCCTCTCCGACAACCTGCCAACAGCCCGTCGGCAAGCCCGTTCGTAGTGCGCGCTTCAGCGCGGCTGTTGGGCGATGAATCGCCCACTACGAACCTGCCAGCAAGCGCCTCTCCGACAACCTGCCAACAGCCCGTCGGCATGCCCGTTCGTAGTGCGCGCTTCAGCGCGCTTGGGCGATAAATCGCCCCCATGACCCCCTAGCCGCGGGCCAGCAGCCGGAGCGCCGCCTCCGCCAGGATGGCGCTGCCGATGGGCAGGCAGCGCTCGTCCACGTCAAAGGTGGGGCTGTGGGCGCGGCGCCGGTCTCCCTCGATCTCGCTGCCCAGGGAGAACATGGCCGCGGGTGCCAGGGCGCCAAAGAAGCCAAAATCCTCGGCGCCCAGGTGCTTGGCCAGCGGCTTCAGGTGCGCGGCCCCCAGCAGATCGGCCGCCACTTCTTTGATGCAGCGGGCCACCCCGTCGTCGTTGAGGGCGGGCGGATAGCCGATGACGATGCGCTGCTCGTAGTCGCCGCCCAGGGCCCGGGCGACGGACAGAGCACGCTCCACCTCGGCGTGCAGCTTGGCCTGGACCTCTGGCTGCATGTAGCGCATGGTAGCCATGAGCTCCACCCGCTCGGGGATGACGTTCTCGGCGTCGCCGCCCCGGATGGAGCCGATGCTCACCACGGCCGGGTCGAAGGGGTTCAGGCGGCGGGAGACGATGCCGTGCAAGGCCAGGATGACGTGGCCCATCAGGTAGATGGGATCGACCACGCGGTGGGGTGAAGCGCCGTGGCCGCCCTGGCCCAGGATGGTGGCATAGAGGGTGTCGACCCCGGCCGATGCCGGGCCTCCCTCGGCGACGACGTCGCCCACGGGCAAGAAGCTGTCGACGTGCAGGGCCAGCACGGCCCCCACGCCCACCATGGCGCCGTCCTCGATCATGCGCGGCGCGCCGCTGATGCCTTCGTCGTCGGCCACTTCTTCGGCCGGTTGGAAGAGGAGCCGGATGGTGCCCGGAAAGGATTCCCGGGCCAGGAGCGTGGCCACCCCCAGGAGCATGGCCGTGTGGGCGTCGTGCCCACAGGCGTGCATCACGCCCGGCACCCGCGAGGCATAGGGCACGTCGTTCATCTCCTGCAAGGGCAGGGCGTCCATGTCGGCCCGGATGGCGACGATGGGCTGCCCTTCGCCCCGCTCGCCGACGACGCCCGTGCGACCAACGCCGGTGCGGGTGCGATAGCCCAGGGATTCGAGGACGCCGGCCACCAGGGCCGAGGTACGCTTCTCCTGGAATCCCAGCTCGGGGTACATGTGGATCTCTCTGCGCCAGGCGCTCAGTTGGTCGGCCAGCCCGCGGGCACGTTCAAGCATGATTTTTCCTCCCTCGTTGGAGTGGCCGGCACGCGGTACCGGCCCTGATTGCCCGGCCATTTTACCGGCAAACGGGCGTTTCGACAAGTCCGGTCCAGGCCGGCTCCCGGCACGCAACCCCCCGACAAGTCGGGGACTCTGGCCCGGCACACCACATGGACTCCCCGACTTGTCGGGGGCCGGGACGGCGACTTGTCAG
>JAAYZQ010000398.1 GCA_012514775.1 Anaerolineaceae bacterium
CGCATCCAGCGGTGAGCGATACATCTCCTTCGCATCCCGGGCCGCGATCTTGACGCACTCCCGCACGATGGTCATATCCTCGTGGCCTAGCAGCTACTTGGCCCCATCACCTACAGCACATCCAGTGGCGCGTAGTACCAGATCGGACACGTTTGCAGAAACAACCTTGACGTACTTCCCATAGCGGCACTCCTCCCCCAACATTAAATTTTCCCCCACACCAAAACTGGGGGCTCGACAAATCCGAACATTTGTGCTATACTGTTCCCCGCCACCTGCTGGAAAAGACGAATGCCAAAAATTCGCCAATTTCGTCCTAGACAGAGGGCCAAAGACGTGCTGTAATAGAGGGGAAAGGATTCGCATGTTCGAACCATCGGTGCACGTCGTAGACAACTGCCATGCCGCCGGGCGCGCAGCCTCATGAGCGGACAGAACATACTCCTCGCCGCCGCCCTGGCCTATGCCCGCCTGGGGTGGGCCGTCCATCCCCTCCGGCCGGGCGACAAGCGCCCCCTCCTGCGGGACTGGCCCCACAAGGCCACGGCCGGCGAGGGGACGATCCGGGACTGGTGGAGTCGCTGGCCAGGGGCCAACGTCGGCCTGGCGTGTGGGCCCTCGGGCCTGTTCGTCGTCGACCTGGACGTCAAGGGTGGGGCCGACGGCGTGGCGAGCTGGGCCGCCCTGGCGGCCCGGCTGGGCCTGGACGGCGGCGCCGGGCCGGCCACGCCCACGAGCAGGACGCCCAGCGGCGGCCGGCACCTGTTCTTTGCCGCCCCCGACCCCGCCCCGGGCAACACGGCCGGGCGGCTGGGCCCGGGCATCGACACCCGGGGCGTGGGGGGGTACGTCGTGCTGCCGCCCTCGACCCTGGCCGATGGCACGACCTACACCTGGGAGATCTCGCCCCGGGACCGCGACCCCATCCCGCTGCCCCGGGCGCTGGCCGCGCTCCTGGCGGGCGACGCCCCGCGCCGGACCGCGGCCTACGCCCTCGCCGCCCTGGATGCCGAGGTGGCCCGGATGGCGGGGGCCCCCGCCGGCACCCGCAACGACACGCTCAACGCCGCTGCCTTTGCCCTGGGCCAGCTCGTGGGCGCGGGGCTCCTGGACCGGGGGGAGGTGGAGCGCCGGCTCCTGGCCGCGGCCCTGGCCGCCGGGCTGGAGGAGCGGGAGGCGCGGGCCACCCTGAGGAGCGGCCTGGACGCCGGCCGGGAGCAGCCCCGAGCCGTGCCCGGCGGCGGGCAGAGGACGGCCGTCGTCATCCGGGCGCCGGCTCCGACAGGGGGCGGGCTCCCGGGCAGGGAGGCCGAGCACGGGTTTCAGCCCCTGCCCGAGGACGCCCGGCTGCCCCCGGACCTGGGCCGCGACGCTTGCCGCTGGCTGGACGACTATGTCGCCTCCAGCCGCACCTGGAGCCCCCGGAGCTTTGGCGGGTTTCACGAGGCCTGCGCCCTGTGGCTGCTGTCTACCGTGGCTGCGCGCCGGGTGTGCGTCGACTATGGCGAGCCCCGCTACACCAACCTGTACTTTCTCCTGGCCGGCCGGACGACCATGCACGCCAAGTCGAGCGCGACCAAGATCGCCCGGGGGCTGCTGCGGGCCTGCGGCCTCAGCTATCTCCTGGCGGCGGACGAGGCCACCCCGCAGGCGTTCGTGCGCGCCCTGGCGGGCGGCGGGCTGCCGGTCAACCTGGCCGGCATGGACGGGGAGGAACGGCAGGCGGCCACGATGCGCCTGGGCTTTTGCGGCCAGCGCGGCTGGTACGCCGAGGAGTTTGGCTCCTGGCTGGCGAGCATGGCCCGCACCGATGGGGTCATGGCCGACTTTCGCGGGCTGCTGCGCGCCCTTGACGACTGCCCGGAGGACTATGCCCGGTCGACCATCGCCCGGGGCGACGAGGTGGTCAAGCTGCCCTACCTGGCCCTCATCGCCAACCTGACGCCCGCCGACCTGCGGCCGGTGGCCAGGAGGGGGACGCAGCTCTGGGGCGACGGCTTCCTGGCGCGCTTTGCCTTTATCACCCCGCCCTGGAACGAGGTGCTGGCGACCCAGTTTCCGGAGGGCCAGCGGCCCAACCCCCCGGAGCTGATGGCCCCCCTGGTGGACTGGCACCGGCGGCTGGGGCTGCCCACGGTGCACATCAAGGACCAGGTGAACGGAATCGGGGCCTCCACCGGGGAAAAGATCGTGACGTCCGATCACCCCAGCCCGCAAAAGTGCACGCTGGGCGAGGGCGTCCGGGCCGCGGTGCAGCGATACAACATGGCCGTGCTGGCCCTGGCCCGGGAGAGCGAGCTGACGGACCTGGACGGCAACTATGGCCGGCTGCACGAGAAGGGCCTGCGGGTGGCAGCCCTCATGGCCAGCCTGGAGAACGGGGGGATCATCGAGCTGCGCCACTGGGCCAGGGCCCAGGAGATCGTCGAGCGCTGGCGGCTGTATGCCCACCGCCTCTACGAGCAGGTGACCGAGCTGGACGTTTCGCCCCAGGCCGAGATCGAGGACAAGGTGGTCAAGGCCGTCAGGCGCTGGCAGGGCACGGACAGGTACCCCGACGGCCTGAGCGCCGCCGACATCGCCCGCTTCCTGCGGGGCCTGGGCACCGGCGAGGCGAGGTTCCATGCGGAACAACTGGTGGCCGCCGGGGTGTTGGCCAGCCACAAGAAGGAGCGGGCCCTACGCTACTACGTGCCCGGCGCTGACGAGGGCGAATCGTAGACAAATAGACAAATAGACACGTAGACAAATAGACAACGGGGAAAGGACAGGACAGGTGGAAGGGATTTCGATGAATCGTAGACAAAAAATAGGTCTGTCTACTGTCTATTTTGTCTATTTTGTCTACGATTGGATAGAAGGATGATCTTAACTAGATCATAATGGGCAGACTGCCCATCACCCCCATCATCAGTGGCCCCATCTTGTTCAGTGTTTCAGTGTTTCAGTGCTTCAACCTGCTACAGCAGCCCCGCAATGGCCCCCTGGATGGCCCGCAGGAGGGGGCTGGGGTAGACGCCCA
>JAAYZQ010000399.1 GCA_012514775.1 Anaerolineaceae bacterium
ACCCCACCATCAATTACGAGGTCCCCGACCCCGAATGTGACCTGGACTATGTGCCCAACGTGGCACGCAAGGCCGGCGTTCGCACCACCCTGTCCAACTCTTTCGGGCTCGGTGGGCAGAACGCCTGTCTCGTACTGAGGTGTTACCAGGAATAAATCATGCAAATTATCACGAATGAAAGAAAAGTGGCCCGCGGAGAGCGCGTGGGCAAGATCGCAACCCTCGTCGGCCTGGGCTTTCTCACCGCGGGGCTGATCATCTCGTTGACCGTCCGCGACATGCCCATGGTCTGGATATCGTTTGCCTGTCTGCTGGTGGGGCTGGTGGCTTCCAGCATCGGCACGATGAACATGAACCGCTGGATCAAGCAGCCGCGGGCCGACGTGGCCCTGGCCCAGGGGCTGAAGGGGTTTGACGACAAGTATCGTCTCTACAATTATTGGCTGCCCGCCCCCCACGTCCTCCTTGGGCCCACGGGGCTCTACGTCCTCACCGCCCTGGGGCAGGACGGCGCCATCAGCTACGACGGCAACAGGTTCCAGCGCAAGTTCAGCGCGGCACGCCTCGTGCGCTTTATGGCCGAAGAGGGCTTGGGCCGGCCCTTCCAGGAGGGTGACAGCCAGGTGGCGAGCCTGCAAGAGTTCATCGAGAAGAACGGCATCGCCGAGGACGTCGATATCCAGAACGTCCTCGTGTTCTACAGCCCGCGCGCCGACCTGCAGATCGCCGACGCACCGCGGCCCGTGGTCAGCACCAAGGGCCTCAAGAAGGCGCTGCGCCGCCAGTCGGGCGAGCGGCTGCCGGCCAGCCTGTACGAGAAGCTGCAAACCCTCTTTGACACGGCTGTGCAGCAGCTGAGCTAACCGGCAGTCGTACCGGGATCACCCTATCTCGCTGTTCTGCAGCCGCCACATGCGCAGATAGGGACCGTCGGCCTGCAGCAGATTGGCGTGGGTCCCGCGCTGGACGACGCGCCCGCCGTCCAGCACCAGGATCTCGCGGGCGGCTTCCAGGCCGGCCAGGCGGTGGGTGACCAAAAGGGTGGTGCGGCCGGCGGCCAGGGCGCGGATGCTGGCCAGCACCTCCTGCTCGGCCAGGGCGTCCAGGTTGGCGGTGGGCTCGTCCAGGAGGAGGAGAGGGGCGTCCTTGAGGATTGCCCGGGCGATGGCCAGGCGCTGGCGCTGACCGGCGCTGAGGCGGAGCCCTTGCTCGCCGATCCACGTATCATAGCCCTCGGGCAGCGCCGCGACCTCGTCGTGGATGCGCGCCTGGCGGGCGGCCTCGACCATCTCGGCCTCGGAGGCGCCGGGCCGCGCCAGGAGCAGGTTCTCGCGGACCGTGGCGTTGAACAGATGCGCCTCCTGGGCCACGACGGCCACCAGGCGGTGCACTTCCTCCTGGGCCAGCTCCCGCAGCTCTCGCTCTCCGATCCGGATCTTGCCCCGGCGATATTCCCAGAAACGCAGCAGCAGGCCGACGAGGGTCGACTTGCCCGCGCCGCTCGGCCCGACGACGGCCACCAGGCCGCCCTGCGGCACCGAGAAGCTGATGCCCGCCAGGACCTCGGGGGCGCCGGGCGCGGCCGGATCGTAGGCAAAGTGCAGATCCTCTACCCGCAGGCCGGCCTCCACAGGCGGCGCCGCCGGGCGCGGCGGATCCGTCACTTCCGGCTCGGCGTCCACGATCTCGAACAGCCGCCGCGCGGCCTCGGCGTTGGCCCCCATCGCCTGGAAGGCAGCCGGCAGGGGAAGAAGGGCCTCGAACCCGGCTATGACGGCCAGGGCCACCACCGCCAGGTTGACCCCGTCCAGGCGCCCGGCCGTGACGAGGGGGATGGCGACCGCCACCACGGCCACCGTGGCGGCATTGACCAGCAGGCCCGAGAGGGCGCGCTCCAGGCCGGTCACCCGGGCCATGCGCCCCTGGAGCTCGCCCAGCCGGCGGCCCAGGCGCTGCGTGCGGGCCAGGTGCTCCTCGCCCGCGCCCAGGGCCAGCAGGTCGGCCAGGCCCTGGGTGCCCTCCACCAGGACGGCGTTGAGCTCCGCGCGCGCCTGCACCATCCCTCTGCCCGTGGAGCGGGCCAGGGCGCGGGCCAGGAGGGGCAGGGCGATGCCGGCCAGGATCAGAAACCCCAGGAGGGCAAGGGCCAGGCGAGGATCCATGCTTCCCAGCAGCAGCAAGACCAGGATAGAGGATAGCAGGGCCACCGCCAGGGGCGCCAGGACCCGCAGATAAAAGTTCTCCAGCGTCTCGACGTCGGCCACGACGCGGCCCAGGAGATCGCCGCTGCGAAAGGCCCACAGGCGGGCAGGGGCCAGGGGCTCCAGGGCGGCATAGAACCAGACGCGCAGCCGGGCCAGGAGCCGGAAGGTCACGTCGTGGGACACGGTCCGCTCCAGGTAGCGGGCCACGCCGCGGGCAATGCCGAAAAAGCGCACGCCGACGATGGCAACCTGCAGCTCGGCGATGGACGGCTGCAGGGCCGCGCGGGAGATGAGATAGGCCGAAGTGGCCATGAGGCCCAGGCCGCTGGCCACGGTCAAGAAGCCGAGGAGCGCGGCCAGGGCCATGCGCCGCGCATAGGGCGCTGCCAGGGCCAGCAGGCGCCAGGCCGGCCCCCCTTCCCGGGCGGCCGCGGCGCGGCCCGGCGCGGTCACGCCGGCACCTCCGCCCGGTAGGCCGTCACCAGGCGCCGGTAAAGCCCGCCCCGCGCCAACAGCTCGTCGTGGCTGCCCTCTTCGACGACGCGCCCGCCGTCCAGCACCAGGATGCGGTCGGCGCGGTAGATGGTGTGCAGCCGGTGGGCGATGATCAGCGCCGCGCGACCCCGCAGCAGGCGCTCCAGCGCCTCCTGGATCGACTGCTCCACCTGGGGGTCCAGGTTGGCAGTGGCCTCGTCCAGGAGTAGCAGGGGCGCATCCTGCAAGAAGGCGCGGGCCAGGGCCAGGCGTTGTGCCTGCCCGCCGCTCAGGCGGGCGCCTCGCTCGCCCAGGAGCGTATCGTAGCCCTGGGGCAGGCGCGACACGAACTCGTGGGCACGGGCCTGGCGCGCCGCCCAGATGACCTCGTCGGGCGTGGCGGAGGGACGGGCCAGCCGGATGTTATCGGCCACGGTCCCGTAAAAAAGGGCCGGGTTCTGCGACACCCAGGCGACCTGCCGCCGCCAGGCCACGGGATCCAGGGCTGCCAGGGGCCGGCCTCCCGCCGTGATGGTGCCCCGGTCGGGCTCCAGGAAGCGCAGCAGGAGATAGGCGACAGTGCTCTTGCCCGCCCCGCTGGGGCCCACCAGCGCCACCGTTTCGCCGGGCGCCAGGGAGAGCGACAGGCCCTTCAGGGCCGGCCGCGCTCCCTCGTCGTAGGCCAGGTGCACGTCCTCGAAGACGAGGGGCAGGGGCGAGGCCGGCAGCGGGGCCGGGGGAACAGGCGCGGCCCGCCTCGCGGCCTGGGGCTCCACGTCCAGCACCTCCCAGATGCGGCGGGCGGCGGCGACGCCCTGCATGCCGGCGTGAAAGCGGACCCCCAGGAGCCGCAGGGGCAGGTAGAACTCGGGCGCCAGGACGAGGACAAAGAGCGCCTGCTCGAAGGCGATGTGCCCGCCCAGCAGCCGCAGGCCGACCTGCACGGCGACGACGGCCGTGCTCAACGTGGCAACCATCTCCAGGGCCAGGGCCGAGAGAAAGGTGACGCGCAGCACCCCCATGGTCGTGCGACGGTAGCGCTCGCTGACGGCGGCGATGGACCGGAGCTGCTCCCGGCTGCGGCCCAGGGCCTTGAGGGTCGCCAGGCCCTGGAGCACGTCCAGGAAGTGGGCGCTCATGCGCCCCAGGGCGGTCCACTGCCGGCGGGTCAGTGCCTCGGCGGCGCGGCCGATGAGGACCATAAAGACGGGGATGAGGGGCGCGGTGAGCAGGAGGACGATCCCGGAGACCCAGTCCAGGGGAAAGACGATGAGCAGCACGGACAGGGGCACCAGGGCCGCCAGGGCAAGCTGGGGCAGGTACTGGCGAAAGTAGGCATCCAGGGCCTCGACGCCCTCGACGAGGGTGGCCGCCAGCTCGCCGCTGCGTTCTCCCTGGACGTAGGCCGGGCCCAGGGCCAGGAGGTGGGCCGCCAGGCGGCGGCGTAGGTCGTCCTTCACCCGGTCGGCCACGCGGTGAGCGGCCAGCTCGCTGCTCCAGGTCAGCCCGGCACGCAGGCCGGCCACGGCCAGGAAGAGGAGCAGCCAGGTCTGCACCCCGGCCAGCGTCTGCCCCCCGAGAAAGACCTGGGCGATTGCCCGGCTCAGGAGCCAGGCCTGGACCACGATGGCGATGCCGCCCAGGGTGCCCAGGAGGACCGTCAGGGCCAGGGCCAGCCGCACGGCGGCCGCTTCGCCGAGGAGCCGCAGGTCGAGGAGCTTCATGGCGCCCGGGAAGCCGGCTGCACTCCCGGCGCGGGGCCGCCCAGCCGGCCGACCAGCATGTCCAGCATCAGATCCGTGGGAAAGGTCAGGGTCTGGCCGGAATCCTCGGCCGCTGCCAGGGCCCTCTCGATCCGCTCCAGGCCGGCGGCATAGGCCTCGTCGTCCAGGAGCGTGAGCTGCGAGGTGGCATCCTTGCCCAGGAAGGGATCGCGCAGCACGGCGCGGCCGACCTTGGCGTCATAGATCGTTTCCACGGTTCGCCAGGACAGCCGCTCAAAGCCCGCGGCGATCATCCAGTCGGCCACGGTACCCCACGAGGGAAAGCGGGCCAGGTCGGCCTCGTAGGTGCCGGGAAAATAGTCGTACACGTACCAGCCCGCCCGCGCCCGCCGGGGATCCATGCCGGCCACGGCCAGGGCGCCCCCGGCGCGCAACAGGCGCCGGGCCTCGGCCACGAAACCGGGCCGGTCGTCAAAGTGATGGATGGCGTTGACGCAGTACACCAGGTCAAAGGTGCCGCCGGAAAAGGGCAGCCGCCCGGCACGGCCGCGGACGAGGTCCAGGGTCACGGGGCGCTGCCGGGCCTGCTGGAGCATCCCTGCCGACAGGTCCAGGCCGCAGAGGCGGTGGCCGCCCTCCAGGCTCGCCAGCCAGTGCCCGGTGCCGCAGCCCACCTCCAGGATGGAAAGAGTTTCCCGATCCCGGGCAGGCTCGCCGGCCAGTTCCCGGGCCAGGGAGCGGAGGGCAACTGCCACCCCGCGGGTAGCGTTGGCGGCGAAACGCCGGTTGTAGCCGGGAGCGATGCGATCGTAGTCGACGCGCGGTTCAGCCATGGTGCCCGGTCCCCTGTCCGCCGCCCGAGACGCGGCTCACGACCCCCGGCCGGCTCCCGCCAGCTCGGCCCGCGAGGCGATATAGATGCCGGCGAGCACCAGGCTGCCGCCGGCCACGGTGGGCCCTGTGATCTCCTCGGCCAGGATCAGGTAGGCCAGGATGCTGGAGGCGATGGGCTCGGCCAGGATGACGATGGACACAAAGGTGGCCGACAGGTAGCGCAGAGCCCAGTTCAGGCTGCTGTGGCCCACGAGCTGCGGCCCCAGGCCCAGGGCCAGAACCAAGCCGTAGGCGGCCGGCGTATGGCCGAGGAGAGGCTCGCCCGCCGCCAGCAGGACCGCCAGGAGGGTCAGCATGCCCGTGCCATACACCAGGGCCACGTAGGCCGAAAGCGACAGTCGGCCGCGCACCCGCCGGCCGATGATCAGATAACCGGCCACCATGCCGCCCCCGGTCAGGGCCAGCAGGTCGCCCAGCAGATGGTCGCCGCCTCGCCCAAAGTCGGCCCAACTGATGGCAATGCCGCCCGCCGCCGCCAGGAGGATGCCCAGGGCGAGGAGCGAGCCGGGCCGCTCGCGCAGGAAGAGCCAGGAGCCCAACGCGACAAAGATGGGGCCCGTGGACGCCAGGACGACCGAGCTGGCGACGGAGGTATAGCCCAGGGACGCGATCCAGGCGGCAAAGTGCAGCCCCAGGAAGAGGCCGGACAGGGCCAGGAGCGCCACGTCGCGCCGGGTGAGGTCCCTGATCTCGGCGCGGCGCGTGGCCCAGGCGTAGGGCAGCAGAACCGCGGAGGCCACGAGAAGCCGCCAGGCCGCAATGGCCAGGCTGGGCATCCCCTCGGCCTGGGCCAGGCGGATCAGGATGGATGCAAAAGAGACGGCCAGGACGCCGACGGCCAGGCCGGCCAGGAGACGAGTGCGCGAGATCTCGACCATTGCTCCCCATTGCCACGGGCCTTTCTCGGCCTGTGATTATACCAGGCTTTGACGCAGACGCCAAGAGCCCGAGGCGCCAGGCGCAGGGCGCGCGGCAGGGGGTTAGCGGCAGGTGTTATAGTCGCTTCCGAGAAGGATTTCCAGGTCGACATCCTGCCCATCGTCCGGCAGGCGGACCACGTCCTCGGGCCCAAGGCCCAGCACCCGGGTGAGAAGCTCCACGGCCACGGGGCGGTCGCGGTAGACCAGTAGTTGCGAGTGCTCCCGCCCGCCCTCACCCGTGGAAGACTCTAAAACCTCCAGGCCGCGCCAGCGGAGCTCGGCCGCCAGAAGCCCGGCCAGGTCGGGGTTGCCCGTGCCGTTACGCACCAGGACACGGACCGGGACGGCCGGGCTCGGGCCGGTTTCCCTGGCTGCCAGGGGGTTGTCGACAAGCGGATCTGCGCTCGCTGCCCTTCGGGATTCCGGCGCGCGGGGATCGGGATCGGCGTCGGCGTCTCCCCCGGGGCCAGGCGCGGCCTCCCTGCCTGGAGAGGGCGCGTCCGCCCCTGCGACCAGGTCCGTCAGCAGCTCCAGGGCGGTGTGGAGCTGTTCGTCCCGGCTGCTCCGCAGCTCGCCCGGCGTGATGGGCTCCTCGCCGCCCGGCACCAGGGGCAGGGCATCGTCGGGCAGGGCCACCGTCACGTCGGGTTCGAGGCCCCGTTTCCAGATGACCCGGCCGGCGGGCGTGAGCCATTCCTCGGTGGCCATGAGGACGGCCGAGCCGTCGGACAGGGGGAACTGCAACAGGACGGTTCCGGTGCCAAAGGTGGTCTGGCCCACCACCGTGGCCCGCTGCGCATCCTGCAGCGCCCCGGCCACAATCTCGGCCGCGCTGGCCGTCCCCTGGTTGATGAGGACTGCGAGGGGGAGATCGAGGGCGGCATCCCCCGGCTCCACGGGAACGGGCCGCGTCTCTCCCGAGGCATCGCGCACCAGGAGGACATTGCCGGCCGCGAGGAACTGGCTCGCAGTGCCAACGGCCTCGTTCAACAGACCCCCGGGGTTGTTGCGCAGGTCGAGGACGATCCCCTGCAGCCCCTGCTCCCTGATGGCGGTCAGGGCCTCGGCAAGCTCGTCGCTGACGCCGGCACTGAAGGAGGCAAGGCGCACGAGGGCCACGTCCGTGCCCGCAATTGGTTGCCAGGTCAGGCTCTCGAGGGCGATGCGGGCCCTGGTGATGGTCACTTCACGCGTCTCGCCCGTATCGTCGCCGAGGATGGTGAGGCGCACGGTGGTGCCGGCCGGCCCCGTCACGCGGGCCACAACCTCTTCAATGGCCATACCGGCGACCTGCTCGCCGTCGACGGCGACGATGACGTCGCCGGGACGCAGCCCGGCCCGCTCGGCAGGCGAGCCGTCGATGGGTGTGACAATGACCACGCGGCCATCTTGCACCTGGACCTCGACGCCGATGCCTTCCAACTCGCCCCGTACCGAGTTCAGGTGTGTTCGTAGCTCGTCAGGGGTCAGAAAGCGGCTGTGGCCCTCGTCTCCCAGGGCATCCACCATGCCCTGCAGCGCCCCGTACGTAATCTGGCGCGGCTCGGTGGTCGCGCTCCGCACATAGTTCTCCTGGATGACGTTCCACGTCTCGGCCATCAGCCGGAACTCGGACTCGGCGTCCACCGGCATGTTGGCCAGGGGAACAAAGCGAGCCAGGACCTGGCGGTCAAGGAACACCCCAGCCACAACGCCAAGGGTCAGGAGAACGAACGCCGAAAGGAAAACCAGGGCACAAGCCAGCCAACGTTTCATGTATCCTCCAACCAGACCAGGCAGGTACGGGCGACAAGGCGCAACTACTCCTCCGGGAGGGTCAGCCCGACAGGAGCGAGTGATTGCACAGCCATTATACCGCGCGCCCGAAAGCCGCAACGACTGGACTTGGTTGGAAGACCTGAGGGACTGGGTTGGCGAGCGTTGGAGGTGGGTTGGAGGGCTAGAGCAGGATCATTTCCACGGTCACCTCCTCGCCACGGACGGTGACCAGGAGGTAGTGATGCACGGCCTGGGGATGGCCGGCGTAGAGAGGAGAACCGGCGCCGCCGGTGATAAAATAGCTCACACCGTCGCGCTCGCCCTGCACGTAGGCGTGGATGTGCCCGGCAAAGACGGTTTCGACTTCCATCTCGGCCATCAGATCCATGATGGCCTCGTTACCAAAGGCCATGATGTGGTCCGTGCCGTCGGGGTCAAAGGGGGGATGGTGCATAAAGACCATCTTGATGGGCTGCTGCGTGACGGACAGATCTTCCCGCAGCCAGTCAAGCTCGGCCGCGGTCGGCCCACCGTGGTGCGTGTCGGCCATGACCAGGTGCACCGGGCCCCGGTCGAAGGAGTAGTGGGCGGCCGGGGCCCCGCTGTGGGCCATGTAAAGATCCAGATTACCCGCCATGGCGTCGTGGTTGCCCGGCACAGGATAAAAGGGCAGCGAAAAGCCGGCCATCGACTCCTGGAAGATTCGCCACTCCTCCTCGGTCGCCTCGGGCACCAGGTCGCCGGTGTGCACCAGGAACTCGCTGCCACTTTCGGCGACGGCGGCCAGAACGCCCGCCCAGACCTTCGGGTTGCGGTAGCTGTCGCCCGCGACGGCAAAGGTAAAGGCGGGCGCCGCAGGCGCGACGGGGTCCGTGGGCCAGGCGGGCGCGCCGTCCGCCGTGGCACTGCCCGGCGAGCGAGCTGCCGCCCGGAGGACCGGCTGGGCCGCGGCGGGCGTGGGCGAGGGCTCGGCCGGCTCCAGGGGCGGCGCCAGCTCCAGGGCGGGGGTCACCGTGCTGGTGATGGTCGCGGTCGCGGTAGCGGTAGCGGTGGGCAGGGCGGGGCCCACGACAGGATCGGTAGGCGCCGGGCTGGCACTGGGCGCCGGCGACGGGCTGGGCAGAGAGGTCGCCGTCGGCCGGGGCCGCGGCGTCCACGTGGGCGGCAGCGTGGGGGCAGGGGCCGCGGGTCCGGGCAGGGCGACGATGATCAGGCTGACGACCATGCTCAGGACCATGATGACGCTCAGGGTCCAAAGGGCAACCTGGGAAAAGGTTCTCTTTTGCTTGCGCTTGCTCACACTGCTTCTCCTGAGTTAAGTACTGGCCGATTATACCACAGATGGGACCGAGGACCAATCAGCCGCTTTCTCTCCGACCACGGGCCTCGCCGTCGCGCCTTGCGACCGGCTTCTGCAGAATCAAGAATGACAGCTCTTCCAACACCTTCACGATTCGAAAGCCCGCCCGCTCGTAGAGCGCCAGGGCATGCTCGTTGGAGCGATGCACGCCCAGCTCCATGGCCTCCACGCGGCCCTCGTATTCTGCTTCCAGGTCGGCCAGCACCTGCTTGCCTATGCCCTTGCCCTGGAACTCCGGGCGCAGGATCAGGCCGTGCAGGTGCAGGAGCGCGTCGCGCACCTCGACCCAGTAGAATCCGACCCAGGCGTCCTCCTGGTAGATGCCATAGACCTGGCCCGCCGTGCGGAACAACTGCGCGAACCTGGCCCGGTCAGCCCCCAGGAGCGACAGGGCCGAATCCAGATAGTCCCCCGACTCGGCAACCATCAACTGGAAGAAATCGTGGAACTGCTCCGGCGCGGCAAGGCGATAGATCGGCATGTAGCACTCTCCGGTGACCGGCGGTTTTGCACGAGTATGCGTCCGAATCCGGGCGGCCGCCCGCCCGTTCTCCCCGGGCATGATAGCATGCGCCCGGGTGCAATGCAAGTTCTGTCGGTCGGCGGGTATGCTTGACCCCGCCGCAATCCCTGATCCATCTGCACGGCCCGGTACAAGCCGCGTTTCTTCTTCCTGCCACTGCTCGTGTCGCCGGATTGTTATCCGGCGCGAGCACATGTGATGATGCGGGCCGGTGCGTCGTACCGGTGACCTGGACAGGACCCTGGATCCATCTGGCTCCCAACTGGCAAAAAAGGCTCAAGTAAGCTACAATAAGCCGATTCGGAAGAGCCCGCGAGGGAGAGGGGAAAGGGATACGATGAACTGCTCGAATTGTGGAGCCTACCTGGGAGAGGAGGATGCCTTCTGCGGCGAGTGCGGCCAGCCGGTCGTGCGCCAGGCTCAGGCCGGGCCCAGCCCCGAGGACGTGCGAGACCAGGAAACCGAGCTGCTGCCGTCAATGCCGCCCAGCGTGGCGGCGGCCCCGCCGGCCAGGCCACCCGCCAGGGTGAGCAGCCGCCGCTGGCCATTGATCGCCGGGTTGGCCGCAGCCGGGCTCGGCCTGTGCATCTGCGTCGCGGCCCTCGCCATGCTGCTCCTCGCCCAGACGGCCGGGACTCCAACCGCCGTCGTGGAGCTGCCTGCCCGGACGGTGGTGGCGGCTTCAGCTACCACCGTGGAGCTGCCTGCCGGCGCGTCCCTCTACGAGGAGAGCTTTGACGCGCCAGGCGGCTGGGACGAGTACGACGACGAGGACACGTGGGCCGCCTATGCCGGGGGCGGCTATCGTCTCGGCATCAGGCGCGCCGACTATGTCACGTGGGGCAATCCCGAGGATCTGCCCGAGTTCTCTGATTTTAGCATCGAGGTGGACGCCCGGCAGGTAGAGGGTCCCCTGGACAACAACCTGGGCGTCCTGGTGCGGTACCAGGGCGACGACGACAACTTTTACTGGTTCCAGATCAGCAGCGATGGTTATTTCGCCATCGATCTGATGCAGGCCGGCGAGTGGGTGACCCTCGTCTCCTGGGAGGCGTCGACGGCGATCCGGCAGGGACTCGACGTGGTGAACCGCCTCAGGGTCGAGTGCGAGGGCAGCCGGTTCGCTTTTGCCGTGAATGGCACCGACCTGGCCACGATCACCGACGCCACCCTGAGCACCGGCAGCATCGGGCTGGCGGCCGGCACCTTTGGCGAGCCCGGCGTCGTCGTCGAATTCGACAACCTGGTGGTTCGGGAACTACAATAAGGGGCCTGCCCGGGGCGGATCCCGTCAGTAGCCCTCGCGGTCGACGGGGGGCAGGTTGCCCACCGCGCGCAGCGTCTGAAAGATCCAGCCCACGCTTTGCTGGGTGTGGATGCGCCAGATGGCCTGGGCCAGGATGCGGGACGAGGTCACGATCTCGATGGCGCCGCCGGCCACCTCGAAGGAGACGGCCGTCGTGTCAGACAGCACCAGGCTCTTCAGGGGAGAGGACCGCAGCAGATCCAGGGCCTCGGCCGTAAAGTCGGCGTGCACCGCGGCGGCGTGAACCTCCTTCGCTCCCCGCTCCAGCAGCCGCTCCACGACCTGCACGATGGTCCCGCCCGATTGGATCATGTCGTCGTAAATGACCGCCGGCCGGCCCTCCACGTCGCCCACCATGTCGATGACCGTCGGCTCGTTCTTGGGCGTGCGCCGCTTGAAGGCAATGGCCATCTCGTCGCGGGCGATGAGATGCTCCAGGCCGATCTTGAGCTGGTCGCGAAACTCGGTCGCGCGGGCAACTCCGCCGGCATCCGGCGAGACGACGACGGCCTCCTGCCGGTCCAGGCGGTCGCGAAAGTGAGAGGCCATGAGAAAGGCCATGCGCATGTGGTCCACGGGAATGTCGAAAAAGCCCTCGATGGCCGGCGTGTGCAGGTCCACGGTCAGCACCCTGTCTGCGCCGGCCACGGTGATGAGGTTGGCCACCAGCTTGGCCGTGATGGGCTCGTGGCCCCGCTTTTTCTTCTCCTGCTTGGCATAGGCCACGTAGGGCACCACGGCTGTGATGCGCCCGGCCGACGCCCGGCGGGCGGCGTCGATCATGACCAGCAGCTCCATCAGGCTGTCGTTTATGGATTGATAGGTGCAGTACTGGTCTTCGCTCGTCGGGGTAAAGCCAAAGGACCGGCAGGGCCTCTGCATGGGTCCGTGGAGCGATTGGCAGATGGGCTGGATGATGAAAACGTCGGTGCCCCGGACGACGCAATCGAGGTCGACCTTGACCTCACCGTCGTCGAACCGGGTTACCTGCGTGCTCTCGATCACCTGCCCCAGTTCGGCGGCAATCTGTTTCGCCAGGAGAGGGTTCGCGTTGCCGGCCATGAGCTTGAGCTCGCCATATTGTCGTCTCTGATCTGTCATCTTGACTCCTCGGCCCGCAACAGCTCCAGGGCCAGTTCTACAGCCTCTTCGGGGGTCCGGGCAACGCGCACAGCGCCCGCGGGCTTGCCGCCCTGGTGCAACTCCCACGTTTCAAGGCCGACGACCGGCTTGCCCATCTTGAGGGCCAGGCCGATCTCGGATAGGGTACCGTAGCCGCCGCTGACTGCAATGACCGCCCCGGCCGTACGGACGACGACGGCGTTGCGCGCTTCGCCCAGGCCGGTGACGATGGGAATGTCGACGTAGGGATTCGCCTCGCCGCGATGGATGCCGGGCAAGATGCCCACCGTTGTGCCGCCCCGAGACCGGGCCCCACGGCAGGCGGCCTCCATGACACCGCCGCGCCCGCCACAGACGAGGACGGCCCCCCGCCGCCCGATCTCGCGGCCGACGGCCTCGGCCAGGGCGGCCACCCGATCGTCGCAGCTCGCCGAGCCCACGACGGCCAGGAACGCACCGCGGGCCGGGGACACGGTCCTCTCGTCCATCCCCTACCCGCGACCCAGGCCGGCCTCAGAGAGCGTGGTATAGACAGCGCCCGAGGGGCGCAAATCGCTCTTGATAAAGGACACCGTCGACACCGCCATCTCGCCCAGATCTCCCGTGGTCGTAGCGGCGACCACCTGGCCCACGCGGCGCGCGTCGCCGGACGACGCCCCGCGCTGCACGCGGCCCAGGGTCAGGTGGGGGTGAAAGGGGCGCTTTTCGATGGGAAAGCCCAGGGGCGATACCTCGCTTTCCACGGCATTCCTCAGGCGCAGCAGGGCGCCCGACGCCTCCTCCAGGCCCACCCACACCACGCGCGGCTGCCGGGTATTGGGAAAACAGCCGACACCGCCGGCCGAGATGGTGAAAGGCTCCGCCGTGGCCGCCGCACGGGTCAGGGCGCGCTGGATCGCGTCCAACTGCTCTCGGGGCGTGTCGCCGAGGAACTTCAGGGTAAGGTGGATGCCCTGGGGCTGCACCCAGCGCACGCTTCCCCGGCCAAGCTCGCCGCGCAGCCGGTCCTGCAAGTCGCCCAGGTTCGCCCGCAGCTCGGGGCTCAGGTCGATGGCGATAAAGGTGCGGAGCGTGGTCATGCTCTCCCCTCCTCCTGGGTCGTTCCCCCGACCTCGCTTCTGACCGTCGCCCCGTCGCCCGCCGGCGGGCGCTGGTTGCCCAGCTTGAGCACGCGCCAGGCGTTGCCGCCCAACATCCGCAGCAGGGTGGCGGTGGGCATGCGGACCGCGCGCATGCGGCGGATGACGCGCTGGGGCGTGAGCAGGGGAAAGTCGGTGGCAAAGAGGACCTTGCCCGGAGCCCAGCGAGCGGCCAGTTGAAAGATGTCGTCCTGGTAAAGGTAGAGGCTGGCCGCGGTGTCGTAATAGACGTTGTGCATCAAGCGGGAGATTTCGGGCATCAGCTCGTAAAAGATGGTGCCCCCGCCCCAGTGCCCGCAGACGAGGGTGGCCCGGGGAAAGAGGCGGGCAAAGCGGATGACCTCGTCTGGCGTGACGCTGCCCTTGCCGGGGTACAGGTGGCCCACCGGCTCGCTGCAATGGGTCAGAAGCAGCATGTCGTGGGCCATGGCCGCCTCTACCACGGGAGCCATGGATTTTTCCTCGTCCAGGCGATAGCCCTGGCCGTCGGGCATCAACTCGCCTATGCCGCGCAGCCCGGCGGCGGCACAACGCTCGATTTCGCGGACGGCTTCGGCCCTCGCCGCGGGATTGACGATGCAAAAGCCCACGAGCCGATCGGGAAAGCGGGCCACTGACTCGATGACATAGTCGTTATCCTGGCGGCAGAGGTCCATGTCGCGCCAGCCAAAGCCAAAGACCACGGCCTGGGTCACACCCGCGGTGTCCATGGCGGCGATCAGCTCCTCTGCCGAGCTGAGCCGCGCCTGGGGATTGGCGTACAGGTCGCGAAACCAGGCATCGCGAACCAGGTACTCATCGCGCCTCTCGATGATCTTGGGCGCCGTGATGTGGGTGTGAAAGTCAATGATCACCGGTTGACCTCCCGCCGGGATTATAACACAACGGGGTGCAAAGGTAAAGGGGCGGGGCTAGTCGCGGCGGGCAATGGCGTTTGGGCCCGGCAGCGCGTACCCCTGGGTTAGTGTCAAATGCGTTCGGTCTACTCCTGGCGGAGCAGCCAGGCGCGGACGCGCTCGGAGGTGCGCAGGATCCACACCAGGCCAAGGCCCAGGCCACCCACGGCCCACCAGGCGATGCTCAGGGTGAAAAAGGTACGGCGCCACTGGCCAGAGTGAAGGTAATACGCCAGGTCGTCGGCCGCGACAACCCACCGGCCGCGTACCCGTTCGAGATGCTGCGGGTATCGCGCATAATCCCGCATGTCGACGTACAGGTAGGTGAGATAGCGATCCGTTCGCTCCTCCAGCATGACAAACTTGATGCTGGGGCTGGAAGGCAGGGCCGCCGGACGCCGCAGTCCCTGGAGTTCGGCCGCCAGCCCGGAGTCTCCGGTCTGGAGCGCGGTCTCCAGGAGCCGGGCGGTATCGGCCGGGGCCGAATAGCGCTCCAGGAAGGGCGGGGTAAAATAGCTGGGCTCGTAGCGCACCCACTCGTAGGCCTGGACCCCGATGGCGAGGAGCCCCAGGAGCTCCACCGGCAAGAGCGCCACGATCAAGACCCAGCGCACCTTGATGGCCGGTGCCATCACGCGCCTTTTCAGGGCCGGAAGGCTCATGGCTCACGGCCTCCAGAAGCTGTCATCTACAGGCTCTTTTCGATCATCGACGCATTCTCATCCCACTCGCCTCCCTGGCAACAATAGGGACGCAGCGCAGGAGCCTCTACTTATAAACGCGCCAGGACTGTATCTGTTCACCGGCACAACCCGAGACGGGCCGGGGAGGGGAAACCGAAAAAAAACGGCCCGGGGCATGCCCGGGCCGTAGTATGCAGCGGTGCTGCTCCGCCCTGGCTCATTCCTTGCGACGGGGCCAGTTGGCGGCGATGCCGATGATCCCCAGGAACAGGCCAAGGGTCGATATGGCGTACGACAGAAACCCCAGGAGCAGGTTCGACCTGATGACCCCGATGGTCATCAGGAACGGGACGACCAGGCCGATGGTAAGAAACAAAACGGCGACGATCATGATCGTCCTGGGGCGGCTGCCGATCATCGATAGAGCCAACAGGCCACCAGGTGCAGGGGTTCGGGCTCAAAGTAGGGCGGCTCCTGCACGTCGCACAGGCCCTCCATAAAGTGCGGGCAGCGTGGGTGGAAGCGGCAGCCCGGCGGCGGCTCGATGAGGCTGGGTGGCTCGCCTGGCGGCACCTCCTTGAAGGTCAGCGCGTTCTGATAGTCCGGGTCCGACGTCGCCTCCAGCAGGGCGTGGGTGTAGGGGTGCAGGGCATTGCGCAACAAATCGTCGACCTTGGCCTGCTCGACCAGCTTGGCGGCATACATCACAAAGATGCGCTCGGAAAAATAGCGCACCGTAGACAGGTCGTGGGTGATATAGATGACCGCCAGGTTGTGGGTGGTCTGCAGGCCCCGCAACAGCTTCAGGATCTCGACGCGTACCGAGGCGTCGAGCATGGAAACCGGCTCGTCGGCGACAATGAGCTTGGGCTCCATGATCATCGACCGGGCGATGACGATGCGCTGCTGCTGCCCTCCGCTCAGCATGTGGGGGAACTTTTCCAAGAAGTCCTCGATGGGGGTCATCTTGACCTCCTCCAGGACCTTGCGAATGCGCTCGACGCGTTTCGCCTTGCTCTTGACGCCGTTTATGATCATCGGCTCTTCCAGGATGCGCTGGACGCTCATGAAGGGTGGCAGAGCACCGTAGGGGTCCTGCTGGACATAGCCCACTTGCGAGCGGTAGACGGACATCTCGC
>JAAYZQ010000046.1 GCA_012514775.1 Anaerolineaceae bacterium
CGCTTTCCCTGGCGGCAGGACCAAAGTATAATCGCCCACAGAAGCAGCCTCGGCAGTGCGACGCACCCGAGGCCGGCCCAGGTGATTGCCCCCACCCTGGCGAGGGATAGGATAGCGCAGCCCGCCTTCGGTGGCGATTCGCCGGGGCGGGCTTCTGCGTCTGGCCGATATCCACTCGCTATCCTGGGAGGCGCTCCCACAGCGACCGACTCACATAGCAACCCATACGTCATCGAGGACTGGAACGCATGCCCAATAACCACCACGACATCGAACACCGCCTCTGGGACGCCGCCGACGAGCTGCGGGCAAACTCCCGCCTCCGGGCCTCCGAGTACTCCACCCCCGTTTTGGGACTGATCTTTCTCCGGTACGCCGACCTCAAGTTCGAGCACGCTCAGGCCGCCCTGGAGGGGCAGCAACTCGGTCGGCGCCGCAGCATCGGCCCCGCCGACTACCACGCCCAGGGCGTCCTCTACATCCCCGAGGAGGCCCGCTTCCAGCACCTGTTGCAGCTCCCTGAGAGCGCCAACTATGGGGCGGCCATCAACGACGCCATGCGGGCCATCGAGGAGGCCAACCCGGCGCTGCGGGACGTGCTGCCCAAGACCTACAATCGCCTCCAGGACAGCGTCCTCATCGAGCTGCTGCGGCTGATGAACTCGATCGCCTTTGACCTGGACGGCGACGTGATCGGCAAGGTCTATGAGTATTTCCTCGGCAACTTTGCCATGGCCGAGGGGCAAAAGGGCGGCGAGTTCTTTACCCCCACCGCCATCGTCCGCCTGATCGTCGATATCATCGAGCCCTTCCACGGCAAGATCCTCGACCCGGCCTGCGGCTCCGGCGGCATGTTCGTGCAGAGCGCCCGCTTTATCGAGGAGCACCAGGGCACGCCCACCGACGAGATCAGCATCTATGGCATGGAGCGCATCGCCGAGACGGTGCGGCTGTGCAACATGAACCTGGCCGTCCACGGGCTGGAGGGCGACATCCGCCAGGCCAACACCTACTATGAGGATCCCCACCGCAGCGTGGGCAGGTTCGACTTTGTCATGGCCAATCCCCCCTTCAACGTCGACCGGGTGGACAAGGAGCGGCTGGCCGACGATCCTCGCTTCCCGCTGGGCATGCCACGAGCCGACAACGCCAACTACCTGTGGATCCAGCTCTTCTACAGCGCCCTCAACGCCCAGGGGCGGGCCGGGTTCGTCATGGCCAACTCGGCCGCCGATGCCAGGGGCTCGGAGCTGACCATCCGCCAGCGCCTCATCGAGGAGCGGGCGGTGGACGTGATGGTCGCCGTGGGGCCCAACTTTTTCTACACCGTGACCCTGCCCTGCACCCTTTGGTTTCTGGATCGGGGCAAGCGCCAGACCGAGCGGGCGGATCGGGTGCTGTTCATCGACGCCCGCCACATCTACCGTCAGATCGACCGTGCCCATCGAGAGTTCACGCCGGCCCAGATCGAGTTCCTGGCCAACATCGTCCGCCTCTACCGGGGCGAGGAGCCCGAGGACCTGCACGACAGCGCCGGACTGATGGCCGAGCACTTTACCGGCGGGGAGTACGTCGACGTGCCGGGCCTGTGCAAGGTGGCCACGCTGGCGGAGATCGAGGCCCAGGGCTGGAGCCTGAACCCCGGCCGCTACGTGGGCGTAGCGCCCCGAGAGGATGACGGGTTCGACTTTCTGGAGCGCTTCCAAGAGCTGAATGACGAGCTGGAGGTGCTGAACGCTGAGGCGCATGAACTGGAGGAACGGATTGCCGAGAACGCCAGACTCTTGGCTGAGGGCTCGGACTGATGAGATCACGCCACACGATCGCATTCGGCGACTTTGTGACTCTGCAGAGAGGTTTCGATCTCCCCAAATCCCAACGGAGACCCGGTGCGTATCCGGTAGTTGCATCGACATCCGTGGTGGACTGGCACGACGAGTTCAAAGTCAAGCCACCGGGCGTCGCAACAGGGCGCAGTGGCGCTCTCGGTGAGGTCCTGTTCATAGACAAACCCTTCTGGCCCTTGAACACGGTGTTGTGGGTCAGGGACTTCAAGGGCAACCTGCCCAAGTATGTCTACTACCTTCTGAAGACCCTTGACCTTGGCAGGTACAACTCCGGGGCTGGCGTGCCGACTCTGAACAGGAACCACCTGAAGACGTTGTCTCTTCAGGTCCATAGCCTCCCCGTCCAGCGCAAGATCGCCGCCATCCTGTCCGCCTACGACGACCTGATCGAGAACAACCGGCGCCGCATCAAGATCCTTGAGGAGATGGCCCAGGCCCTCTACCGGGAGTGGTTCGTCGAGTTCCGCTTCCCCGGCCATGAGGCCGTGCGGATGGTGGACTCGCCCTTGGGAATGATCCCGGAGGGGTGGGAGGTGAGGAGTACGGTAGAGATCGTGCGCCGCTTGCCTCACGGCGCCACCTATAGAAGGGTGGATGTATAGGACGACGGCTTGGTCAAAGTGATTGATCAGTCCAGTGATAGCGAGCTGGGATATCACAACAGTGAACCCGATCACGTTGGCTCAAGCAAAGATCCCATCATCGTCTTTGGCGATCACACATGCAGAATGTATCTGCTGATCGAGCCTTTCTCGTTGGGGCCAAACACAGTGCCTTTCATACCGAACACCGATGTTAGCAGTTACTACCTGTACTATGTTCTTCGTGGCCTCGTCGAAACACACGAATATAAGCGACACTGGACAGAGCTTTGTGCAAAACGGGTGACGCTGGGACCCCTTGCCTTGGTCCAGCATTTCTCAGGTCATGCCATGCTTCTGCACTCGGAGATGGTCGTGCTCTCTAGAGCCCAGCGCAATCTGCGCCGTATCCGTGACCTACTACTCCCCCGCCTGATCTCAGGCGAGCTGGACGTATCGGATCTTGACATTCACGGGGAGAGGGTGCAATGACCGATGCTTTGTTCCGCCGAGCTGAGCTGCGAGTCCTCCTGAAAAAGCAGGCGCATGGAATGCTTGAGGAGATCGATGCGATCGACGGCAACCGCCTCCTGAACACTGCAGTGGAGGATCTGTGCGACTACTTTGAGCACAAGTACGTAGTAGAGGTCCCCAAGCTAGACGAGGCCGGCATCGAAGTTGACCAGACCGAGACCAAAGTCAGCATCCTTGCGGTCTTTGGGCCAACCGATGTACCTGGCACCTCCGTGTCCTTCCACGTCCCCTTCTCGGGCGATGCCGACCTGTTCCAGTATAGGCCGTCGAGTTACAGTCTCCCTCCACCGCAAGCTTCGGTTTCAGAGACCCATGTAGTGCTCACCTACGCCTGCGTGGGCCACGACGCAGACGGCCTCAGAAGGACCCTCAATCAAGATCTCGCCCGAATTCAGGGCCACCTCACCTGGATCGCTAATGACGTAGCTCCGTTCAACTCGTCCATTCGGAGCAAGGCACAAGACCGCATCGAGGCTCGAAGGCAGAAGTTACTCAAGGACCAGGGGCTGGTGGCGAACCTGGGATTCCCTTTGAGGCGCCGGGACAACGCACCCCAAACCTACGTCGTGCCCAGCGTGCGCCGCAAGGTCGGCCCTAGCCTGCCGCCTGCCAGTGTCGAGCCGTATGTTCCCGAGCCTATACTCGGCATGGGAGAATACGAGCACATCCTGTCGGTCATGTCGAATATGGTAACCGTGATGGAGAGAAGCCCAAATGCGTTTCGCAATATGCACGAGGAAGACCTACGGCAGCACTTCCTCGTTCAGCTCAACGCCCAGTATGAAGGACAAGCAACTGGAGAGACCTTCAATGGCCACGGCAAGACCGACATTCTGATTCGGGTGGAGGGCAAGAACATCTTCATTGCAGAGTGCCTATTCTGGGACGGCCCCAAGTCGCTCAGCGACAAGATAGATCAGCTGCTGGGCTACGCAACCTGGCGGGATACCAAGCTTGCACTTCTTGTGTTCAACAGAGGCGGCGCCTTCTCTGCGGTGGTCGGCAAGATCCCAGAGACGGTCAAGGCCCACCCCAGCTTCAGGCATGAACTCTCTCTTCCAGTGGAGACCGGCTATCGGTGCGTGATCCGGCACCGGGACGACCCTAATCGGGAGATGCTTCTCACTGTCTTGGCGTTCGAGGTGCCCGCATGAGTCTCGGCTACTCTGAGTCAGCCCTCGCTAAACAACCGGCGTCCGGTACCTTCGGGAGTTCGGACGGGCCACCTATCGGCGCCCCCACAAGTTCGACAGCGGCCCCGCCCTTGGGATGGAAGGCTCGGGCCGAGCCCGTCCTGACCGGCGCCTAATGAACATCGACGTAGAAGAGAAGGGGCCTGATGCCCGGCGGCAAGCGGGACAGCTCCAGGGCACGGGTGCAACCGGTCTTCGGTCAGCTCCTGGCTCGCTGCCCGGACGGCTCGGCTTGGCTGCCATCGCTGCTGCGGCTGGCCGAGCCGGCGACGCCCTTGCCTGCCGAGCTGATCGCCGACCCCGGCACGCTCCTGAACGGCCCCGACGCCTGCTTCGAGCGCCTCTTTCCGCCGCCGGAGCGCTTTCTGCGCTGGCTGATACGGCATCCCGAGGCGATGGTCTGGCCGAGGCGAGGGCAGGAGAAGCACACCCATGGCGCTGCCACGCAGCGGCGGCGGGAGGCGCTTCTCGGTCGGTGTGGGTCCCCTGCCCAGACGCAGGCCCGGGAGGTGGCCCTGTCAGAGCTGGCGCAGTATGGCGCCACACGTTCACGCCGCCGCTGGTGGACGTTCGAGGGCTTTACCCACGTGGACTGCTGCCTGGAAACGGAGAAGCTGCTGCTCTTCATCGAGGGCAAGCGCACGGACCGTGTCTCCAAGGCCACCGCTTGGTTCCCGCAGCGCAACCAGCTGGCCCGCAACCTGGAGGTCGCCGCTGAGCACGCTCAAGGCAGGGAGTATGCCCTGCTGCTGGTCGCCGAGCAGGAGCCGCTGCCCGAGGAGCTGGACCTGGCGCCGGGGTTGCCGCACCTGGGGGACGGGGAGCGGGAGGCTTTGCTCGGCCACTTTCTCGGTTGGACTACGTGGCGAGCGGTCTGTGAGGCGACGGGTATCGACTATGAGAGCCTTCCCGACACTGTAGCCAGCTAGCGGTATGTGGAGGATCGCAAACCACCGTGTCGTCTCGGGTCGTACAACGGGCTGTGCCAGACCGGATACCGACGTTCCCGAGCCCACGCCCTCATCATTGGAGGTCCTGATGGAAGCACGCAACCGAAGCCACAAGGACTGGTATGGCATGATCCAGCGGGGCGAGATCAAGCTGCCCCGCTTCCAGCGGCACGAGGCGTGGGATAGGCAGCGGATATGCAGCCTCATGGACATGGTCATCAGAGATCTGCCTTTGGGGATCACCCTGACGCTCACCGTCGCCGACAAGGAGCCGTTCATCTCCCGATTCCTGGAGACGGCGGAGCCGGAGGGCACCCCGAGGGTTCTCGAACTCCTCCTGGATGGACAGCAGCGACTCACTGCGTTGTGGCGGGTGTTTCACAACAACTATGAGCGGGAGACCTACTTCGTCTACCTGAAGGAGTTCGACCGGTACATAGAAGACAAGGAGCTGAGAGACCTGTCCACCTACTGCCGCACACGCTATACCCGGCAGAATGGCGGGAGGTATCCCCTTTGGTGTGACGACCCGGTGGAATCGCTAAAGCGTGGTTTGATTCCCACGCAGCTTCTTCGGCCTGAGGATCTAGGGAGCGAGATAGATGATTGGATCGAGGCGGCCACAGCGCCGATGGAGCCTAAAGAGGGCATTGCCGAAATAAAGGCATTCGGCAAGCTGCAGAGAAGGATCAGTGATCGGATCAAAGATCTGCGCTCCATCGTCGCCAACTACAACCTACCGTATCTTTCATTGACCTCTGACACCGAGAAGAGCGTTGCCCTCGATGTGTTCATCAAGATGAACACCAACGCCAAGCCGCTCACCCAGTACGACGTCATCGTCGCAGAGGTAGAGAGCGTGGCGGGGCGTTCGCTCCATGACCTGCACGAGGCACTGGCGAGGAAGTATCCTGCTGTTCAGCGATATGGGGATCTCTCGGACCTCATCCTGACCACCTCCGCCCTCCTACAAGATGCCCTGCCCAACCAGCGTGGCGCCTGGGATATGAACAAGGAGGAGATGGTCGAGAAGTGGGAGACCATGGAGACCGGCCTGTCTCGCATGGCCGATTTCCTGCGGAGCGAGGGGATCCCTGATCGGCAGCGACTGCCAACTAACGCAGTGTTGGCGGTCATTGCGGCCCTCTACGCCGACATCCCCACATCGGGAGACAAGCGAGGGCGGGACGAGTTGCTCCTCAAAAAGTACCTCTGGCGAGCATTCTTCACGGATCGTTACGAGAATGCGGCAGCGACCAACGCCTACGCCGATTTCGTCGCTCTGAAGCGCATCATCCGAGGGGAGCGCAAGGCGGATGGTACGGCATATGACGAGAGCGATATTCCGATCTTTGCCGCCCACTCGCTCATCGATGAGGAAGAGCTGTTGGCCGCCGATTGGCCCAGGCGAAACACGATCCATGGGCGAGCGGCCTTGGCCGTGGCATGTCGTCTGGGGGCACTCGACTTTGCCACGGGCGAGAGGCTTGACGTCGATAACGTCAGGCAGCGTCAGTACCACCATCTGTACCCGGACGCTCTGCTCAAGGAGGAGGGCATCAACAGCTTCCAGGCTCTAAACTGCGCCCTGATCTCCGACACCACGAACATGACCATCGGACGCAAAGACCCGGTTGAGTACCTAAGGGACCGCTTCGAGTGGACCTCTGAGGAGATCGTGAGAGAGCGGCTGCACTCGCATCTGCTACCAATCCCGGAGCTTGCCAACGGCGGATACGAAGGGCTCACCGAACCTGAGAAGGGGCGCAAGCTCGGGGCGGACTTTGAGCTGTTCCTCCAGCGAAGGGCGAAACTCGTAATGAAGGCCGCCCGCCAGCTGGTGGAGGGGCGACAGATCAGCGCCATCGAGCTGTTCAGCGACGAGCCCGTCAAGGAGCGCACATGACTCCTACCGACTATGGCGAAGATGCCCTGGTCGAGCAACCAGCGATTGCCCTGTTCGCTGAGTTGGGCTGGGACACCTACCATGGCCTCCACGAGTTCGACAGCGGCCCCAGCCCCCTCGGGCGGGAGACTCGAGCCGAGGTCGTCCTGACGCAGCGCCTGCGGCCGGCGCTCGAGCGGCTCAACCCCGACCTGCCCCCGGCGGCCCTGGATGTCGCCATCGAGACGCTCACCCGTGACCGTGGGGCCATGAGCCTGGCCCGTGCCAATGCCGAGGTGTACGCCATGCTCCGGGATGGCGTGCGGGTGACCTTCACCGACCCCGAGACGGGGGAGCAGCGGGTCGAGGCGGTGCGGGTCATCGCTTGGGAGGATCCCGACGCCAACGATTACCTGCTCGTGTCACAGTTCTGGGTGACGGGCGAGTTCTATACCCGCCGGGCCGACCTGGTCGGGTTCGTCAATGGCCTGCCCCTGCTCTTCCTGGAGCTGAAGGCCAGCCATCGCCAGCTGAAGGACGCCTTTGACGACAACCTCACCGACTACAAGGACACGATCCCGCACCTCTTCTGGTACAACGCCTTCATCCTGCTCTCCAACGGCAGCGCCACCAAGATGGGCAGCATCACCGCCCTGTGGGGCCACTTCTTCGAGTGGAAAAAGATCGCCGACGAGGAGGAGCCGGGGGTCGTGTCGCTGGAGACCGCCGTGAGGGGCACCTGCCGCCCGGATCGTTTCCTCGACCTGGTCGAGAACTTTAGCGTGTTCCGTGAAGACAAGGGCGGCCTGATCAAGCTGGTGGCCATGAATCACCAGTACCTGGGTGTCAACAACGCCATCCGGGCGCTGCATGACATCGAGTCGAGGCAGGGGCGGCTGGGCGTCTTTTGGCACACCCAGGGCAGCGGCAAGTGCGTCTCCATGCTCTTCTTCTCTCGCAAGGTACTGCGCAAGGTCCCCGGCGCCTGGACCTTTGTCGTCGTCACCGACCGTCAGGACCTGGACGACCAGATCTACAAGACCTTTGCCCGCTGTGGCGCCGTCACGGAAAAGGATGCCCAGGCGACGAGTTCGGCCCACCTGCGCCGGCTGTTGGGCGAGGATCACCGCTACGTCTTTACGCTGATCCACAAGTTCCGCACCGAGCCGGGCACCCGCCATCCGGTGCTCTCGACACGTTCCGACATCATCGTCATGACCGACGA
>JAAYZQ010000400.1 GCA_012514775.1 Anaerolineaceae bacterium
GAGCCGGATGTTCTGGAACGTCCGGGCGACACCGGCCTCGACGATGCGGTACGGAGGCCAGCCGGTGATGTCCCTGTCCTCCAGCATGAACCGGCCCGCCGTCGGGCAATAGATCCCGGTCAGGATGTTAAAGAACGTCGTCTTGCCCGAGCCGTTTGGACCGATGATGCCCAGGATCTGTTTTTGCTTGACGGTCAGGTCCACATTGTTGACGGCCCTAACGCCGCCAAAGTCCATGGTTGCCCCTTCAGCTCTCAGTAGATCCATCACATTGCCCCTTGCGTCTATCCCCTGCCCGGCTCGCGGGCAGCGCCTAGCACTCGACTTCTTGCCGCTTCGGCCGCAACTGCCGCCAGAAATTGCCCTTGACCGCCTTGGCCACGGCCGACTTGCCCATGATGCCCTGCGGCCGCCAGGCCATGAGGATGACCATGAGCATGCCGTTCAGCAACATGCGGTACTCGTACAGCGGCTGGAAGATCTGGGGCAGGCTGACAAGGATCGCGGCGCCCAGCACAGAACCGGGCAGGCTGCCCAACCCACCCAGGATGGCCATCTGCATGTGGAAGATGGACTCGTTGAGGCCAAAGGTCATCGGCCCGACAAAGCCCAGGAAGTGGGCCAACATGCAGCCCGAGACGCCGGCCCACATGCTGCCACAGGCAAAGGCCAACACCTTGTAGCGGGCAATGTTGATCCCCATGGCCAGAGCGGCCGTCTCGTCCTCGCGGATGGCGATGAGCGCCCGGCCCACGTGGGAGCGGGTCAGGCGGTGCATGAATATATAACATAATATGCTGATGGCCAGGTAGAGAAAGTAGACCAACTTGGGCTCGTCGAACACGATGGGTCCAATCTGGGGCGGCGGCACGGCGGGCAGGCCCATCGGCCCGCGGGTGACTGCCATCCAGTTGAGCGCCACGATGTGAAAGATCTCACCAAAGCCGATGGTCATCAGCGTCAGATAGTCGCTGCCCACCCGCAGGCAGGGGAAGCCGAGGAGGATGCCAAAGATGCCGGCCACCACCGCGGCCGCCACCAGGGCCACCGGCCAGGGCAGCCCCAGGCGCATGACCACCAGGGCCGAGGTGTAGGCCCCGATGCCGTAAAAGGCCGCCTGTCCCAGGGTGAGCATGCCGCCAAAGCCGGTGATGAGGTTCTGGGAGAGTGCGAGGGGGATGTCGATGATGATCGAGATGATGATGCGGAACACGTAATCGTTGGGCACCACCTCCGGCACGGCAAAGAGGACGATGGTGCCCACCACCGCCAGCCACAGCCGCCACGATCGCAGGAGGGACGTCTTGTCGCTTGATTGGGGTTTTGCAGTCTTGGTCGCCATGGCCCTAGACCTTTTCCGCGATCTGCCGGCCAAAGATGCCCATTGGCCGGACGACCAGCACAATCATGACCAGACCGTAGCAGATGGCATCCCGGTAGGCCGACGAGATAAAGCCGGAGATGAACGCCTCGGTAATCCCCAGCAAGAGTCCGCCGACAAAGGCCCCCTTCAGGCTGCCGATGCCGCCGATGATGCAGGCGATCCAGGCCTTCATCGTCCCCAGGAAACCCATGCCGATCCAGACCGCATAGTACATGGCAAAGAGGATACCGCCTGCCACCCCGAAAAAGCCGCCGGCAAAGTAGACGAACCGGATGATGCGGTTCACTTCGATGCCCATCAGCTTGGCGGCCGGGATGTCCTGGGCCACGCTGCGCGTCGCCTTGCCCAGCTTGGTCTTGCGCACGATGATGGCAAAGACACCCGTCAGCGACAGCGCCAGGGCCAGGATGATGATCTGCAAGGTGTTGATCTGCACGTTGCCGACCTGGATCATCTGCGTCGGAAAGAGCTGCGGAAAGGGCATCGTCTCGGTGCCCCAGATGAGCTGCGCCGCATTGCGCAGCACCAGGGCCGCGCCCACGGCGCTGATCATTGGCACCACCCGCTGCGCGTTGCGCACCGGCCGGTACGCCACTCGCTCCACCAGGATGCCGATGAGCCCGCCCGCCAGGCACGCCAGCAGGATGGCGACGGGCACGGGCACTACGCTGGCCAGGAGGGTGAGGGCGATAAAGGTCCCAAACATATAGATGTCGCCGTGGGCAAAGTTGATGAGCTCCAGGATGCCATACACCATGTTATAGCCCACAGCAACGAGGGCATAGATGCTCCCGGCGGCCAGGCCGTTCAAGAGCTGTTTAAAGATATAGTCCGCGTCCATCAGGATTCTCCTCACCAAGACAGTGGGAGATCGTTCTCCCACGGATCCTTATGGTGCCAGGGTCCGGGCGTCGTCCCAGGGCGGTTCTAACCGGATGCCGGCGCCGCATCCAGGTGCTGATGGGCAAAATGCCCGGCCTTTTCCGCGACCCCACTCTGGAAGCGATCCAGCCGGAAGGCCTCCACCGGCAGAGACGTCTCGCCCTCTACCACCAGCTCGCACAGCAACTGGCCGATGATGGGCGTCAGCGCGAACCCGTGGCCCGAGAAGCCGCTGGCCAGGATCAGACCCTCCACCTCGTCCACTCGCCCGAAGATGAAATTGTCGTCCGGGCTAAAGTCGATGGTGCCCACCCAGGTGCGAATCAAGTTCAGGCCCCGGAAGGCCGGCACGATCTTCAGGATGTTGGTCACCGTGCGCGTCATCTCGTCATAGTTGGTGGCCTTGCTAAAGCCGGTGATGCCGCCCGGTGCGTTGGTGTTGCCGATGTAGACGTGGCCGCGGGCCGACTGGCGGCACACGCCGATGCCGCTGATCAGCAAAAAGGGCGGCAGGATGGGCGGCATCGGTTCGGTGAGGATGAACTGGTTTGGACAGGGGGTGAGGGGAATGTCCACGCCGGCCATGCGCGCGATGCGATCCGACCAGGGGCCGGCGGCATTGATCACCGTCTCTGTTTCGATGCGGCCCCCGCTCGTCTCCAGCCCACGGATCCGTCCTCCGCGGACGTCCACGTCCAGAACCTCGGTGCCCAGCAGGACGCGCGCCCCGTGGCGCCGGGCGGCGTCCAGGTAGCCCCGCGCGACCAGGAACGGGTTGGCGATGAGATCCGTCGGGCTGTACAGCCCACCGTGGATCCAATCGGAGATGGCCGGCGCCATGGCTCGAACCTCGCCCCGGTCCAGCGCATACTCCCGGATGCCATGGACACCGTCGCGGGCGGCCAGGCCGCGCTGCATCTCCAGCTCCTGCTCGGTCAGCGCCACCCACAGGTAACCGTCCTCCGTGAGCTCCAGGTCGCAGCCCAGCTCCTCGGCCAGGCCGTGCCAGCGCCGCATGGCGGCGACCATCAGCGGCACCTCGTCGGGATCGCGCCCGATCTGGCGAATGCCGCCCGGGTTCCGGCCGCCCGCTTCCATGGCGACGTTGCGCCGGTCGACCAGCAGGACGTCTACCCCGGCCCGGGCCAGCTCGTAGGTGGCCGACAGCCCCGTCGAGCCGGCCCCCACCACGACGACCTCCGCGTGCTGGGACATCATGGCTCATCCCTCTCTTCCAGGATGTCGAGGGGGATCGGCCGCAGGGGTGGGCGCTGCGTGTCGGGCAACACGTCGGCCAGGTCCTGCCCCGTCTCCTCGGCAACGATGCGCGCCACCAGCCGGCCACAGGTGCGCCCCTGGCACAGGCCCATGCCGGCCCGCGTCTTGCGCTTGACCCACGTGACCGAGTCGCACCCCGCGGCGATGGCGGCCTCAAGCTCGGCCCTGGTGATCTCTTCACAGCGACAGACGATCAACGCTTCCTCAGAAATGGTCGGCCTCCTTTCTTCTGTCATTTCAGACCCTCCCCTCTCCCCTTTATGAGCATCATGCCGCCGCCCCGGGCCGCTGGATGCTGCGCACCTCGTGGACGAGATCCTTCGGAACCGCGATGCTCACGACCGCCGTGCGATCGAAGGCTTTGGGCGTCTGCACCTTGACCACCGTCGCCTGGCACACCACGGCCCCCGCGCGGTTCACCGCCGGCACCCGGCTGCCCACCACGGGCAGGGGCAGGTATTCAAAGGGAAAGCTCACCAGCGATTCGACCGGGGAATAGTGCAGGTGCACCAGGAAGATGGCCTGGCCCGGACAGCTCGCGATGCACAGCCCGCAGCCCGTACAACGCTCCGCCTCAAAGCGCGGCAGGTTGGTGATGGGCTCGCCGACGACGATGGCACCCTGGCGGCAGGCCAGCTCGCACGGGTTGCAGGGGATCTCTTGCACGCATTCGATGACGCCGATGGGGCCCCTTTCCAGGTCCTCCGGCCGGGGATAGCCGGGCGAGGCACGCAACTCTTCAAAGGACGGAACTCCGGTATACGCTACACCTTGGTTCATTCTTCCGCCTCTTCCCAGGTGCCCAGGCCGTGTTGGCTGCGGACCACCATGCCGTCCTCCGCGGGCGTGACGCAGGTGCGCACGTTGGGCCGGCCGTTCACCGTCATGGCACAGTCCGTGCAGCGGCCAATGGCGCAGTACACGCCCCGCGGCTCGTTTCGTTTCGTCGTCCTCCGAAAGACGCGAATGCCGGCCGCCAGCAGCGCCGCCGCGATGGGCTCACCCTCGCGGGCCGGGATGAGCTGGCCGTCGACCTCGATCTGGATCATCTTGGCCGGCTGTGCTTCTCCGAGAATGGGGTGCTCCAGGACACGCATCTGTTCACTCCTACAACGCCAGGATGGGAAGGCCATCGAGGGACTCGCCTTCGTCGGCGCTGGCCTTTGGCGCCGTCTCGGCCTGGGTGTCGTCCGGCGCGCTCTCGTCTCGGCTCAGGGCCAGCATTTCCGCCCGAAGCTGCTTCAAAGTGGAGCGGATCTCTTTCAGTTCTTCCTCGTGCAGTGTGCAGTACGATTCAAACCTCTGCTCCAATTCCAGGAGGCGCAATCCCAGCGCCGATGCCGTCTTTGCATCCATATTCAACCATCTCCTCAACACACTATGGGGGGGGCCGGATCGCAAGAGGGAATAGATAATCGTTTATCGATTATACAAGACCGCGCAAGGGTAGGTCAAGGGGCAAATGGGCCAAATTCCTGGTCCGATCGGGTCAGCAGGCGAAGGGGGGTAGCGGTGACCGGCCGTCCTGGCCGTCAGGTCGTCAGATTAGTCCATGGCGCATGGCGATGGCCACGGCCTGGGCACGATCCGAGGCTCCCAGCTTGGCAAAGACGTCCGACAGCTTGCGCTTGACCGTCGTCTCGCTCCAATAAAGCCGCTCCGCGATCTCGCGGTTGGTCGCTCCCTCGGCAATGATGCTCAACAATCCGACCTCGGTGTCCGACAGCCCGAATTGATCCATCGTCTGCTTCTGCCCCAGGTCGGCGAACTGGCGCAGCAGGTTGTCCACCAGATCGGGCGATAGCTGCCGTTTGCCCTCGTGGGCCTTGCGCAACGCGTCGAGGAGCAGCTCCCGCCCCACGTTCTTGAGCAGGTAGCCGTACGCGCCCGCCCGAAAGGCCTCCAGCAAGAACTGCTCCTCGTCATAGTTTGTCAAGATGATGGTCTTGACCTGGGGCAACTGCTCGCCCAACAAGTGCAGCACCCGGAGCCCATCCATGCCCGGCATCCGGATGTCCAGCAGCACGATGTCCGGCTGCATCTCTTTCGCACGCTCCATCGCCTCGTCGGCGTTGCCGGCCTCGCCCACGACCTCCACGTCCTGCGCGCCCGACAGCATGCTCCGCAGCCCCCGCCGGACCACCACGTGGTCGTCGACGATCAGAACCCGAATGGCTGCCATGCTCCCCTCACTCTCCCATCCCTGCCGTGGCTTCCCTGTTCGGGATCTCCAGGATCACCTGGCTGCCGCGGCCCGAAGTCGATTCGATGTGCAGCGTGCCCCCGACGCTCGTCGCCCGTTCCCGCATCCCGATGAGCCCGAAATGGTCCGCCGGCGGCGACAGCATGACCTGCTCCGTGTCGAACCCCTGCCCGTCGTCCCGGATCTGGATGCGGAGCCGCCGCGGGCCATAGCGCACCGTCACCTCCACCCCCCTCGCCGCCCCGTGCTGCTGGATATTGTTCAGCGCTTCCTGCACGATGCGGTAGGCCGCGATCCGCTCCTCCGGCCGCAGCCGGTAGGGCGTCCCGTACACCTGCACGCTGTGTTGCAGCCCGCTCCTGGCTGCCTGGTGGCTCAGCAGCTCCCGCAGCGCCGGCACCAGGCCCATGTGGTCCAGCGTCGCCGGCCACAGGTTATAGATCGAGGCCCGCGTCCTGTCGATGGCCTCGTTCAGCAGCTCCTTGAGAAGCTGCAACTGGTCATCCAGCCTTTCGCCTCGCCGGTAGAGCTGTGTACACGTCTCCAACTCGTACAGCGCCCCCACGATGCGCGCGATCACCCGGTCGTGAATGTCCGCGGCGATCCTCCGGCGCTCGTCCTCCTGGATGTTGAGCGTCTGGACCAGCAGTTGTTGCAGCTCTGTCGCCTTGCGCTCGATCTCGTCCCGCGCCCCCAGCAGCGCTCTGAACAACCGCGCGTTGTCGATGGCGATGGCCGCCTGGTTCGCCAGCGAGCAGAGCACCGCCACGTCCGTCTCGCCAAAGTATCCCTCACGCTTGTTGTGCACCGCGATGGTGCCGATGGTTTTTTGCCGGATGTTCAGCGGCGCGATCACCACCGTACCCACGTTCAGGCGCCTCGCCCGCGCCTGGTTCGCGCGGGGGTCGGTGCGGGCGTCCTGGCTGACCAGCGGCTCGCCCGTGCGGATCACCATGCCGTTGAGGGAATCGAGGACCGATAGCCGCCCGCGGGTGAGTCCCTGCAGTCCCTGCCCCTTGCGGGCGCGTACCTGGAACCACTGATCGTCGTCCTGCAGCAGCAGTACCAAGGCATCCTGCGCGTTGAGCAGCCGCATGGCCTCGTCGATGATGAGCGACAGGATGGCGTCCAGGCTACGCTCCTCCACGAGGGCCGAGCTCACCGTCTCCAGGCTCATGGCCTCGGAGAAGCGAAAGTCCGTTTCGGCGCGCAGTTGGTCGTTTTCCAGCGCCACCGCCAGGAACGAGGCCAGCAGCTTATAGACGGCGACGTCCGCCGGGGTGAAGGAGCGTGGCCCGGCCGAGCAGCCCACCAGGCAGCCCGACAGCCCCTCGCCCTGTTGCACGGGAGCGACCAGCCCGCAGGCCAGGCCGCAGCGGGCCAACAGGTCCAGCAGGGGCTCGAAGGGTGTATCCTGGTCGCCACAACCGAGGATCAAGGGCTCGCCACCAGGGCGGGCCAGCACCTCCAGCGTCGCATCGTCGAGGGCGACGCAACTGTCCGCCAGGGACTCGCCCATCTGGGCGCGCAGGACCAACAGGGGAGAATTCTCCGAGTTGCGGTCAATCTCGAAGAACAGGAGCTCATCCAGCTTTATGACGTGGGCGTCTGGCGCCCGCACCAGGGCCAGCGCCGTCTGCCAACCAGGCAACGTTCGCATGTTCAGCCTCGTCGCTGCGCTCATGCAGTGCAGCCGGGGCATTATACCGGGCATTCCCGGATTTCGCAAATGGGCAGGACGCAAGGAGACCTAGGCGGAAAGGCCGTGGGCAGCCCACCAGCGGGGCAGGGCCTGGGCAGCCGGCTCCCGCAGCACCTCGCCCGCCAGGTGCGAAAGGGGCGTGGCCTGGGGGTTGATCTCGACCAGGTGGGCGCCGTTGTCCAGGGCCAGGAGCGGCAGCGAGGCCGCCGGCTGCACCAGGGCCGAGGTGCCCACCACGAGCATCAGCTCGCAGCGCCGCGAGGCGTCCATGGCTTCGGCGAGCACGCCGCCAGGCAGCGCCTCGCCGAACCAGACGACGTCGGGCCGGGCCAGGGCGCCGCACGCCGGGCAGCGGGGCGGGATCTCGGGCAACGGGTCGCGCCGGTCCTCCCAGGGCGGCCGGCACTCTCGCGTGCAGCGCAGCCGCCAGATGTTGCCGTGCAGCTCCAGCACGCGCCGGCTACCCGCCAGCCGGTGCAGGCCGTCCACGTTCTGGGTGACGAGGACGAAATCGTCCAGCGCCTGCTCCATTTCGGCCAGGGCTACGTGGGCGGCGTTGGGCCGGCAGGCCCCCACGAGGCCGCGCCGCCAGCCGTACCACTGCCACACCAGTTCCGGGTCGCGACGAAAGGCCTGGGGGGTGGCCAGGTCCTCGGCGCGGTAGCTGCGCCACAGCCCGCCCTGGCCCCGAAAGGTGGGCACGCCGCTCTCGGCCGAGACGCCCGCGCCCGTCAGGACTGCGACGGGCGTGGCGCGGCGCAGGATCGGGCGTCGCCCGCTCTGCGGGTCGTGTTCCTTCTGTCCGTGCATCATCTTCCTCGCCTCTGCAGACATTATAGCCCAAAGGGCGCCGGGGGCCAAGCCCGCGGGCCGCCCTTGCCGTACAACAAGGGCGGCTGTCGTCCTGGGTCCCCAGGATGACAGCCGCCCATGAACGCGGCAAACGCCGGGGCCTATGGGCTCGGCGTGCCCTCGGCTTCGGGGGTTTCGGACAGCGGCGTGGGCGTCGCTGCCAGGAATCCTTCCCGGGTGCGGGTCACCAGGTCGCTCACCGTAAACTCGGAGACACGCACATAGTAGGGCGATTCCGACGACTTGACGACATAGCTGCTATCGCCCGCGTCCTGGGCCCCCACGGTCAGCGTGTAGCTCTTGGGCTCGTCGCCTCCCGTCTCCAGGGTCACCACGGCCGACGGCTCGTCCATGCCATAGTCCGCCTGCTCTTCCCGGCCGAGGGGCCGCAGGAGCGAGACCGACGTGGAGCGGGTCAGGATGGTCCGGAAGTTGTTGGCGTCGAAACTCTCGTCGCCCTCCAGGCCGTCCATGACCCACTCCTCACCCTCCCTGGCAAAGCGGAAGGTGCCGTTGGCGTTCTTCAGGGTCAGGGCGATCACGTCGTCGGAGGGCACCGAGAAATAGGTGCGCTCCACCCAGTCCGTGGCCGCCACTCCCGCATCCTGGGCGGTCAGGGCCGAGGTCAGGAAGACGTCGTCCTGCCCTTCGGCGCGCACGTGGACGGCGCCATAGCTCGGCGCGCTGCCCACGTAGAGCACGTGCCGGGTGCCATCGGCCAGCTCGAGCTCCAGGCGCCGGTTGAACTCGTCGCCGGCGACCTGCAGGCGGGCGTGGCTGCCGCCGGTCTGGGTCACCCGGCGCTCCGCCTTCAGTCCGGCGACGGCCTCGAGCAGCGAGGTCACGTTTTCCTCGATGGCCGGATATTCGCCCGCCTCGGGCAGCACCCAGCGTCCGTCGGCGCGGGCCAGTTTCACGCTCTTGCCATCGTCCCCGGTGACCGTCAGGGCCACCACCTGGTCGGGCTCGAGGCCGGGAATGAGAGGCTCGCCCGCCTCTCCGCCGGCCGTCCGCGGCCAGAAGACGACGGCGGCCAGGATCAGTTGGACGACAAGCAGGCCGGCAAGCAACTGATTGAGTCTAGTCATGGGAACCTCCCGGCGCGTCCTCCTCGTCTACCAGCGCCATGGGCTCTTCGCCGCGCCGCCTGGTGAACGACACGACGCCGACGACGATCAGGGAGACGAGCATCAGGGCATAGTTGGCCACCTCCCAGACCGACGCCTGCGACGGATTTATCTCGTTCAGGAGGCGGGCATAGGAGCCCCGCGAGCGAATGCCGAGCAGATCCTCGTCCTCGGCGGCCCAGTCCACGGCATTCTGCACGAGCTGCAGGTTTTGCAGGTACCGGTCGGCCGACAGGCTCTGGGAGAGCTGCAGGACGGCGTCGTCGATAAACTCGACGCTGCCCAGGACCACCAGCCGGGCCGTGTCGGGCGAAGTCTCGACCATGCCCTGGGGGCCCTCCACGGTGCCGGTGACCGGCGCCGACGCCTCAAAGGGCGAGCCCTCGTCGCGGAAGTGGCTCTCGAAGGTGCCGCGGATAGAGACGGCGAGGGGGCGGGACTTTTGCTCGCCCTCGACGGGAAAGCCATACTCCGGAAAAATCTCGGGCTGGGGCAGCACTTCTACGTTGTTGCTCACCCACGAGTCGGGCGACGACTCTAGCAGGATCTCGACCTCGCGGCCCTCGTTCCTGGCCTCGTCGATGACCAGGGGCGACGCCCACTGCATGGTGACCGCGGACAGGTTGGAGACGATGGGGCTGTCTTCACTCATGCGATCCGGCCGGACGTCCACAAAGAAGGGATAGGCCAATTCCTGGATCTCGATGACCTGCATGCCGCCCACGGTGCGCTGCACCTGCGTCGGCAACGGCTCGTTCCGCGGGTCGAGGACCATGGCGTCTTCTACCGTGACGCCATAGCCGGCCAGCATGTCCGACAGGTTCTCGGGCAGCCGCTCGACGGTCAGGCCGGCAAGCTGCATCTGCGATAGCGCATAGTTGCCCGCGGCCACGACCACCGCGCCGCCGCGCATCAGGAACTGGTCGATGGCAAAACGCTCCTCATCGGTCATGTTCTGCGGGGCGATAACCAGCAACACGTCCACGTCACCCGGCACGCGCCCCGTTTTCAGATCGACCGGCACGACGCTGTACTCCTGGCGCAGTTGCTCCTGGATCGTGTTCCAGCTCGACAGGGGATTGACCGTCCCCCCGAAAGGGCTCTGCTGGGGCTGGAGCGCGGGCACCCACACCCCCACGGTCTTCAGGAAGCCTGGGGCGGCCCGCTTCAGGCTGGCCTCGATCTCGCTGCGGATGTCGGCCTCCACCAGGCCGCCGGTCAGGTAGAGCAACTGGGTCTCCTCGCCCACCTCCAGGAGAAGATGAAGGTAGTAGCTCTCCCGGGAAAAGAGGGAGGTCGAGATGGGATAGAGCCCGTAGTTGTTCATCAGCGTCTGGCGGCTCAGGGGGCTGTTGGCAGCGTCGGGGTCGATGACCTCGTAGACAAACTTGCCGCCCGACTCTTGCTCCATCTCCCCCGCCACCCTGGCCACCAGGTCGGGCACCTCGGCCAGCTCCTCGGGCAGCGAGTTGGGCGTGATGAGGGCCGTGAGGCGCACTGTGTCCTCGAGGCTGGCAAAGAGGGCGTCCAGGCTCTGGAAGCCATAGACCACCCGCTTGATGGAGCGGGTCAGGTCGTACTCCAGGTTTCGCAGGCGCACGTCGGGCGTGCCGCTGGCCCGGGCTTGCACCTCGATGAGGTCGTCAAAGCCCAGGGTGACGTGCTGGTCGCCGTAGCGGACCAGGATGTCAAAGTAGGAGTTGATGATGGACGCCTCGTAGCGGTCCGAGATGCGGAAGGGGCTGGGCCGGATGCCATACACCTGGTTCGCCTCCGCCTCCAACTCCTCGTCGTCGCTGGGGTCGACGATCTCGACCTCCACCTTGCCGCCCGAAACGACCTCGTACTCGCGCAGCATGTCGCGGATGCCGGGCACCAGGGGGGCCAGGAGCGGGTGCGTCCGCTCGCTAAAGTAGCCGCGGATAAGGAGGGGCTCGTCCAGGTTCCTGATGAGGTCCCTGGTAACCGGCGAGAGGCTGTATTCCCGGCCGGCGGTGAGGTCGGCCCGCAGCGTGCCCAGGGGGAACAGCCAGGCGTTGACCAGCGCCAGGTTGGCGACGATAAGGACCACCGTCAGGACGAAACGCCGCCGGTACGGGGCCGTGTGCGGCCCGGGGCTCCACCGCTTGGAGTCCAGCGAGAGCACGTTAAGCGCCGAGAAGATGCCCGTCAGCGACAGGTAATAGATCAGGTCCCGGAGGTCGATGACGCCCCGCTCGATGCTTTCGAAACGGCTGCCCGTGCCGATCCCGCGCAGGATCTCGCCCAGGGTGTCGCCCACCAGGCCGGTCACGCCGTTGGTGCCCACCAGGTAAAAGAGGCCGCCCAGGAGCGAGGTGAGGATGAGGGACACGATCTGGTTGTCGGTGCGCGACGAGACCAGGAGGCCGATGGCCGTGTAGGCCGCGGCCAGGAGCAGGGCCGCCAGGTAGCCGCCCGCCACCGGTCCCCAGTCCAGGGGGCCAAGGAGCGAGACGGTGATGGGCAAGAACAGCGTCAGGGCCAGGGCCAGGGCGACCAGGGCCATGACGGCCAGAAACTTGGCGAACACCAGCTCGGCCGGGCGCACGGGCAAGGTCAGCAGCACCTCCAGGGTGCCGGCCCGCTGCTCCTCGCTCCACTGGCGCATGGTGAGGGCCGCCACCAGGAAGAGAATGAGGACCGGCATCCAGGCGAACAGCGGCCGGACGTCGGCCAGATTGCGGGCGAAAAAGCCCTCTACCCAGAAGAAAGCAAAGAGGGTGACCGCCAGAAAAGCCCCCAGGAAGATCAGGGCCAGGGGCGAGCCAAAATACGTCCGCAGTTCTTTGCGTGCCAGGGCCAGACTTTGCTTCATGCCTGCCCCCCTTCCAGGGCATCGTCCTGGCGTCGTCCCAGGGCCGTCGTGGCCAGCTCGTTAAAGACCGCTTCCAGCGTCCGCACCTCGCGCCGCAGCTCCTTCAGCGGCCAGCCGGCGTCGCGGGCCAGGCCATAGATGGCCGGTCTCAGGTCGACGCCGTTGCTGCCGGCCAGGGGACGGACACGGTAGGCCGTGCCGTCGGCCGAGGGCACCTGTTCCACGGCACGGGCGCCCGGCAGGCCCTGCAGGCGGGCGGTCACGTCGGGCGCGCCGTCTTCCAGCACGACGACGACGTCGGTGGTGCTCGCCAGGTCGGCCAGGCGAGCGTCGGCCTTGATCTCGCCGTTCATCAGGATGATGACCCGGTCGCAGACGGCTTCTACCTCTGAAAGGATGTGGGTCGAGAGAAGCACCGTGCTGTTGCGGGCCAGACGGCGGATGAGGTGTCGCACTTCGACGATCTGCGTGGGGTCCAGGCCGATGGTCGGCTCGTCCAGGATGAACAGCTTGGGATCGTGGACGATGGCCTGGGCCAGTCCCACCCGCTGGCGATAGCCCTTGCTCAACTGCCCGATGGGCCGCGTCAGGTGGTCCTCCAGCGAGGTGGCGCGGATGGCCCGCGACAGGCGAAGGGGCTGCTCCGCTTCGGGGATCTGCCGCAGGTCAGCAATCATGCGCAGGTAGGCCTGCACCGAAAGCTCGGGATAGAGAGGCGCGTTTTCGGGCAGGTAGCCAATGCGCTTTTGCACCTCCAGCGGCTGGGCCACCACGTCGAGGCCATCCACGGTGGCCGAGCCGCTGGTTGGCTGCAAGTAGCCGGTGAGGATCTTCATAATGGTCGTCTTGCCGGCCCCGTTGGGACCCAGCAGGCCAATGATCTCGCCGGCGTCGATGTGAAAGGACACACCCTTCAGGGCTTCGACAGGCCCGTATGACTTGATGAGATCTTGGACATCGATCATCTGGACGCTCCTCGTTGCGCAGGCAAGACAAGTGCTAGTCTTCGGACGACGGCTTGTCTGCCTTTGGTTCGTCGCTCGTTTTGCTCTTGCGACTGGCGGTGCCGGTGCCGTTGCGCCGGTTATCCGTCACGTAAAAGCCGGACCCCTTGAAGATGATGGCGGGCTGCCCCAGGAGCCGGTGAACCTGGCGGTGCCCCCGGGGGCAAGTTTCGGGATCCGCCTCGCCAAATCGCTGCAACTTGTCAAAGTGAATGCCACACGTGCGGCACTCGTACTCATAGATCGGCATCTACTTTCCTCCCCAACCCCGCCGGGCGAGGGCAGCATCGCCGTCCGTCCCGGCCGCCTGGAACTGGAATCCTAGTGTATAACGCCCGAGGTGTCAACCTGGTTCGCACTTTTGTCCGGCCGACGCACAAACAGGGACTCGTCCCTGAGGAAGTAGCCCCTGTTTGTGGCCGGCGCGAGGGTGCTCGGGCTCGGGATGGCCAGGCCCGAGCACCTCTGGCCTGTGCCTAGTACTCGGGCATCGGCGGGGTCGCCGGGGCCTTTTCCTCCTC
>JAAYZQ010000401.1 GCA_012514775.1 Anaerolineaceae bacterium
AAAGCAGCAGGGATTGTATCACAGCAGGTCGGGCGGCGCAAGTCGTCGCCGGGAACGACCGGAGAGCCTCTTCCCACCTCTTCTCATTCGACCGTTCGAGGCTGCTTGTCAGCCGCCGGCCTTTGGTGTATAATCGGACTGGAAACGCACTGCGAGGAGAGGAGAACCTTCAAATGGAAAGACGTTTTACCGCCCTGCGCATTATCGGCACCGTGCTCAAGATCCTGGCCTGGATCGTGCTCCTCTTTGGCATCCTGGGAGCCATCGCCAGCCTGGTGGTGGGGTTCGGCCTGTCCGGGCAGGAGCAGCTCCTGGGCCTGGACCTGGCCGGTCCCCTGGGTGCCATTGCCATGTTTATCACCATTCTCATCGTCGCCATATTCAACTTCCTGGCGCTCTATGCCGCCGGGGAGGCCATCTACGTCTTCTTGTCCATCGAAGAAAACTCCCGGCGCACGGCCTACATCCTGCAGCAGCAATACGTCTCCTACCAGCCGGGCTATGCCTCCCCTGCTGCGCCGCCCGCCTACGACGAGGAATAACCCGCTGAGCAGGGTTCATGGAAAAGAAGAGAGGGAAGGGTTTGCCCCTTCCCTCTCTGTGTGTCCGGAGTCAGGCCAGACCGCCTACTTGGCGACGATTGGCAGGTACCCCCGGAACGGTATCTGGAACACGATGCGACCCTCGACGGCCGGCGCGATGGGCTCCGTCTGGGCGCTGATGTAGTTGATCACCGCGTCGCGGACATAGAACTGCGTGTCGTTGACGATCTGATCCAGCGGCCAGAGGGTGCTCCCCCCGTCGCTGTAGTTGCATGCCCCGGCAGCCAGGTAGTTGACCGTGGAGACACGGTACATCGTGGTCTCGTCCGAGAAGTCAACCGGGACTCCATCGATGATGAGCGCCCTGACGTTGTTGCCGTTGGGCAGCGAGGGAAAGCCATCCTGGTAGATGATCTGGTTGCCGGCATTGGTGTCCAGGAAGCAAGTGGTATAGTACGAGTAGCCGCCGGCATCCGCAACGTACTTGTAGTAGTAATAGTTGCGGTAGGAGCGCTCCAGGATCTCCTTGAGCTGCGGGCCGTTCATCTCCATGACGACCAGCGAGTTCTCGTAGGGCATCAGGGTGAACATGTCGGCCACCGTCAGCGTGACAGGGGAGGTCACGGTTGCAGAGGCCGCCACCGCCCGGTTCGACATGGCGCCCGACAGGTGAAAGTCCACGTCGATGCCGTTGTTCACTTCCAGCTCCCACACCGCGGCATCGGCCTGGAGGTTGGCACCGTTCGTCTCTTCCGTGTAGGCTGTGAGCGCCGTGATGGGCACCTCGGTCTGGCCCAGCTCTGTGGCGTTGTAGGCCGCCAGCAGATCCGCGTACGGCTGAACGATGCCCACGACCTCCGGATCCTCCTCTACCGTCGCAGCGTCCACCTTCAGGGCACGGCCCACGCGGGTCACCACCTCATAGTCCACGCTGCCCCGGGCGTCGAAAGGATCGAGGCCGAGGATGACCTCACCCAGGTAGTTGTTGTAGCGGTAGGAGTGGTGGATGATGACCGGCTCGCCATCGGTGCCACCGACAAAGGCCGGCAGGTACAGGTAATCGCCGGACGAGGAGGTCTGCCTGGTGGGATCGGTGTGGCTATGGCCGCCGAGGATGGCGTCGATGCCGGCGGTCTGCGCCGCCAGGTTGGTATCGACGTTCTCGTCCACTTCGACGCTGTCCGGGTTCGTCGTAAAGCCGATGTGTGTCAGGGCGACGACCACGTCGTTGGTAGCGGCCAGGTAGGGTACGCGGTCCTGTGCTTCCTCTATGGGATTGGTAAAGGTCAACCCCGGGATGTTGCTGGGCAGCTCGTAGCTCGGCACGCGATGGTTGCCGATGCCCAGGACGGCCACGTCGATGTCGCCCGTGGGTCCCGTCATCGTGAAGATGGCGGAGGGCAGCACCGGTACTTCGTCCAGCCCGTAGCTTCCATCGTCATAGACGTTGGCCTGCAGCATGGAAAAGTTCGCGGCGCCGAGGGTGCTGGTAAAGACCGCGGGGCCAAAGTTGTACTCGTGGTTGCCCACGGTCATGGCATCGTAGCCCAACGCGTT
>JAAYZQ010000402.1 GCA_012514775.1 Anaerolineaceae bacterium
GAAACCGTGGCGGTGGCGGGTCGTGCCGCCCTGGTGACCTTGCGTTGGCAGGCCAACGGCCCAACAGCCCGGCCACTCAAGGTCTCCCTGCGGCTGCGGGACGAGGGCGGTGCGCTCCTGGCCCAGGACGATCGTGTCCTGCTCAACGATCGCCATCTACGCACCACGTCCTGGCAGCCGGGAGAGGTCGCCTTTAACGTCTACAGCTTGCCGCTTCCTGCCGAGCCGGGTGCCTACACGTTGACCCTGGTGCTCTATGACGAGGACACGCTGGAACCGGTGGGATTGCTCGACGGGAGCGGAGTCGAACCCGAATTGGGAACACTGCGTGCCGAGCCGCCGCCGAACGGCATCGGGCAACAGGAAACGGGTCGATAAGGGGGTGCCGATGGACACAGTTCCTCAGGTCAAGGTGGCGGTGGTGCAGGCAGCGCCGGTGCTGTTCGACCGGGAAGCGACCCTGGCCAAGGTGGAGCGGCTGGCGGACGAGGCGGGCGCCGGGGGGGCGGAGCTGATCCTCTTTCCGGAAGCCCTGGTGCCGGCCTATCCCCGCGGCCTGGGCTTTGGCACGGTGGTGGGCGGGCGCAGCGACACCGGGCGGCGCCTGTGGCAGCGCTACTGGGCCAACGCCGTGGAGGTGCCCGGGCCGGCGACGGAGGCCCTGGGCCGGGCAGCGCGCCGCGCGTCGGCCTACCTGGCAGTGGGCGTCGTGGAGCGCGACCGGGATTATGGCGGGGGCACGCTGTACTGCACGCTGCTTTATTTTGGGCCCGACGGGCGGCTGCTGGCCAGGCACCGCAAGCTGAAACCGACGGCGGCCGAGCGGCTCATCTGGGGTGAAGGGGACGGCAGCACGCTGGCGACGGTGGACACGCCCTTTGGCATCGTGGGCGGCCTCATCTGCTGGGAGAACATGATGCCCCTGGCGCGGGCGGCCATGTACGCCAAGGGGGTGGCGGTCTACCTGGCGCCCACGGCCGATTCACGGGACACGTGGCAGGCCACGCTGCGGCACATTGCCTGCGAGGGGCGCTGCTTCGTGCTGGGCTGCAACCAGTTCGTCACCAGGGCCATGTATCCCGGCGACCTGGAGGGGCTGGAAGACCTGGACGGCCAGCCCGAGGTCATGTGCCGGGGCGGGAGCGCCATCGTCGGGCCCCTGGGCGAGGTCCTGGCCGGCCCCCTGTGGGACGCGGAGGGCATCCTCTACGCCGAGCTGGACATGGGGGCCATGGTCCGGGCGCGCTTTGACTTTGACCCCATGGGGCACTATGCCCGGCCCGACGTGTTCCGCCTGGTGGTGGACGAGCGGCCCCGGCCGCCGGTCACGTCTGTGACAGGGATCGGGGACCGTGCTGTCAATGAACAAAGAAACGGATAAACGAATGAGGGAACGCCAGAAGGCGTTTATTCGTTTGCCGTTCGGCGACAAGCTCTTTTACAGCACCTCGAGGGCCAGGCGCTTCACGTGGGCCAGCATGGCGGCCATGCCGTTGAGGCGCTGGTAGGTGAGGACCTGGTCCAGCCCCATGGCGTAGAAAAAGGTGTTGGGCACGGCCAGCACCTCCTCGGGCGTCGCGCCGTGGAGGCCGTCGCCCAGGATGGCGGCAAAGCCCCGCACGGTGGGCGACTCCTCGGGGACGTCAAAGTAGAAGCGCAGGCCGCCGTCGCGGCGCTCGCCATAGACGGCGACGGGGGTCATGCACTCGTGGACCGGCTGCATCTCGTCCTGCCGCTCGCGGAGCCAGGCGGGCAGGGCGGGCAGGTCCTCGGCGTACTCGAGCAAGAGCTGAAGCTTCTCGCGGCCATCGCTGGCCGCAAACTCTTCCACGATGGCTTGCAGGCGAGGGGGCAGAGACCCGGCTTCTCCCGTCACGGCAGGCCCCCTCACCGCTCGATGGGCACGTCCACCAGGTTGCCCCACTCGGTCCAGGAGCCGTCATAGTTGCGCACCCGGGGGTAGCCCAGCAGATAGGTGAGGACGAACCAGGTGTGGGACGAGCGCTCGCCGATGCGGCAGTAGGCCACCAGGTCCTCGTCGGGCCGCAGCCCGGCTTCCTTCTCGTAGATGGCCCGCAGCTCCTCCGGCGACTTGAACGTGCCGTCCTCGCGCACGGCCCGGCTCCAGGGGACGTTGACAGCGCCGGGGATGTGGCCGCCGCGCACGGCCCCCTCCTGGGGATAGCCGGGCATGTGCAGCAGCTTGCCCTCGTACTCGTCGGGCGAGCGCACGTCGACCAGGGGGCGGCCGGCGCGCACGTGCTCCAGCACCTGGTCGCGAAAGGCCCGGATGGGCAGGTCGTCGCGCTCGGGCGCCTCGTACCGGCCCGGGGGAACCTGGGGCATTTCGCGGCTCAGGGGCCGGCCCTCCTTGATCCACTTCTTGCGGCCGCCGTTCAAGATTTTGGCCCGCCGGTGGCGGAACAGCTTGAACACCCAGAAGGCGTAGCTGGCCCACCAGTTGTCCTTGTCGCCGTAAAAGATGACCGTCGTGTCGTTGGAAATGCCCCGCGAGCTGGCCAGCCGCGAGAAGGCCTCGCGGTCCAGGTAGTCGCGGCGCACGGGGTCGTTCAGGTCGGCCACCCAGTCGATCTTGACCGCGCCGGGGATGTGCCCCACATCGTACAACAGCACGTCCTCGTCGGCTTCGACGATGCGAATATCGGGATCGTCAAGGTGCTCGGCCAGCCATTCGGTTTCGACCAGCACCTCGGGATTCGGAACCGCCTGTTCCGGCATGAATGCTCCTCCAGTTCACTGAAAGCGTCGGCACCGGGTGCCAATACCCGGTACCCGCTCCCAGTATACCATGGGAACGCCTGTTCTGTCAAATATTATCAGGTTTTTCTGTTCAATCAGTTGAGGCTGAACTGCGAGCCATGCTCGGTCTTGGTCACCTCGATGCGCACGGGGAAGGCGTCCTTCAGCTCTTCGATGTGGGTGATGACCAGGATGCGACTGAAGTCGTCCTGGATGGAGGTGATGGCTTCTACCAGGCGAGTCCGGCCCTC
>JAAYZQ010000403.1 GCA_012514775.1 Anaerolineaceae bacterium
CCTCCTATCACAACTACCTGGCCCAACTGGGGAGAGACGGACCTGTTGAAACCCTGCAGTGGGAGACGTCATGGGAACCCCACGATGGAGAGCCCTTTCACGCGCATCTCAGCGTGGCAGTGGGACGTGACCCGGATGGGAAACGGGAGAGCCTGCGCTGGCTGATCCGCGACGTCACAGAACACAAGCAAGCCCACGACGCCCTCCGCGAGAGTGAGGCCAAGCTGCAGGCCCTGTTTGCCATCCTGCCGGTTGGGATTTCTATCCTGGACGCCGAGCGCCGCATCCGTTACACGAACCCGGGCCTGTCCCGCATCCTGGACCTGCCCGCCGAAGAGCTGGCGCGGGGCCGCCATCAGCAGCGGACCTATCTGAAGGCCGACGGGAGCCCCATGGCTCCGGACGAGTTCCCCAGCGTTCGCGCCTTCAGAGAGCAGCGGACCGTGCGCGACGTCGAGGTTGGCATAGTCAAGGAAGATGGCGCGGTAATCTGGACCAACGTCAGTGCTGTGCCCCTGCCCTTTGCCGACTGGAGCGTCATCACGGTTACGGCCGACGTGACCGAGAAGGTACAGGCCCGGCGGCAGGTCGAAGAGCACGCAGCTCTCCTGGACACCATGCTCACCTCCCTGGCCGAGAGCGTGATCCTGTACGGTCCCGATACCCGCATTGTGCGCGCCAACCCGGCGGCAAGGAACCTGTTCCCCTTCCCGGCCGGCGAGGACCGCAGTACCCTGGCCGAGCACATGGCCTGGAGCACGCCGATCCATGAGAACGGGGAGGCGATCGCCCTGGACGAGGCGCCGGCCATGCGAGCGCTGCGCGGCGAGATGGTAAACGGCGTGGTCATGGGCCTGCAGATCGGCCCCGGACCACGCGTCTGGCTCTCGGCCAGCGCGGCACCCGTGTGCGGTCCGGATGGCGCGTTGATGGGCGCCCTGGTCAGCCTGGTCGATATCACCGAGCTGCGCCGGGCCAGGGAGGAGCTGGAGCAGCGAGTCCAGGAGCGAACGGCCGAGCTATGGACCAGCAACCAGGCGCTCCAGTCCGAGATCCTCGTGCGGCGGCAGGCAGAGGCCGACCTGCGCGAAAGCGAGCTGCGCTTCCGCCAACTGGCCGAGAACGTGGACGAGGTGTTCTGCCTGTGGGAGGCGAAAACGAGGCGAGCCCTGTACGTGAGCCCCTCCTACGAGGTCCTGTGGGGCCGGCCCGTCGCGGAGGTGTACCGCAGCGTCGAGGCGGCGCTGGAGGGCGTGCATTCAGAGGACCGCGAACGTGTGCGTGCCATCTGGGAGGACAGCAGCCAAAACCACGACGCCGAGTTTCGCGTCCTGCGGCCTGATGGCAGCGTGCGCTGGGTGCGGGGCCGCACCTTTGCCGTGGAAGACGAGGACGGAATGGCCCCACGCATCGCCGCCATCGCGAGCGACATCACCGGGCAAAAAGAGGCGCAGGCAACGGTGATGCGGGCCGATAGGCTGAAAACGTCGGTACAATTGGCCGCCTCCCTGGCGCACGAGATCAACAATCCTCTGCAGTCGGCCATCGGCTGCCTCGACCTGGCGATCGAGTCCATGGACAACGGCAGGGACCCGAGGCGATATTTCGACATCGTCAGCCAGGCGTTGGAGCAGGCGGCCGCGGTGGTGGGCCAGTTGCGCAGCCTGCACGGGCAGTTGGGCGTCGAGGAGCGCTATCCGGTGGACCTCGGCAACATGCTGGAACGGGTGGTAGCCCTGACCCAACAGAAGTGGCAGAGCCAGGATGTTTCCGTCATCCTGAACCTGGACCCGGACTTGCCTTCCATCGCCCTGCAAGCCGACGCCATGCACCAGGTATTTCTGAACATGGTGCAAAACGCCCTGGACGCCATGCCGGACGGCGGAGAGCTGCGCATCGACGCCGAGCGGAGCTACGAGCCGGGGGGCGTGTGGATTCGCATTGCGGATACCGGGACCGGGCTGTCGGCCGAGGTCCGCGAACACCTGTTTGAGCCGTTGCACAGCACCAAATCAGAGGGCCTGGGCCTCGGCCTGTTTATCAGCCAGAACATCGTGCACCAGCACTCGGGCCGCATCGAGTACGAGTCGCAGGAAGGACAGGGGACGGTTTTCAGTATCTGGCTGCCCTCATAACCCGCCTCGACGCCACCGGATGAAGCCGGTCGACAAATGTAGCGCCTACGGCAAGGTCACCACGGCTGTCATGCGCCATTTCAGCCTCGGATCCTCCTCCTCGGGGACGACGACGACGGTATAGGTCACGTCCCCGAGCTTTTCCTCGCCCAGGGGCTTGACGCGAAGCACGCGGCCCGGCAGCTCCAGGCCGGGGATAGCATCGAAGGTGAGGGACACGCGGTCGCCCTCCTCCACGCCGACGATGTCCAACTCGGTCAGGTCGTCCGTCTCGATCTCCCAGGAGCGCAGGTCGGCCAGGGCGGCCACGGGCACCCCGGCCGTCGCCAGCTCGCCCTCCCTGACGTAGAGCAGCGCCAGGGTGCCGGCAAAGGGAGCGCGCAGCTCGGTGTCGGCCAGGCCGGCATCGGCCCGTTCCAGGGTGGCCCGCGCTTGCTCGACGGCCGCGGCGCCGGCATCCAGGTCCTCGCTTCGGGCTCCGGCTTTCAGCAGCTCGAGCTCGGCCTCCACCTGGCGGACCATGGCCTCGGCTTCGGCAATCTCGCTGGCCGTCGCCGGCTCGTGCAGGCGGTCGAGGGTAGCCTGGGACTCCTTGATCTGGGCCCGCGCGCCGGCCACGGCATCGGCCTCGGGCTCGTCAAAGAGGGCGTCGTATCGGGCCCTGGCCGCCTCGTAGGCATTGGTGGCCTGCTGCAGTTGCAGGCTCTCGGGCAACATGGCAATGTCGCCGCGGGCAGCAACGCGGTCGTAGGCGGTCTGGGCCTGCCGCAGGGTGGCCTCGGCATTGGCCAGCTCTGCCTCGGCGGCAATGCGGAGCGCCTCTTCCGGGCCCTCGTATAGGCGATCCAGCGTGGCCTGGGCGGCCTGCAGCGCCGCCTGAGCGGCGGCAAGGTCCCCGGCTCGGGCCCCTTCCTGGAGGCGTGCCAGGCGCGCCCGGGCGGCCGCCAGGCCAGCCTCGGCCGCGGCAATCTCCTGGCGTCGGGCGCCCGCCTGAAGGTTCGCGTACTGCGCCTCGGTACTGGCCAGGGCCGCCTTGGCTTCGGCCACGGCGGCCCGCTGATGGGCATCCTGCAAGCGGAGGATGAGCTCTCCCTCCTCGACGCTAGCCCCCTCTTCCACCAGGATCTCGGCCACGATGCCGCCGGCCGCCATGCTCAGGGTGGCGTGGCGCCGGGGCACGACCACGCCCTCGGCCACCACCGCCCGGAGCTCCGGCGCCGGCGTGGGAGCCTGCGTCGCTGCTTCGGAGGCATTGGCCACCTCTCCCTTCTCGGCAAAGAGGGGCACGCTGCCCGTCACAAACATCACTACAACCGTCAAGATGAGCGCCAGCCCGAGGGCCAGCAAAAGCAGTTTTTTCAACGAGTTCTCTCCTTAGAATGCCTGGATGCGGAAGCATTGACCTCGTCGACGAACCGGCCGTCGGCGAGGGTCAGGACGCGCGGCACACGTCGTGCCAGCTCGCGGTCGTGGGTCACCATCAGGATTGTCTTGCCCTCGGCCACAAGCGCTTCAAACAGGGCAAAGATCGTCTCGGCCGTCCTGGAGTCCAGGTTGCCCGTGGGCTCGTCGGCGACGAGGATGGGCGGATCGTTGGCCAGGGCGCGGGCAATGGCCGCCCGCTGCTGGTGCCCGCCCGAGACGGCGGCCGGAAACTTGTCGGCCTCTTCGGCGACGCCCACCTGGGCCAGGCGATGCATGGCCCGCTCGCGGCGCTCGGCGGGGTCGTACACGCCACACAGGTCCATGGGCAGGATGACGTTCTCGACCAGGGTCAGGGCCGGCAAGAGCTGGAAGAACTGGAAGACAATGCCCAGGTTGCGACCCCGCCACTCGGCCATCTGGCTCTCGTCCAGAGCCCGGATTTGGGTGCGGGCTACGATGGCCTCGCCCTCGGTGGGGTGGTCAATGCCGGTGAACATGTTGATCAGAGTCGACTTGCCGCTGCCCGATTTGCCCACCACTGCCACGAACTCGCCCGGGCAGATCTGGAGGTCGATGTCGGTGAGGGCCGTGAATGCCCCGGCATCCGTTTCGTATACCTTGGAGATGCCCCGCAGGTCGATCATGGCCTCCATACCCCCCGAGCCCGCATCATGGACGGGATCGGACGGAGGTGGAGCGCTGGCAATCCGGCCCCGGACGCGGCTGCCCCGGCTGAAGAGGTCAAACATTGGTCCCATCTCCCGCGCCGCCCTGCCGGTCGCTCACGATCTCGCCGTCGGCAAGGTGCACCACCCGGCTGACGCGGGAAGCCACGTCCCGGTCGTGGGTGACCATCAGGATGGTGCGACCCTGTTCCACCAGCCCCTCAAAGACGCGCAACACGTCGTCCGCGGTCTTGCTGTCGAGGTTGCCCGTGGGCTCGTCGGCTGCCAGGAAATCGGGATCGTTGGCCAGGGCCCGGGCGATGGCCACCCGCTGGCGCTGCCCGCCCGACACGGCCGAGGGAAGCTTGTCGGCCTGCTCGACAATGCCCACCTGGTCGAGGAGGTAGAGGGCCCGCTCGCGCTGTTCCTTCGACGAGCCGTACAGCCCGGCAAAGTCCATGGGCAACATGACGTTCTGCGCGCAGGTGAGCATGGGCAGCAACTGGAAGAACTGGAAGATGACGCCCACCGTGCGCCCGCGCCAGCCCGCGATCTGGTCTTCGTTCATCTTGTGCACGTCTCGCTCTCCGACGCGCACCTGGCCGGTCGTCGGCCGATCGATGCCCGTCACCATGTTCACCAGCGTGGACTTGCCCGCACCCGACTTGCCCACGATGGCCACGAACTCGCCGGGCCAGATGTGCAGGTCGATGTCCTTCAGGGCATAGAATGCACCTGCAGGAGTGCGGTAAGCCTTGGTCAGGCCGGCCACCTGGATCAGGGGCTGCTGCGACTCATTCATACGCCAAAACCTCTCGAATTGTCATCTGCACCGCGCTGCGAGCCGGCCCCAGGCTGGCGACGACGGCCACACCCAGGAGGACAAAGAACCAGGCAATGGCAGCGATCAGCGAGTAGCGGTGGGTTAGCGGTACCTGGATGAGGACCAGGCCCAGTTGCTCGCTCATGACAGCACTCACGGGCACCGAAAGGGCGGCGCCCACAATCCAGCTCAGGACGCCCAGCGCCAGGCCCTCGACCAGGACGATCTTGCGCACCGACAGGTTTGAAGCGCCGATGGCGCGCAAGACACCGATCTCGCGCACCCGCTCCAGGACGTTGATGCTCATGGTGGTGGTCAGGCCCAGCCCGCCCACGGCCGCCAACAGCAGGGCCATGAGGACCAGGAAGGCGACGATGATGGTGAACAGGAGCTTGTTCTCGGCGCGCATCACCTGCGTGGTCTCGGTGGCGCTGACGCCCAGGCCCTGTGCCTCGAAATGTTCCAGGAGGCGCAGGGCCATCTCTTCCTGGCTCGCGGCGTCGTGCTGCCGGGTCACCACCTGCACGCGGTCCACCTGGTCGGGCCTGCGCGCCGCGTACCCATAGTCGTCGAGGGCAACATAGATGGCCGGCCCCGCCGCCTCGGTGGGCACGCTGCCCACCACGCGCCACGAGGACTCCCGGCCAGCGATGTCGAGAAGGATGTCGTCACCCACCCCCAGGCCGGGCTCCCGATCCAGCACGTCGCTGTTGACCACCACGGAATTGGGCACAGAAGCCGGTAGCCATTGGCCGTCCAGGATCTCGGGCCTGATGAGGAGCGAGCCGCGGGGCGCGGCATACAGGCGCATGCTCTCACTCTCGGTGCCATCGGGCCGCTGCCAGGTAGCACTGTCCGCCGCCCAGCCCTCGACCGCCACGACGCCCGGCACCTGGAGGGCAGCCTGCTCCACCCGCGCCATCCGCTGCGGCCGGTCGAGGCGCACCGACACATCGTAGCCGTGAAAGCGCATGAAATTCTCGACCGTGGCGTCCACCGAGGCCCAGGCGCTGATCACCGAGATGAACAGCGCGGTGCCGACGATGAGCACGACGAGAGTTTGGAGCAATCGTCCCTTGTGGCGCAGCGTGTTGCGTACCGCCAAGAGTGCAGGGCGCTGCAACGAGAGGGCCTTTTGCACCCAGCGCACCAGGCGCTCCAGGACTCCACGCCGATAGCCGCCCCTCTCGATGCCCACGTCGTTAAGGGCCCTCTGGGTCGTCACCCCTGTTCCGCGGATGACGGGCACCAGCCCTGCCAGGACCGGCAGCACCAGGCCGACCGCCGCCTGGATGACCACGAGGTGGACCGGCACAGACAGGTCGTCGATGAGGACGTTGAGCATGCCATCCACCATGCTGATCATGAGGGCCTGGGACGTCAACAGAGCAAGGGGAATGCCGACGACAATGGCGATGGCGCCATAGACCAGGACGGTGACGATGTACAGGCTCATGATCTGCCAGCGGCGGGCGCCGATGAGCTTCATGACGCCGATCTGCGGGATCTGCTGGGTGATGAGCGCCGTGATGGCATTGACCACCAGGAACCCGGAGAGCAACAGGATGAGGATGCCAAACGTGGACAGGATGAGCACGATGGCCTCGATAAAGGGGTCGGCAAAGGCTTCGGTGATCACCCGCCGGCCCAGGACCTGCCTGCCGGTTCGCTCCAGGTGGGCCTCGACTTCGTCGATCATGGCCAGGATGTGCGCCTCGTCCCGGGGTCTCTCTTCAAGGGTCAGGTGCAGCTCGGTGTACGACTCGTCCAGGCCAAGAGCACCCACGGTTTCCAGCGTGATATAACCGGTGGGCCGGTTGGTGATGCTGGGGCCCAGCTCCTGGGGATCGTGGGCCGTGCCGACCACGGTTAGCGTCTTGGTCGCGCCATCCTCCAGCTCCACGACCAGGTCCTGTCCGATCTCCGTGGCCAGGTATTCAGGCGCCAGGCGCTCCAGGAGCACCTCGCGCTTCCCGGGCGGCCAGCTTCCCTGCACGTGGGTGAGGGCATCCACCTGCGCCCCTTCAAAGCTGGGCAGTGCCACCAGGATCACGTCACCCCGGGAGCCATCCGGATAGGTAAAGTGGGTCGTCACCACCCGCCGGCCTTCGGCCGCCAACACGCCCGGAATCTCGGCGATCCTCTCGGCCAGGTCCTCCTGGAAGGGCTGGGTGTAGAGGATGGCCGAGGCGAGCCGCGCCCCCTCCTGGTCGCTGCCGTACTCGCGCACGACCATCTCGCGCGTGTTCAGGACGACGCCCACAGCATAGACACCTACGGCGATGGCCAGAGCCACCACGAGGGTGCGACCGCGGTGCCGCCACAGATCTAGGAGTACTTTTAGCCATCTGGGCTGTAACATCTCGTCTCGACTTTCTCTGAACATCAAAGGTACGGCGCAGGACTTGTGCCTGTGCGCCGCACCCGAGCCATAGTATACGCTGTCGGGCGTCACTCTCGCCAGTGACACCTGTCACCAAAAGTGTCACGTGACATAGGCTCCTTGTCCCAGAATGTGGTATAATGGTGCCATGAACGAGAGGGAGTTGGAGCCTGGCTTCTTGCAGGCTTTTCGATTTTTCGTCGCCATCCGCATCGTCTTCTGGATCATCATCGGGCCCATCCTCGTGGTGGTCAACATGGCCCAGGGCGCGAGCATGCCCCTCTCCGAGATTGCCAACCTGACGCTCATCGAGCGGCTGACACTGCCCAACATCGCTCCCATCCTGGTCATGGAGGTGGCGCTCCTGCTGCTGTTGACACTGCCCCAGGTGGCCCGCAGCCTGCGCAGCCGGTTCGTGCCCATCATGCTGGTCCTGGCCCTCATCCCCCTCCTGGTGGGCCAGTATTGGTGGCCGGCGGAAAACCCGCTGCAGACGCCCTTTGTCATCTTCTTTTTTGTGATGCTGGTCTTTATCGCGTGGCAATACAGCTTTCGCTACGTCCTGACCTACGTCCTGGCCCTGACCCTCTACCAGGCACGCTTTACCCGGATCCTGGAGAGCTGGCCGCTGAGCTTTAACGTGGGCTGGTTGATCCTGCAAGCGGCCATGATGCTCATCGTCGGCTATATCATCGTCCAGCTCGTGTCCATCCATCGCGAGCAGCGGGCAGCCCTGGCCGAGGCCTACGAGCGCCAGGCCGCTGCCCACCGCCGGCTGCAACAGTACGCCGCCACGGTAGAGCAACTGACCATCAGCCGCGAGCGAAACCGCCTGGCCCGCGAGCTGCACGACACGCTGGCTCACTCCCTCAGCGCCGCCACCGTCCAGTTGGAGGCCGTCCGCTCGGTGTGGCACGTGGACAGGGCCCGAGCCCGGATCTTGCTGGATCAGACCGACGAGACAGTCCGCCGCGGCCTGGTGGAGGCGCGGCGAGCCATGCAGCGACTGCGGGCCTCGCCCCTGGAAGATAAGGGGCTTACGGGAGCGCTGCGCGAGCTTGCCGAGACGGCCGCCGAGCGGTCGGGCGCCGCCCTGCAACTGGCCATGGAGCCCAACCTCGACGGCCACGTGGCACCGGCCGCGGAGCAGGGGCTCTATCGCATTGCCCAGGAAGCGCTGGAGAACGTGGTGCGCCACGCCGAGGCGCGCAACATCGGTGTGCGGCTGGAGGCCCAGGACGGGCGCCTGGTCCTGACCGTCGAAGACGACGGCCAGGGGATCACTGCCGGCGATGAGCAGAACGGGCAATCCCCCAACCGCAACGGGCTCGGTATCCTGGGCATGAAGGAACGTGC
>JAAYZQ010000404.1 GCA_012514775.1 Anaerolineaceae bacterium
CACGCAGCGAGGCGACTTGCGCAGAAACATGAGTGCCATAGCAGCTCGATTAGATGGAAAGTCGCCGAAGCTACAACGGTTGTCGGATCCTCTCGTTGCGAAGGATGCATGGCTGACATCCAGGCACACGCTGGAGAAACAAGATGTCGCTGGCTTGCTCATCCTTAATCGGAGCATGTGTGAAGAATTTGAGGTAAAGTCTAGAAGTTATCGCGCCATCCTATCGCTGGCTACGGCTGGAGCGTTTCTATTCATTGTCTGCCTCTGGCTTATTGGCTCAATAGACAGGGGAACTTGGGGGTTCTGGCTCTTGCAAGGGTTAGCCCTGTTCCTATACGCCCTTGCCTTTCCCCTCGTTGAAATGGCGATGAGGAGAATGGCCTGCTTCAACATTCGACATCTCGCTGCTGAGAGGTCGCGTCAGAAAAAGCTCATGGAATTGATCGCTTCACATTCACCTTGCGCAGCCCAGGCAAGCGATCAATCGAGGCCCGCGGGGCGCGTTCGTCATCTTTTCGAAAGGGTAATTTCCAGGCTATTGCCATAGGCGCTTCGTTAGCGATTGCGCACCTGCGGAGATTAGAATCCAGGGGCTCTGAATTGTCTTACCGAGGTTCGGCTAGCGGAGCTAGGAATCTTCTCACCCAAACGAGTCGCCAAGGTATTTCGGGCGAGATTGTGCGGCAGCATGTCCACGAACTTCAATTGCTTGAGCGCGCGTTCGTCAACAAGTGGGACTGCGCCAGCCAGGTCCTCGCCCAGGTCACGACGGGCAGCATCCAGCGCCGACCGCAGCCACTCGACGGATGCATCGCCGCGCAGGGCGATCTGCCAGTTGTCGTAGGTCACGGTCTCGCCAAGCAACTCGGGCGCCGCGTGGTCGATGGCGGCCACGAGGACAGCGTTGGCGCGGGCGCCGGCCCACGTCCACCAGCGCATCCGGGCGCCGTCGAGCGCCAGTACCGTCCCGTCGGCCCACACCCGGTCGGCCAGGTCCTCGCGGAGCACCGCGAGACGGTCCACGGCACGCGACGTCAGTCGCACTCCCTCGGGGTCCGCCCCCAGTAGCGTCCGACGGATGGCGTCCGCCAGGGCCCACGACTGGGCCTGGGGCATGCTCAGCCAGCGAGGAGCCCGTCCCTTGGCCGACGGCGTGACGTAGGCCTTGCGGCGGTTCCAATCGATATACGTCACCTCCCACGGCCTCCCCGCGAGCGTGAGCAGCCGCGGTCCCTCCACCTTGCGCATCAGCAGGAACGGATCGACCGACCCCACGTGCTCGCGCCCGAAGAAGACCTGCACCTCCGGGTCGGCGGTGAACACGGCCATCAGGTCTCGGTAGTGGACCGCGCCATATCGTCGCTCGGCCTCCGGCCCGACGAAGAGCATGTCGCCGTCGCGGTCCAGGTGCCCCGTCTCCAGCAACCAGTCCTCGATGGCCTCGGCGTCCTCTGCCGAGCCAAGCCCCACACGAGTCAACTCCTCGAACCACGACCGGGAGCCCACCTGGCCGTGCTGCAGGCTGAGTCCGAGCAGCTGCTGGGCCAGGATGTGCCGTGGGGACGG
>JAAYZQ010000405.1 GCA_012514775.1 Anaerolineaceae bacterium
GAGGCGGTGGAGGAGCCGGCGGCCGCCGAAGCGCCTGCCGCCGTCGAGGAGCCGCCCGCTCCGGCCGAAGCACCGGCGCCTCCGGCTGAAGCACCGGCCGCAGCCGTCGAGGAGCCCATCGAGCAGGCGGCGCCCGCGCCCGCAGCTCCGCCCGCCGTGCCCATGCCGGCTCCGCCCGACGCCGGTGTCGCGGCGGCTCTGAACTGCCCGGCCTGTGGCGCCGAGATCTCGCCCGACGACACTTTCTGCAGCTCGTGCGGGTTTGCCCTGAAGGCGGCGCCCGCGCCGGCCGCGGTGACCCCGCCCTCCCTGGGCGGACCCCGGCTGGTGGTTTCGGCGTCGGGCGCCGAGATCCCCCTGCCGGCCAAGTCAGAGATCATTGTCGGGCGCGAGGATCCGGTGAGCGGCATCTACCCCGACGTGGACCTCACCCCCCACGGCGGGGAGGAGGGCGGCGTGTCGCGGCGCCACGCGCGCATCGTCGTGGACGGCGGCAACTACTTTGTGGTGGACCTGGACAGCACCAACTTTACCTTTGTTAACAAGCAAAAGCTGACGCCAGGGACACAGCAGCAGGTGCAGCCCGGCGAAGAGATCCGCTTCGGGCGAGTCGCGGTCGTGTTTCAAAGCTGACGGTTTGTGAAAGTATCTTAGAGATTGGAAAATGGATGCCGGATTCCAGGCCTCGCCCGGAATCCGGCAGCCGTCGTCGATTATGCAACGGTGTTCTAATCCGGGCTGCGGGCACTTGAACCGCCCCAGCGCCCGATTCTGCGAGAAATGCGGACAGGGACTGGGACGCGGGCGATGGTCGCCGCTGCGCCGCGGGCAAGCGCTGCGCGGCGGCATCTATCGCGTCCTGGAACCCCTGGGCCGTGGCGGCATGGGGGCCCTCTACCTGGCGGCCGACACCTGCGCCTTTGACCGGCGGTGCGTGGTCAAGGAGCTACTGGACTACTATGACCCCACCGACGAGGAGGAAGCGCGCCAGGCCGAGGCCCGCTTCGAGACCGAAGGCCGCCTGCTGGCCGAGCTGAGCCATCCGGGCATCCCGCGCATCTACAGCTACTTTTCCGAGGCTGGGCGCCACTATATCGTCATGGAGTACATCGAGGGCGATACGCTGGAGCGGGCTGTGACCCACCTGGACCCGCTGCGGCGCCTCACGCCCGCCCGCCCCCTGGCGACCGAAGAAGTGGTGCGACACGCCATCCGGGTGTGCCGCGTGCTCGAATACCTGGCCAGCCGGACGACGCCCGTTGTACACCACGACGTCAAGCCGGCCAACCTCATCGTGGACGGCACGAGCGGCGAGGTGCGGCTGGTGGATTTCGGGACGGCGCGGACCAGGACGCGCTGGGCGACCCAGGCCCGCCTGGAGCAGGGCATGGTCGCCTTTGGCACCGAGGGCTATGCCGCGCCGGAGCAGTACCAGGGCGAGTCGGAGCCCCGCTCCGACGTCTATGGGCTGGCGGCGACGGTCTATCACCTGTTGACGGACGATGACCCGGGCGAGCATCCCTTCCGTTTTCCGCAACTCGAGCGGCTGCCCGATCCCCTGGCGCGCGCCCTCTCCCGGGCCCTGCACCTGGAGGTGCGGCGGCGCAGCTCGGCCGCCGAGCTGCGGCAGGCACTGGAGGCGTGGCTCATCCCCGAGGACGGCGCCCACCCCTTTGTCTTTCGCAACGGGAGCGCGGCACAGACGACGGGCGACCTGGTGGTGCTGTGCGACCTCTATTGGGACGAGGCGCGGCAGCACCTGGTCAGCGGCGACTTTGAGCGCTGGTTCCGGGCGCGCAATCGCCACGATCTGGTGGCCAAGGCCGATTCCGCCCGGCTGGAAGCCGACCCCGACGCCGCTCTGGAGGCCTTCTTGCACCGCCTCGATCCCCGGCTGCCGCCACCCCGCCTGAACGTGGATCCCGCCGGCGTCGAGCTGCGGCAGGTGGCGGGCGGCGGGGCGGCGCGTCAGATCGTGGTGCGCAACCAGGGCCGGGGCTATGCCCGGGCAACCTTTCAGCCCTCGGCGCCCTGGCTCCGGGTCGAGCCGTCGACGGTGGGTTGCCTGGCCGGCAGCGAGGTGCCCGTGACGGTGTGTGTGGACACCTCGGCGCTGCGCTTGCGGCGGGAGCACCACGCCGTGATCACCTGCGCCCCGGGGAGAGGTGCACACCTGTCCGTGCCCGTCGCCGTGGAGATGAACCTGTGGCGCGAGCTGCCGCGGCGCTGGTCGAACCGCCTGCGGACCACGACCGGGTCGCTGGTCCCGGTCCTGTCGGTGGGGGGCGCTGGCGCGCGGCGGGGGCTGGCCCTCTGGCGGCAGAGTTTTGCCAGCTTGCTGCGCTCGCGGCTGGCGGGTGTCATCGTGGGCGTCGAGATCCTGGCGCTGGCCGTCGCCATGGTGGCCCTCTGGTCGGCCTGGAACGGGGGATCCCCCGGCCTGGAGGTCCTGGCGGCGCGCTTCTTGAAGCTCTTGCCCGTGGCCCTGCTTGCGGCCGCGCTGCTGCCAGGCCTGGCCCTCGTCGTGGCCTGCGCTGCCGGGGAGATGGCCAGGCGGCCGCGAAAGTGGGTGGGGCGTTGAGCGACGTTTGCCCCAACTGCGGCCGGCTCAACCGGCCGGGCGCCCGTTACTGCGCCACGTGCCAGGCACCGCTATCCGCGACTGCCGCCCGTTTGCAGCCGGGCCAGATGCTCGGCGCGGGCTCGTACCGCGTCGTGCGACCCCTGGGGAAGGGCGGCATGGGCGCCGTCTGGCTGGTGGCCCAGACCCGCGCCTTTGACCGCCTGGCGGTGTTGAAAGAAGTCGTCGAGTACTACGATCCCTCCGACCCGGCGGAACGGCAGAAGGCGCTCCTCCGCTTCGAGGCCGAGGCGCGGACCCTGGGCGATCTCAAGCATCCCGGCATCCCGGATCTGTACGCCTTCTTTTCCGAGGGCGGACACAACTACCTGGTGATGGAGTACATCGAAGGGCCCGACCTGCGCCGCTGGCTGACGGGCGAGGACGGCCAGGCGGGCAGCGACCTGCTTCCCGAGGAGCACGTGCTGCGCTACACCAACCAGGTGTGCGAGGTCCTGGAATACCTGGCCAACCGCCAGCCGCCGGTGATCCACAACGACATCAAGCCGGGCAACATCATCGTCGACGGCAACAGCGGCCGGGCGGTGCTCGTCGATTTTGGCACGGCCCAGACGCGCTTCCTGCACGTTGCCGGCCAGCCCGACGGGAGCCGGGCGAGCCTCTATGGCACGGTGGGCTATGCCGCGCCCGAGCTGTTCCACGGCCGCTCCGAGCCCCGCTCTGACATCTACTCCCTGGGGGCCACGGTCTATCACCTTCTCACCGACGACGACCCCCGCGACCATCCTATGCAGTACCCGCAACTGGATCGCCTCCCGCCGGCCCTGGCGGACATCCTGCGGGGCGCCCTGGCCCATGACCCCGAGCAGCGACCAACGGCCGGCGAGCTGCGCCAGCAACTGGAGCGCTACCTGGCCGGGCAGAGCGGGCAATTGCGGGCCCTGGTCTTTCCCGACGGCGACGTGGCCGACGAGCGGGACGAGGTGCTGGCCCTTGCCCTGAAGCACTGGAGCTATGCGGCCGGCATCCTCCACGACGGCACCCTGGCCAACTGGTTGCGGGGAACGCTCCACGACCCCGTCGCCGCCCAGGCGGCCGAGGCGGCGGCCCGGCGCTGGTCCAACAACCCCGACGCCGCCCTGGACGATTTCATCCGGCAACTGAGCCCCGCGGCCCTGCCCCCGGGCAAGTTGGAGCTGCGGACCGGCATTCTGCGCCTGCCCGAGGCGGCGCGCAACCAGCGCATCCCGCAGACCATCGAGATCGCCAACCGGGGCCAGGGGCCGGTGCGCGGCGAGATCTTTTCCACTGCTCCCTGGGTCAGGGTCGGGGACGGATCCTTTGCCTGCCCGCCGGGGCGCACCTGCCGGCTGGACATCGAGATCGACACCTCGGGGCTGGAGCCGGGCCGCCCTCACCAGGCCGGGGTGACGCTCATGCCCGCGGGCGGGATGCCGGAGGTGGTAGCTGTGGAGGTCCGCGTCGCCGGCGGCGGAACGGCGCCCCTGTACACCGGCCGGGCGGTGGCCGCCATTGAGGTGAGCCCCGACAGGATCGACCTGGGCCGTGAGAACACCGGCAGCCTGACCACGCGGGAGGTCAGCGTGACGGTCAGGAACAGGGGCGGGGCTCCGGCCCAGGTGCGCGTACGGGGCGCGCCTCGCTGGCTGTTGATCAAGCCTCACGTCTTTCGCCTGGCGGCCGGGGCCGACCAGGTCGTCAAGGTGCGGGCGCGGGTGGACAAGGCCCGCTCGGGCAAACACGGCGTCCGCCTTACCTTTGCCGTGGACGATGGGCACGACGTCGAGGTCGACGTCGCGTTGGAAGTGAGGCGGCGAGGGCTCTTCTGATGAGGGGCAGGCAACGATGAGCTATTGGCTTTCGGTTGCCGGGCTCACGGACGTGGGCCGGCAGCGAGATCTGAACGAGGACAGGTTTTACTTCAAGGTGGTGCAGGCCTCCGACGAGGGCCCCCTGGGGCTGTTTGTCGTGGCCGACGGCATGGGCGGGCACCTGGCGGGCGAGGTGGCGAGCCACTGGGCCGTGGGCACGCTCCGGCGAGAGCTGGCCCCCCTGTTCCGGCCCCAGGATGCGGCGGCTACGCGGCGCCTGGACGCGGAGGCGCTGGCAGCGGTGGGCAGCGGTTATACCGTGCGCCTGGAAGAGACCGACCTGGCGCGCCTGTTGCAGCACGCCCTGGAGCGCGCCAACCAGGTGCTCCTGGGCTATGCCCGCACCCACAGCGAAGAGGCGGGCGACATGGGATCGACCCTCACCCTGGCCGTCGTCGAGGGCGGGCGGACGACCGTGGCCCACGTGGGCGACAGCCGGGCTTATCTCTATCGCAAGGGGAACATGCGGTTGCTGACCGAGGACCACTCGGTGCCCGGCGCCCTGCTGAAACAGGGCCGCATCGAGCCCGACGAGCTCCACGACCATCCCCACCGCCACATCCTGTACCGCTGCCTGGGCCTCAAGCCCCAGGTGGAGGTTGACATCTACTCGTCCTTTGTCCTGGAGGAGGGCGACACGCTGCTTCTCTGTTCCGACGGACTGTGGGACATGATATATCCTGACGAACGGCTGGCCGGCTACCTTGCCTCTGAAGCGGGGCTCGCAACCATCTGCCGTCGCCTGGTGAATGCGGCCAACGAGGCGGGCGGTGAGGACAATATCACCGTCCTGTTGGTCCGCCTGGAGTCGCGAGATGGTTAACTGTCCCCAGTGTGGGGCACCGGTCAAACCGGGGGCCCGCTTCTGCACCCGCTGCGGCGTGCGGCTGGCGGCCGCCGGGCTGGCCGATGCCGCCCTGACCAAGACGCTGGACGTGGGCACGCCGCTGCAAGGCGGCCGCTACCAGATCATCGGCCAACTGGGCCACGGCGGCATGGGTGCCGTCTACCTGGCGCGCGACATGGAGCTGTTCGGCCGCTTGTGCGTCGTCAAGCAGATGCGCCCCTTCTTTGCCAGCCAGACCGAGCGGCGGCGAGCCGAGGAGGATTTCAAGCGCGAGGCCGAGGTCCTCGCGCGCCTCAACCAGCCGGGGCACCCCCGCATCCCCGAGGTGTATGGCTACTTTGTGGAGGGGCTGGACCAGTTCCTGGTCATGAAGTACATCGAAGGCGAGAGCCTGGAGCGCCGCCTGGAACGACTCAACGATCCCCTGTCAGAGACGGAGGTGGTGCGCTGCGGGCAGGAGGTGGCCAACGCGCTGGTCTACCTCCACAGCCGCAAGCCACGGCCTGTGATCCACCGCGACATCAAGCCGGCGAACATCATCGTGGACCCTGAGGACCGGGTGTGGCTGGTGGACTTTGGCCTGGCCCGGGCGGCCGTCAGCAGCGGGGCGCGGGTGATGGTGGCCGGGGGCAAAACGGTGGCGGCCGGCACGCCCGGCTACACCCCCCTGGAGCAGTGGCAGATGCAGCCGACGGTCAAGTCGGACGTCTATGCCCTGGGGGCGACGATGCACCATCTCCTCACGGCCAGCGATCCCCGGGATCGGTTCACCTCCTTCCCGGAGCTGGACTATGAGATCCTGCGCTCCTTTTCCACCTTTGCGCCGCTGTCGGAGGTGCGGCCCGACGTCAGCCCCGCGCTGGCCGCGCTGGTGGCCCGCTGCCTGGACCCCGACCCCAAGTTCCGGCCCACCGCCGATCAATTGGAGATCGAGTTGGGGGCCCTGGCCCCCACCGGAAGCCGTTTTTTCGACACGGTCAAGCGGTGGAGCCCCACGCTGGGCGAGATGCTGGGCAGCGCCCTGGCCAGTTTCGTGCGCGTCCTGTTTGGGCGGCCTGCGCCCCGGAGCCGCCCGGGCCAGCGGACCCCGGCGCCAACGGTCGAGCAAGAGCGCCCGGCGATCCCCTGCCTCTACTGCCGGGGCCAGGGAACCACCCGGGGAGGGCGCACCTGCCCGATCTGCCGGGGGACGGGCTATTGGTAGGCGGTGGTAGATAGCGGGCGCTCAATTGCCTCTGCCCAAATCCTGTAGTATAATGCAATAGCGAACGCCGAGATCCGCAAAGGAGGGGGGAATGGAACTCAAACTGTCGGAAGAGCATCGCATGATCCAGGACATGGCACGCGACTTTGCTCAAAAAGAGATTGCGCCCATTGCCGCCGAGCTGGACGTCGAAGCTTGCTTTCCTACTGAAACGGTCAAGAAGATGGGCGAACTGGGTTTCATGGGTATCGAGATCCCCGAGGAGTATGGTGGGACGGGCCTGGACACGTTGAGTTACGTGCTGGCCATGATCGAGATCTCGAAGGCATGCGCTTCCCACGGCGTCATCATGTCGGTCAACAACTCCCTGGTGTGTCACGGCATCTACCATTTCGGCACCGAGGAGCAGAAGCAAGAGTTCCTGGTGCCGCTGGCCAGCGGCGAGAAGCTGGGGGCCTATTCTCTGACCGAGCCCCAGGCCGGCTCGGACCCGGCCAACATGCGAACCACGGCCGTGTACGACGCGGGGGCCGACGAGTACGTCATCAATGGCCTCAAGGCGTGGGTGACCAGCGGCCCAAACGCCGACCTTATAGTGCTCTTTGCCATGACCGACCGGTCCAAGGGGCATCGTGGCATCTCGGCATTCATCGCCGACACCACGCTGCCGGGCTTTTCTCCCGGAAAAGTGGAACCCAAACTGGGTATACGAGCGTCTCATACTTCAGAACTGGTCTTTGAGGACTATCGCCTGCCCGCCCGGCACAGGCTGGGCGAGGAGGGCGCCGGCTTCAAGGTGGCCCTGGCCATCCTGGACGCCGGCCGGATCGGCATTGCCGCCCAGGCGGTGGGTATTGCCGAAGCCGCCTTCGAGGCGGCCCGCGATTACGCCAAGGAGAGGGTGCAGTTCGGGCAGCCCATTTCCGAGTTCCAGGCGATCCAGTGGATGCTGGCCGACATGAAGACCCGCCTGGAAGCGGCCCGGCTGCTGACCTACCAGGCCGCCCTCGCGAAGGACGAGGCGGCCAGGAAGGGTGGCCGCTACTCCCTGGAGGCGTCGATGGCCAAGCTGTACGCCTCCGAAATGGCCATGTGGGTGACGACCACGGCCGTGCAGATCTTTGGCGGCAACGGCTACAGCAAAGAGTATCCGGTGGAACGCTACTTTCGCGACGCCAAGATCACCGAGATCTATGAGGGCACCAGCGAGATCCAGAGGATGGTTATCGCCCGGAGTGTCTTGAGCTGATGGACTGCCTGGCCCCGCGGAGCGCTGTCGCTCTGCGGGGCGGGAAACGCGATATGGTCGATCTGGGAATTGTGATCGTTAACTATAACGTGTGCGACCTGTTGCGCGACTGCCTGAAGTCGGTGTTCGCCAGCAAGGGAGATTTCACGTTTGAGGTGTGCGTCGTCGACAACGACTCGGCGGACGGCAGCGCCGACATGGTGGCCGCCGAGTTTCCCCAGGTGCGCCTGTCGCGCACCGAAAATCGGGGCTACGCGGCCGGCAACAACCTGGGGCTGCGGGCCCTTGGGTTCGGCGAGGGCAACTCGCACCCCCGACACGCCCTCCTTCTCAATCCCGATACCCTCCTGCCGCCCCTGGCCCTGGCGCAGATGCTGGCCTTTGTGGCCGACCGTCCCCAGGCGGGTGTGGCAGGCCCGCGCCTGGTGCGGAGCGACGGCAGCCTGGACTGGGCTTGCCGGCGCAGCTTTCCCACGCCCGAGGTTGCCTTCTACCGGTTTTCTGGCCTCAGCCGCCTCTTTCCAAAGAGCGCGCGCTTTGGCCGCTACAACATGACCTACCTCTCGCCGGACGTGACGACAGAGGTGGATTCCGTGGTGGGCGCCTTTATGCTCATCCGCGGCGAGGTTATCGACCAGGTGGGGCTGCTGGACGAGCGCTATTTCATGTATGCCGAGGACCTGGACTTTTGCTTCCGCGCCAAGGAGCAGGGCTGGCAGGTGTGGTACAATGCCGACGTCACGGTCTTGCACTACAAGGGCCAGTCCAGCCGCCAGAGGAGCGCCCTGGCCAACGTTCACTTTTACAGGACCATGCGCCTGTTTCACGACAAGCACTTTCGCGACGAGAGCCCGTTCCTGGTGAACTGGCTGATACACTCCGCGGTGCTGCTGCTGGGGGGCTGGGCCGTCCTTCGCGATCGCCTGCGGCCGGCCGAGCAGCGGGGAGTGGCGTCGGCGGTCCCCATCGGCCGCGAGGGGGGGCAGCCATGAGACGCAGAGCGAACCTGCTCTTTGTCTCGCTGCTGATCGTCACCGACCTGTTGATGGTCAGCCTGGCCTTTTACGCCGCCTATTGGCTGCGGCAGATGATCGCCGTGCCGCCGCCGGTCAACATCGGGCCTTTTTCCGATTACGCGGGGATGATGCTCATCCACGTCGTCACCATCCCCACCCTCTATTTCTTCTCTCGGTTGTACGACGTCAAGCGCTCCATGCCCCGCCTGGACGAGATCTATCGCATCTTTGCGGCGACGTCCATCGGCACCATCGTGACCATTGCCCTGACGACGTTCCTGTTCAAGAACAGCGCCCTGGAGATGGACTTTCCGCGGGCCATGGTCCTTTATAGCTGGTTCATCACCGTCGTCCTGGTCTCCTTCAGCCGCTCGGCGCTGGTGCTGCTGCGCAACTGGCTGCGCAAGCGCGGGGTGTGGACCGACCGGCTGCTCATCGTCGGAACGGGCGACGTGGGGCGCATGATCCTGCAAAAGGTCCGGCAGATGCCCCGCCTGGGCTATCGCGTCGTGGGCTTTATCGACGGCAACTGCCCGGCCGGGCAAGACATCATGGGCGTGCCGGTGTTGGGCGGCATCGACGACCTGCCCGACGTGATCCGCGAGCACGAGATCCAGGAAGTGATCATCGGCCGGCCGGAGCTGCCCAACCAGGAGCTGCTGGCCATCGTCGCCCGCTGTGAGCGCGGCCAGGTGGGCATCAAGATCTTTCCCGACCTGTTCCAGATCATTGCCACCGAGATGAGCATCGGCGACCTGGGTGGGCTGCCCCTGCTCAACGTGCGCGACGTGGCGTTGCGCGGGTGGAAGCTGACGCTCAAGCGCGCCGTGGACCTGGTGGGCAGCGCGGTGGGCCTGGTGTTCCTGTCGCCGCTGCTGATGCTCGTGGCGGTGGCCATCAAGCTCGACTCGCCGGGGCCGGTCTTTTACGCCCAGGAGCGGATGGGGCTCGACGCCAGGTCCTTCTGGTGCATCAAGTTCCGCTCCATGCGCACTGACGCCGAACGGAGCGGCCCGGGCTGGACGACCGAGGGCGATCCCCGGGTCACGCGCCTGGGCAGGTTGCTGCGGCGCCTGTCCATCGACGAGCTGCCACAGCTCGTCAACGTCCTGGTGGGCGACATGAGCCTGGTGGGCCCGCGGCCGGAGCGGCCGGTGTACGTCGAGCAGTTCCGGCGCAGCATTCCGCGCTACATGGACCGCCACCGGGAAAAGGCCGGCCTGACCGGCTGGGCCCAGGTCAACGGCCTGCGCGGCGACACGTCCATCGCCGAACGAACCAAGTACGACGTCTGGTACATCGAGAACTGGTCTCTCTGGCTTGACTTCAAGATTATCCTCCGCACCCTGACCAATTTCCTCGGCGATCGCCATGCCTATTGACCCCTCAGGGGCGCTCCCTGCCCTGACGCAGCGCGTCCTCTACCTTGACAGCGTTGAGGGTTCGTGGTATCATCGATGAGGTGTAATTAGCACTCCTATGCTTGGAGTGCTAATTACATGATGGGGGGTGGCCGAATCGCCACCCCGCTGGTGCATGCTGAGGAAATGATGGATGAATTGACGCCACGCCAACAATTGATCCTGGGCCTCGTCGTTCGCGACTATGTGGCCGCGGCGCAGCCGGTTGGCTCCAGGACCGTGGAAGCCTACGGCCTGGGGGTCAGCTCGGCCACGATTCGCAACGAGATGGCCCACCTGGAGGAGCTGGGCTACCTGGCACAGCCCCATACCTCCGCCGGACGGGTGCCCACGGACAAGGGGTACCGCTACTTTGTCGAGCGCCTGATGCGCGAGTCGCACCTGGGGGCCGAGGAGCAGCGGACCATCCGCCACCAGTTTCACCAGGTCGGGGTGGACCTGGAGCAATGGATGCGCCTGGCAGCCTCGGTCCTGGCGCGCACCGCCCAGTCGGCCGCCGTGGTCACGAGCCTGCGCATGGAACAGTCGCGGCTGAGGCACCTGGAGCTGATCTCGATCCAGGAGACCATGACCCTGCTCATCGTGGTCCTGGAGGGCGGCATCGTGCGCCAGCAGATGCTGGCCCTGGAAGAGCCCCTGGACCAGGACACCCTTACGCAGACGGCCAACCGGCTCAACGACCTGTGCGCCGGGGCGTCGGCCAACAGGATTGCCCTGCGCCGCCCAAAGCTCGGCGCCGTCGAGCAGCAGGTGCTGGACGTGGTGGTGCTCATCATGAAGCGCGTCGACGATCAGACCGACCTGCACCTGTACCGCGATGGGCTGATCCACATTTTGCACCAGCCCGAGTTCTCCCTGCCCGAGAGCGCCAGGAACGTGGTGCACCTCCTGGAAGACCGGACGCTGCTGGAGGACCTGCTGACCGAGATGCTTGAAGTGGGCGGTGTCCAGGTGGTCATCGGCGGCGAGGGGCGCTGGAACGAGCTGAAGGAGTGCAGCCTGGTGGTGTCGCCCTACGGTGTCAGCGGCGAGGCCCGGGGCGCCCTGGGCGTCATGGGCCCCATGCGCATGCCTTACAGCCGGGCCATCTCCACGGTACGCTACGTGGCGGGGCTGTTGAGCGACCTTTTCCGCGAGGTCTATGGCGGCGAAGAGTTTTCAACCTGAGGAGTAGAACAGAGTCATGACAGACCAGGAACCGGACATCACAGAGAAGGTTGAACAGGAGAGCCAGGAGGTGGGGGAGGAACAGGCCATCGCCGGCGAGGTGCTGCCGGCCGAGGCCGAAGAGGCCACGCCCGAGGAGGCGCTGGCGAGCCTGCGCCAGGAGCTGGAGGACGCCCAGGCCCGCCAGGCCGAGTACCTTGATGGCTGGCAGCGGGCCCGGGCCGAGCTGGCCAACGCTCGCAAGCGTTTCCAGCGAGAGCAAGGGCAGGCGTACGACAGCGCCAGGGCCGACATCCTGGTGCGGCTCCTGCCCATCGTCGACGACTTTCAGCGGGCGCTGGAGAACGTGCCCGAGGAGGCCTCGAACGATCCGTGGCTGGAGGGCATTCGCCTCATCGAGCGCAACTTCCAGCACGTCCTGGAGCAAGAGGGCGTGAGCGCCATAGCAGACGCGGGGCAAGAGTTCGACCCATTCTTGCACCAGGCCGTCACCCACGAGCCTTCCGACAGCGTACCGGCAGGCCATATCATCTCGGCCTTGCGCACGGGCTATCGCATGGGCGAACAGGTTCTGCGCCCCAGCATGGTCCGGGTCTCATCGGGGCCGGAGGCCGAGGCGACGCCCGGCGACGACACGAACGACGACTAGGCCTGCCGCTCGTCAAGAGCCACGTGCAGGGCCAGATTACATTGATCTTGCAACAAGAAGGAGAGAAATCATGGCCAAGGTTATTGGCATCGATCTGGGAACGACCAACTCGGTATGCGCTGTCATGGAAGGGGGCGAGCCGACCATCATCTCCAGCTCTGAGGGAGGGCGACTCTTTCCCTCGGTGGTGGCCGTAAATCCAAAGACGGGCGAGCGCATGGTAGGCCAGGTGGCTCGCCGCCAGGCCATAACCAACTCGGACAACACCATTTTTTCCATCAAGCGGCTGATGGGCCGCAAGTACACCGACCCGGAGGTCGGCAAGGCGCGCAAGATCCTGCCCTATCGCATCGAGGCCCAGCCCAACGGCGATGCCTGGGTGGTGATGGGCGACAAGAGCTATTCCCCTCCCGAGATCTCGGCCATGATCCTGCAAAAGATCAAGCAGGACGCCGAAGCGTACCTCGGCGAGCAGGTGACGGACGCCGTCATCACCGTGCCGGCCTACTTTAACGACAGCCAGCGGCAGGCCACCAAGGACGCGGGCAAGATTGCCGGCCTGAACGTTCTGCGGATCATCAACGAGCCCACGGCGTCGTCCCTGGCCTACGGCCTGGGCAAGGGCGTGGAACAAAAGATCGCCGTTTATGACCTGGGCGGTGGCACCTTTGACATCAGCATCCTCGACGTGGGCGACGACGTCTTTGAGGTCCTGTCGACCAACGGCGACACCTTCCTGGGTGGCGACGATTTCGACCAGCGGATCATGAACTGGGTCGCGGACGAGTTTCGCAAGGAGCAGGGCATCGACCTGCGCCAGGACCGCATGGCCCTGCAGCGCCTGACCGAGGCCGCCGAAAAGGCCAAGGTCGAGCTGTCGACGACGAAACAGACCGAGATCAACCTGCCCTTTGTCACCGCCGACGCCAGCGGCCCCAAGCATCTGCAGATGGTCCTGACGCGCGCCAAGCTGGAGCAGTTGGTGGAGGACCTCATCCAGAAGTCGTTGGGCCCGTGCAAGCAGGCGATGCAAGACGCCAGGGTGAGCAAAGAGGACATCGGCGAGATCATCCTGGTGGGCGGCATGACCCGCATGCCCGCCATCCAGGAGGCCGTGCGCCAGTTCTTTGGCCGCGAGCCTCACAAGGGCGTGAACCCCGACGAGGTGGTGGCGCTGGGCGCTGCCATCCAGGCGGGCGTGCTGGCGGGCGAGGTCAAGGACGTGCTGCTCCTGGACGTCACGCCGCTGACCCTCAGCATCGAGACCCTGGGCGGGGTGGCGACGGCGCTCATCGAGCGCAACACGACCATCCCCACCAAGAAGAGCCAGATCTTTTCCACGGCGTCCGACGGGCAGACCAGCGTCGAGATCCACGTCCTGCAGGGCGAGCGCCCCATGGCCGCCGACAACAAGACACTGGGAAAGTTTATCCTGGACGGCATCCCGCCGGCCCCGCGGGGCATCCCCCAGATCGAGGTGACCTTTGACATCGACGCCGACGGCATTCTGCACGTGTCGGCGCGCGACAAGGCCACCGGCCGGGAGCAGTCTATCACCATCACCGCGTCCAGCGGGCTGAGCAAGGACGAGGTGAACCGCATGGTCCAGGAGGCCGAGCGCTTCCGCCAGGAGGACGTCCGCCGCCACGAGGATGTGGAGCTGCGCAACAACGCAGACGCGCTCATCTACCAGGCGGAGAAACTGATCCGCGAGCAGGAAAACAAGATCCCGCAGGAGGTCAAGGACGACGTCCAGGAAAAGGTCGCGGCTGCTCGCTCGGCCCTGGAGGGCCAGGATCTGGACCGCATCCGCACCGCCGTGCAGGCCCTGGGCGAGTCGGTGCAAAAGATCGGCGCTTCGATGTACGAGGAGCCCGGCTCACCGCCACCGCCCGGCGGCGAATCCGGCCCCGGCCCCGAGGGCGACGAGGACGTGGTGGACGGAGAGTATACCGAGGCATAGGAATTGGTCCCAAGATAGGCAGGGAACGGACGAGGCATGAGTGCCAAAAGAGACTATTACGAAGTACTGGGGGTAAACCGGGGGGCCACGCCGGAAGAGATCAAGAGGGCATTTCGACGGCTGGCCCGCCAGTATCACCCCGACGTGAACAAGCAAGCGGACGCTGAAACCCGCTTCAAGGAGATCAACGAGGCGTACGAAGTCCTGTCGGACCAGGACAAGCGCGCCGCCTACGATCGTTTCGGCCACGCTGCGTCGCAGGCCGGATTCGGGGGCGGCTACAGCGGGGGTTTTGGCGACTTTGGCTTTGGAGGCTTTGAGGACATCTTTGAGACCTTTTTCGGCGGTGCCCGAGCCGGCCCGGCGCGCCGTGGACCGGCCCGGGGCGCCGACCTGCGCCACGACCTGACCATCGAGTTTGAAGAGGCGGTCTTTGGCTGCGAAAAAGAGATCATCGTGCCACGCAACGAGACGTGCCCCCAGTGCCAGGGCAGCGGCGCCGAACCGGGAACGCAGCCCATCCGCTGCCCCCAGTGCAACGGCACCGGCGAGGTCCGCCGCCAGCAGCAGACGATGCTGGGCTCCTTTGTCCAGGTGACCACCTGCCCGCGCTGCCAGGGCGAGCGAGAGATCGTGACGACGCCCTGCACCCGCTGTCGCGGCCGCAAGGTCATCCAGGTGGAGCGGCCCATCGTGGTCAAGATCCCGGCGGGCGTGGACGACGGGACGCGGATCCGGCTGGCCAACGAGGGCGAGCCCGGCGTGCGGGGCGGTCCCGCGGGCAACCTGTACGTCGTGCTCCACGTCCAGTCCCATCCGTTCTTCCATCGTGAGGACACGAACATCCTCCTACAACTGGACATAAATGTAGCGCAGGCGGCCCTGGGCGACAAGCTGGTGGTGCCTACCCTGGACGGCGAGGAGGAGATGGCCATCCCGGCCGGCACGCAGACGGGTGATACCTTCCGGCTGCGCGGCAAGGGAGTGCCCTACCTGCAGCGCAACGGGCGGGGCGACCAGTTGGTCCTGGTTCACGTCTTGACGCCGACCAAGCTGAACAAGCGGCAAAAGGACCTGCTCCAGGAGCTGAGCAAGACCCTGGGCAAGGAGGTCATCCACCAGCCGGAAAAGGGATTGCTGGACAAGCTGAAAGAGGCCCTGGGGGTTTAGGTAGCTGGGGGTTTAGGTAGATTGGGACGAGGCCAAGGTGCGCTGGCTTGAGATCAGCGTCACCACCGACGGCGAGGCCGCCGAGGCGGTGGTTGAGCTCTTTAACCGCTACGGCCACGGCCAGGCGGTGATCGAGACGCCGCTGGACTGCTTCGAGCACCAGCTCGAAGGCGAGGTGCAGGCCGCGACGGTCATCGTCAAGACCTACCTGCCCCTGGACGTGGACGTCCAGGAGGTGCGCCGGCGCCTCGAAGAAGGGCTGTGGCACCTGTCCCGGCTGTACCCCATCGCCGAGCCGGCCATGCGCGAGCTGGACGAGGAGAGCTGGGCCGAGTCGTGGAAGAAGCAGTACCACCGGCTGCGCATCGGCCGGCGCACGGTCATCGTGCCGGCCTGGGAGAGCTACGAGCCCGGCGACGGCGAGGTGGTAATCCGCCTGGAGCCTGGCATGGCCTTTGGCACTGGCCTGCACCCCACCACCCGCCTCTGCCTGGAGGCCATGGAGACGGCCGTGCCGCCGGGCGGCCGCGTCCTGGACGTGGGCACCGGCTCGGGTGTGCTGGCCATCGCCGCCGCGCTCCTGGGGGCGGGGGCCATCGTGGCCCTGGACGCAGACCCGGTGGCCGTGCGCGTGGCGGGGGAAAACGTGGCCGCCAACGGCGTGGCGGGAGGGGTGGAGGTGCGCCACGGCTCGCTGCCTGGCGGCGAGGCGGTGCCCCTGAGCTTTGCCCTGGAGGGCCCGCTGCCCCTCCTCGAAGACGGCCAGTATGATCTCGTCGTCGTCAACATCCTGGCGCCGGTCATTGCCGGCATGGCGCCTGCACTGGCCGCCCGGACGCGGCCCGGCGGCACCGTCATTGCCTCCGGGCTCATCCTCGACCAGGAGGCCGTCGTCGTGGATGCCCTGCAGCGTCAGGGCTTCGAGATTGCCGGGCGCAGCCAGGAGGACGACTGGGTCTGCCTCCTGGCCGGGCGTCCCTGAGGAGGCGATATGCACCGCTTTTTCGTGCCGCCGTCCGGGATCCAGGGTGACCAGGTGTCCATTGTCGGGCCCCAGGCGCATCAGATCCGCCACGTCCTTCGCATGCGCCCGGGCGACAAGGTCGTCGTTCTGGACAATTCCGGCTGGGAGATCGAGACCGAGCTCCAGTCGCTCGATGGGCAGGAGGTGAGGGGCACCGTGGTCTGCCGGCGGCTATCGACGGGCGAGCCGCGGACCAAGATCAGCCTCTACCAGGCGGTGCTCAAGAGCAAGGGCTTTGAGGTGGTGCTGCAAAAGGGCACCGAGCTTGGCATCGTCGAGTTCGTGCCCCTCATCTCCGAGCGCTGCATCGTCTCTGACCTGGACTCGCTGGAGAAAAAGCGCCCGCGCTGGGAAACCATCATCCAGGAGGCGGCGGAGCAAAGCCGGCGCGGACGAAAGCCCTCGCTGCGCAACTCGGCGCTTTTGCCCCAGGCGTGCGATCACGCCCGCCAGACCGGGGGACTGTCGCTTATCCTGTGGGAAGAGCATGGGCCGGCGTCGCTGCGCACCCTGCTTCGCACGGCGCCCCCCGGCCGCGAGAAGCATTGGCCCCCGTTCAGTATCAACCTCTTTATCGGCCCCGAGGGAGGATTTGAACCCGGCGAGGTGGCCCTGGCCCGGCGCTATGGCGTGGTGCCGGCCACCATGGGACCGCGCATCCTGCGGGCCGAAACAGCCGGGCTCGTGGCAGCCGCCGCGGTCCTGTACGAGCTGGGCGACCTGGGCTGAACCGCCGTCAAGGTTGACAGGGCGGGGCAGGCGGGGTATAATCCTTACCCAGCACCGGAGATGGCGACCCGGTAATCATCGAGCAAAGGACAGTCTACTGTTAAAAATCAGCTACGTTGGGCACGCGACCATCATTGTCGACATTGGACAGATACGCGTGCTGACCGATCCCCTATTGCGGGATCGGGTCACCTTTTTGCAGCGGCACGGCGACAATCCCGCCCCCCACATGCTCGCCGAGCGGTCCCCGGAAGTGGTGTTGATCTCGCACTTGCACTACGATCACGCCGACCTGACGTCTCTGCGCATGCTTCCCGGGCGAACCCTGGTGGTGGCTCCGCACGGCAGCGGGCGCTATTTGGGACGGAGGACCGGGTTGGAGGTGTACGAGGTGCGGGCCGGCGATCGCCTGCGGCTTGCCGACGTGGAGATCACGGCTCTGCCGGCGGCCCACGGCGAGGGATTCTCGCTGCCCCTGCCGGGCACGGCCTGCCTGGGCTATGCCCTGCGCAACAGCATGTCCGTCTACTTTGCGGGCGACACCGAGCTCTTTGAGGGCATGCACGCCGTGGGACGCGAGTTCGACCTGGACCTGGCCCTGCTGCCCGTGGGAGGCTTTACCCCTCGCGTTGGCGCCGGGCACCTGACCCCCAGGACGGCGGCCGAGGCGTTGCTCCGGCTCAAGCCCCGGGTGGCGGTGCCCATCCATTGGGGGGCGATGCGCCTGCCCGGCCCCCACGCCCTCTGGAACTCGGCGGACTATTTGAAGCGGCCGCCCCACACCTTTGCGGAGCACGCCTCGCTGCTCTCCCCGGGCACCGACGTGCGGATCCTCCAGCCGGGCGAGTCTACCACCGTCAACTGACGTCAAACATCTCGTCCCAGAGCGTCGCCTGGCACACCCGCGTGACATCGCCCGCGATGGTGATGGACCAGTCGGGGCTGATGGTGACGTCGATGATGCCGCCGGGCATGTGCACGGCCACCTGCGAGTCGACCATGCCCAGGCGATGGGCCACCGCCGCGGCCGCGCTGCTGCTGGTTCCCGACGCCAGCGTGTAGCCGGCCCCCCGCTCCCAGATCTCGATCCGCACGTTGGAGCGATCCAGCACCTGGAGAAACTGGACGTTGGTTCGCTTTGGGAAGCGGCTGGCGGTCTCGATGAGGGGGCCCAGCGATTGGGCCTCGGCGGCGCTCACCTCCTTGCGCAGCACCACGCAGTGGGGATTGCCCACCGTGGCGCAGCTCACCTGCAGTGACCAGCCGCCCAGGGTGAGGCTTTCATCCAGCACCTCCCGCGGCCGGCCGGCAACGGGGATCTTCTCGCTGTCGAAACTGACCTGCCCCAGCTCGATGGTCACTCGCCGCCCGCCCTCGTGCACCCGGGCCGTGACCCTGCCGCCCGGAGTGCCGATGGTAAAGGGCTCGGTCCCTACGTGGCCCACGTCCCACAGGTAGCGGGCAAAGATGCGCAGCCCGTTGCCGCTCTTCTCGAACTCGTTTCCGTCGGGATTGTAGAGCTTCAGTCCAAAGTCGCAGCCCTCGGCAGGGATCGGCCCGATCAACAGGCCGTCGGAGCCGATGCCATAGTGCCGGTCGCAGATGCGCTTGATCTGGGCGCCACTCAAGCTCACCTCCGAGCCGGCGGGATCCATCACGAGGTAATCGTTGCCAAGGGCGTGGTATTTGTTCACCTGCATCTCTATCCCTCGTTTCCTTTTACCCGGCCGCCTCAGTGCCGGCTCGCATGCCAAGGACCTCGACGAGAAAGGCCCAGATGTCGGCTGCCTCCTGGATGACGATGGCCGTGGGCTTGCCAAAGCCGTGGCCGGCCCGGGTCTGGATGCGGATGAGCGTGGGGGCGTCACCGGCCTGCGCGGCCTGGAGGGCCGCGGCGAATTTGAACGAGTGGCCGGGCACTACCCGGTCGTCGTGGTCGCCCGTCAGCATGAGGGTGGCGGGATAGCGCGTGCCGGGTCGCAGGTTGTGCAGGGGCGAATAGGCGAGCAGGGTCTCGAACTGCTCGGGGTCGTCGGCTGACCCATAATCGCTGACCCAGGCCCAGCCGATGGTAAACTTCTGGAAGCGCAGCATGTCCATGACGCCCACCAGGGGCACGGCCGCGCCGAACAGCTCCGGCCGCTGCGTCAGGCAGGCGCCCACCAGCAGGCCGCCATTGGAGCCGCCCATGATGGCCAGTCGGGAGGGCGAGGTGATGCCCGAGGAGGCCAGGTATTCGGCGCAGGCGATCATGTCGTCAAAGACGTTCTGCTTGTTGTGGAGCATGCCGGCCTGGTGCCACTCCTCGCCATACTCGCCGCCGCCCCGCAGGTTGGCCTGGGCATAAACCCCGCCCATCTCCAGCCAGGCCAGGCGGCTGGCGGCAAAGGCCGGCACCAGGGGGATGCTAAACCCGCCGTAGCCGTAGAGCAGGGTCGAGTTCTGGCCGTCCAGCGGCATTTCGCGCCGGTGGGTGAGGAACATGGGGATGGCGGTGCCTTCCCGGCCGGGGACAAAGACCTGGCGCGTGACGTAGGCGCCGGGGTCAAAATCCAGGGGTGGGGCAAAGATCAGCTCGCCCTCGTCGCGGGCCAGGTCGTAGCGAAAGATGGTGACCGGGTAGAGAAAGGACTGGAAAGCGTAGAACATCTCGTCGTCGTCGGGCTGCCCGGTGAGCTGCAAGGCGTCGCCCAGGGAGGGAAGGGAGCCCAGGGTGGGCAGCTCGATGGCGCCCAGGGGATTGCCGTTCCGGGAAACGCGCAGGATCTGGTGATAGGCGTCGTGCAGGGTGACGGCGATGAACTCGCCGTGCACCAGGCGCACCTCGCCGAGCACGTCGTCGCTCTCGGCAATGAGGGTGCGCCACGACTCTCGCTCCGGCTGCTCGGTGTCGACGGCGATGAGCCGGCCCCGGGGCGCCTGGAGGTCGGTGCGCAGATAAAAGACCGGGCCGTCGTTGCCCACAAAGTGGTAGGCGGCCTCCATCTTGCCGATGAGCTCGACGACGGGGCCGCCGGCGTGCAGATCCTGGTAGAAGAGCCGGTTGCGGACGTCGGTGCCCTGCCACACCTCCAGGATCAGGTAGCGGCCATCCTCGCTGGTCAGAGCGCCAAAGCCCCACTCTTTTTCGTCGGGCCGCTCGTAGATAAGGGTATCCCGGGCCTGCGCCTCGCCCAGCCGGTGCAGGTAGAGCTTCTGGTAGTAGTTGACCCCCGTATAGTCGGTGCCGGGGGCCGGCGCGTCGTAGCGGGCATAGTAAAAGCCCGAGCTGTCGGCGGACCAGGCGGCGCCCGAGAACTTGCTCCATTCCACGACGTCGGGCAGGTCCCGGCCCGTGTCCACCTCCCGCACGCGCCAGGTGAGCCAGTCGGAGCCGGCGGCGCTGGTGGCATAGGCCAGCCAGCGCCCATCGGGGCTCGGCTCCCACCGGGTCAGGGCCACCGTGCCGTCTTCCGATAGGCCGTTGGGGTCGAGGAGCTCGCGGGGCTCGGCGTCCAGGCTCTCCAGGACGTAGAGCACGTCCTGGTTCTGAAGGCCGCTGTTGCGAAGCTGGAAGTAGCGGCCGCCGCGCTTGACCGGGGCCCAGGCCTTGGCATAGTCCCACAGCTCGGTCAGGCGCTCGCGGATGCTGTCCCTCTCGGGGATGCGCTCCAGGTAGGCAAAGGTGACCTCGTTCTGGGCCTCGATCCAGGCCCGCGTCTCTGGCGAGTCGGTATCTTCCAGCCAGCGGTAGGGATCGGCGACGGGGGTGCCGTGGTAGTCGTCGACCTGGTCGCTGGTGCGCGTCGGAGGATACGTGATTTTGGCCAATGGATCCTCATCCTTTCTGCTGTTGCAGGTTGCCGCTATACGGGAAAGTCTCGGTGCCGGAAGTGCTCCTCCACGCGGCGGGCCGTGGCCTCTTCGCCCGGCGGCACGGGCACCTCGACGGTATAGCGGCGGTAACCCATGGGTCCCGTCCTGTCCAGGCTCCGCAGGTTGAACAGCAGCCGCGCCTGCCCGCCGTCGTCGACCAGGTCCACGCCCTCCATGCCGGCCAGGGGCCCGCCCCAGGTGTGGAGCACGCCGCTCATGTAGAGGCCGTTGGCGGCGATGATGGCCTCGCCGCCGCTCCGCAGCGCGCGGCGATGCTGGAGGGTGGGCATGACCAGGGCAAAGAAAGCCACCACGACGAGCATGCCGAGCATGAGGGCCACGAACCCCGGCATGTTCTCCTCCTGGCCCTCCATAAAGCCCACGATCACGAACAGCACGGTGCAGGCTATGGTCAAGACAGCCACGATGAGCAGCATGAGCCAGTTCCGGCCCCGGGTCGCGGCCAGGTCGCGTTCGGCCTGTTCCCGCTGGAGGCCCGGGTCATAGGCCCAGCGGGCCAGAACCTCCTGGCCGCGGAGCATGGACTCCAGGCGCTGCACCCGGCGGGCAAAGATGACCGCGGTCACGAGCCCGCTGACCAGGAGAAAGAGCCCCAGGAACTGAAGGGCAAATCCCCACTTAAAGCCGTCCATGCCGGCCACGGGGGGCAGGACCATGAGCAGCGCGCCGGCGAGGGCGAGCACCAGGCCCACCGTCCGCCCCGTGATTTCCGAATTCCGCCTCAACGTTGTCATGTTGCCTCCGGGTGCTTGCGGACTGCCACGTCGTCGGTTCCTGGCACCTGGCGCCGCGTATGCTGAATGGACAGGGCCATTGTAGCATGGACGGTCGCAAAGCTCAAAAGGAGCAGCACAAAAGGCAACGGGCGGCCTCGCCCTAGAAGCGGCCGCGCATGGAGCCCGTGTAGCCCGTGAGCTCGACGTAACCGCTGCCGGCCACGGGTTGCCCGGCTCGCCGGCCCTCGACCCGCACGGCGCCCTCCCAATAGGCGTAGGCCAGGTCCAGCTCCTGGCCGGCCAGGTAGGGCACGATCTCGACTTCGAGGGCCAGGTCGGGCACGCTGAAAGTCCAGCGGGCGGGATAGACGGCGCCAGTGCCGGGGCTGCGCCAGGTATCCTCCACGCGTACCTGGAGGTCGCCGGCGGCCAGGTGCCGCGCCGAGCCGTCGGGCGCCACAAAGGTGCCGCTGGAGTACGGATCGATGTCGCCGTCCTCCCTGCGGAGCTGGAAGGCCATGAGGGCGCTGCCGTCGTCCAACTGCACCGAGAACCAGTCCCAGCCCACCTGCCCGGTGCCCAGGCTGCTGGTGCTCCACTCGTGATCCATCCAGCTCAGGCCGGTGACCTGGTAGGCCCGGTCGCCGACCTGCACGCTGCCCGCCGTTTCCAGGCGCGTCAGGCTGTAGTAATAGGAGGCGTTCCCCGGCTCGGCGCCCTTGGGGCTATAGCCCCGGTCGCCGTGGAGCACCGGGTCCCGTGTCGCGGCCAGGAGCAGGTCCAGCGCCACGCCATCCTGGGCGGCGCGGAGGCGCACTGTGCCGGTGTCGACCTCCTCGGCGCTCCAATCCTCCAGCCAGACGGCAAAGGGCTGCGCCCGGGCGCCGGCCAGGCCCGCGCCATCCCGGGCAAACCGCTCGAAGGCCTGGAAGCGCCGGCCGGCCACGTCGGTCACGGCCAGGTGGGCCATGTAGGCCTGGTTGGTAGCCCAGGCCGACTCGCGCTCGACCCGCTCGTGGGGCGGCGCCAGGGCCCGCCGGAAAAAGGTGAGCTGGTAGCCCAGGTGCCGGCCGTCCCCGGTCTCCAGGTTGCCGGTATAGTACCACCATTCCACCTGGTAATCGGGATGGGGGCCGTGGTCGGCGGGGAAGCTGATGGGCAGCGGACCTTCGGCCCGCCGGTAGCCCTCGGCGTCGCCGGCCAGGGCCACGAGGCGGGCCTGCACTCGTTGCCCGCCCTGCCCGTCGCGCCCGGCCAGCCAGAAGGCGGCCGCCACGAGGGCCGCCAGGATCGCGAGGGCCAACACGAGGCGCGCCCGGCCGGCTCTACTCATGGCGCAGCGCCTCGGCGGTGACCGTCCGGCCCATGCGCAGCGCGGGATAGACGCCGGCCAGCAGGGCGGCGAGCAGCGCCACGACCAGGGCCTGGAGGAACGGCCCCGGCTCCACCCGCATCTGGAGCGTCCAACCGAAGGAGCGGAGGTTGATGATATAGATGAGGATCAGCGACAGCACCACGCCCGTGGGCATGGCCAGCAGCCCGGCCACGGCGCCCATGAGCCCCGTCTCCAGCATGACCAGGCCCCAGAGTTGGCGGGCGGTGAGGCCCACGGCGCGGAGGATGCCCAGCTCCCGCTGTTTCTCGAGCTGGAGGGAGAGGAGGGCGCTCAACACGCCGATGAAGGCCACGCCCGTGGCCAGGATCTGGAGGGCGCCGGTGATGGCAAAGGTCCGGTCAAAGACGGCCATCGCCTCCCCACGCAGGTCCTGGTTGGGCTGCACAAAGAGCTGCTGCCGGGGAGCCAGGGCGTCGCCCAGCTCCCGGGCCAGCAGGGTGGCGTCGACGCCGGGGGCCAGGCGCAGGGAGAGGGCCGTCAGGGCGTCGTCGTCCCAGTGGCGGCGATAGGTGCCCAGGGTCATGGCCACCGTGCCGCTGGTGGTGGCATAGTCATAGTAGACGCCGGCCACCGCAAAGTCGCGGGGGCCCTCCGCCGTCTGGAGCGTCACCGTGGCGCCGCGGCGCGGCAGGTCCAGGCGGTTGGCATAGGGCTCGGAGACGACGACGGCCCCCTGCTCCATGGCGGCCCACAGCTCGCCCTGGGGCATGGCCGTGGAGACGAAGGGCCGTTGGGCAAAACCGGGATCCTCCACGGCAAAGATGGACGCCGGCCCCTCGGGCGACTCGACGGTGGCCGACCGCAGCGCGTCCACCTGCTCCACGCCCGGCCACGCGGCGGCCATCTCCCGGACGCCGGGGGCCAGGGGCGTCGTCGCCTGGGTCCCGGTATAGCCGGGGGCCGTCACGTACACGTCGCCCAGGAGCACCTGGTCCAGCCAGGTGACGACGGTGTGGCGAAAGCTGCCGATCATCAAGCTGACGCCGATGGTCACCGCCACGGCCACCATGAGGGCGGCCACGGCCACGCCCGTACGGCTGATGGCGCTCACCACGTTGCGCGGCGCCATGCGGCCCAGGGCACCCCCCAGCCGTCCCAGGGGCCCGGCCGCCAGGCGCATGGACAGCGCCGTGGTGATGGGCGTCAGGGCGGCAAAGGCGGCCACGGCGGCAAAGGTGCCGGCAAAGCTCACGAACAGGCTGTCGGTGGGCAGGGCCAGCAGCAGGGCGCCGCCCGCGCCGACCAGCAGGCCGGCGAGGGCCACGCGGCCCACGGCCCGCCGCGCCTTGCCCTCCAGCACCGAGCGCGAGAGGGCGGCCCGGGCCGGCACGGAGGCCGCCTCCCAGGCGGGCGGCGCGGCGGCCAGCACCGTGGCCACCACGCCCAGGACCGCACCCTTGACCAGGCTGGAGGCTGCGATCTCGACCTCCTGGACGGTGACCGAGAAGTAGAGGTCGTTGACCGTCTGCGTCACGGCCCGCACCGCGCCGCGGCCCATGGCGACGCCCAGGAGCAGGCCCAGGGCCGAGCCGGCAATGCCCACCAGGAGCGCCTCGCCGGTAACGAGCGCAAATATCTCGCGGCGGGTGACGCCCAGGGCGCGCAGGGTGCCAAAGAGCGGCCGGCGCTGCACCACCGAAAACGTCATGGTGTTATAGATCAGAAAGAGGCCCACCACCAGGGCCAGCAGGCTGAGGGCCAGCAGGTTGAGGCGAAAGGCGGCCGTCATCTCGGCCACGGTGCCGGCCCGGGCGGCGACTTCCACGACGGCCGCCCCCGCCGGCAGCATGGCCTCCAGGCGCTGCCGGGCGGCGGCATTCCCCTCGGGCAGGATCAGGTCGATGCGGTCCAGCCGGCCGAGGCGGCCGGTAATCTCCTGGGCGGTGGCGATGTCGGCCAGGAGCAGGCCGTCGAGGGCGCGGCGGCTGAGGTCGTCGGCGGGCTCCAGGAGGCCGGCGACGAATGCCTGGCGCTCGTAGCCGCCCACCTCCAGGGCGAGGGGATCGCCCTCCGCCAGGCTGTAGCGGGCCGCCATCTCGGACGAGAGCAGCACGGCGCCGGGCCGGGTGAGGAGTGCCGAGAGCTGGTCGACGGGGGCACTGCCCTCGCCCCACAGGTAGCTGCGAAAGGGCGCCTCGGCAAAGGGATCGACGCCCAGGAGCTGCAGGGGCCGGCCGCCCAGTTGGGGCGACGACAGGATGTCGGTGACCACGGGCGCGGCCGCCGTCCCCGGATCGAGGCCGCCGCGGCGGTACGCCACATAGATCTCTTCGTCGATCCCCTGGGAGCCGGCGACGGCCTGGTGGGTGGCGCGGCCGGCCACGGCGTCGGTGCTGTAGTCAAAGGCGCGGGCGGCGCTGCTGTTGGCCAGGTCCACGGCCACGGCCACGCCAACGCCCAGGGCGATGCCCAGGATCATCAGCGCCGTCTGCCAGGGGTGGCGGGCCAGGGTGCGCCAGCCGACGTTCCAGAGTGTGCGCGGTGCCTCAGCCATCCCGCCCGCCGTCGACGAGCTTGCCCTCGCGCAGGGTGAGGACGCGGTCGGCATAGGCCGCCGCCTCGGCGCTGTGGGTGACCAGGATGAGGTTCTTGCCCACGCGGCGGGTGAGGCGGTCCAGCAGGTCCATCACCTGGCGCCCCGTCTCCTCGTCCAGGTTGCCGGTGGGCTCGTCGGCCAGGACCAGGAGGGGGTCGTGGACCAGGGCGCGGGCGATGGCCACGCGCTGCTGCTCGCCGCCCGACAGCCGGTCGGGGAACGTCTCCCGGCGGTCGAGGAGCCCCACGGCGTCCAGCAGCCCCTCGGCCCGGGGCCGGATCTCGCCGTTGGCGGCGCCGGCCAGCTCCAGGGGCAGGACCACGTTCTCCCAGACGGTGAGGGTGGGGATGAGATTAAAGAACTGGAAGACAAAGCCGATGTTGTGGCGCCGGAAGAGGGTGCGCCGGTGCTCGTCCAGGGCGGCCAGCCCCTGGCCGTTGACCCACACCTCGCCCTTGTCCACCAGGTCGATGCCGCTGATGACGTTCAGCAGCGTGCTCTTGCCGCTGCCGCTCTTGCCCAGGATGGCCACAAACTCGCCGCGGGCAAAGGTAGCGTTCGCCCCGCACAACACGGTGCGCAGGTGGACGCCCTCGCGATAGCTTTTGGAAAGGTTCACCAGCCGGATAAAGCCGGGCATTCGCTCGTCGTGCATACGTCTAGACCTCGCCCGCCATTATACCACGGGTGAGGCCGCGCTTCCGATTCCGGGATGGGGGTTGGCAAAGCGCTGCGCGCTGCGCGGTCAGTCCCGGCTCTTGACCAGCACGCTCCAGGTGCCCCGCTGGACGACCTTGTCGTCCTGGTTGACGACCTCGACCTTCAGGCTGACCAGGCCGCCGCCCAGGCGGGGCATGGCCTTGGTCTCGGTGACGGTAGCCCGCAGCCGGACCGTGTCGCCGATATAGACCGGCAGGCTGAACTTCCAGTCGCCGATTTCGCGAAAGGCCAGGGCCGTCTCCTCCAGGAAGCCGAGGCGCATGGCTAGGCCGCTGGCGATGGACATGATCAGGAGCCCGTGGGCCACCCGCTGCCCGAAAGCGTGCTCAGCGGCATAGACGGCGTCGGTGTGGATGGCGTTCCAGTCGCCGCTCAGGGCGGCAAAGGACACCACGTCGGCCTCGGTGATGGTCCGGGCCGGGCTGACGATGGTCTGACCGGGCTCGAACTCCTCGAAAAACAGCCCGGTGCGGACCGCTAGTTGTGCCATGTCTCTCCTCCTCACTGTGCTATCGAGGCTCCCATGCTCATCAGGGTAAGATCTGCCGAACTGCGCGCAGTGGAGGAGCCCCGAACTTGTTCGGGCGGGCCTACATGAGAGGCAGACTGCCCGAACAAGTTCGGGGCTCCCAAGCCGTGATCTCCTGTCATCGTCGGCCGGGTAGGTATCTTCACTCGTCCTCGTCGGCAAATGCCGCGCAGCAGGGGCAGTTGTTGGCGTGCAGGCCGGCGGGCACGTCCTCCGGGCCAATCGAGCCGCCGTCCCGCGTCGGCCAGCGGCCGGTCTCCAGCCAGTGCTGAAAGCGGGGATCGTCCAGGTGGAGGACGCAGGTCTCGCCCGCCGTCTGCACCAGGGCCGACAGGCGGTCGGAGCAGGCCGGGCAGAGGCGCTCCATGCGGCCGCGGCCCATCACCGGCCGGAAGCGGCCCTCGGCCGGGCCGCCGCAGCTCAGGCAGTTGGTCATGGTTCTGTCCTCAGGCGCCGGATCTCGAACACGACAGGGTTCCAGGCGTCGGGACAGGCGTGGGTGGCGACGTCGCGCTCGGCGGTCCAGGGGAACTCGGCGCCGTAGCGCATGGCAAAGACCTTGGGCAAGAAGCTGTACAGGGCATGGATGCACACCTTGCCCTGCACCGTCTGCCCGTCAAAGAGCACCTCGTCGCCCACCTTGTGGCCGGCGGCGCAGTAGCCCTCCTGCTTGATGACGCGGGCGACGATGGTGTAGCCCTCGTCCACGTAGGGTGGCTCCTCCGTCATGGTCTCGACCTCCGTGTCATACTCCAGCAAACGATCTCGCGGCTGGTCAATCATGGCCTGAACATTATAAACTAGGTTTGCCGATATCAAAAATGGCCCGGGCGGTTTTGCTCCTATTGCAGCCATGTGGTATAATGTTTGGGCTCCCATGCGGGGCGATGCTGTGTTGACTGTTGCTCCAGGCTGGATAACCACGTCCGGTGGCCCATGAGCGATTCGTGGAGCCTTGACTTCGGAACCCGAACCGTTTGCAAAGTAGTGGAGGGTATGACATGGGCACACAAACCGTCAGGATCGTGCGCTCACTCTACCGAGGCAACCCCCAATTCTGTCGCACACCGTCCAACGATCCCACGGCGCTTCTTGTACGCATGCAGATGGAGGATGCCGAAACAGCCAGGATTCTGGCCGGCCCCCTGCACTCGCTGCTGGACCGGTCGCCGGAGCAAATCCTCGCCTACGTTCTGGAAGGAGACCCGCCAGTATGGGAGGGGATGCCACCCGAACCCAGTCCTCCCGCTTGAGCGCCGCCCTGCCATCGTCTACGGCACTCGACACACTCTACGATTACATTCTCGCACAGCTAGCGACATCTGGAATTGCGGGCGGTCTGCGCGCCACGTTGGAGCGACTATGCCGCACGGCACGGCTCCAGGACGATGCCCTGCCGTTGGGGCTGCTGCCCATGTGGAGCTACCTGGCTGCCGGAGGGCAGCCCTGGACACGCGTCGCGGGCGTGGCTTCCGCCTGGCGTTGTTTGCACCTGGCCGGCAAGCTGTTGAACGAGGCTGCTGCCGGATGCGCCAGCGCGCTGCTGCCCGACGAGCCTGTGTCTGGTGTCCTCAACGCCGGCACGAGCCTGATCTTCCTTTCCCAGGCGATTCTGTGCCGGGCGACAGAGGTCGGTGCCACGCCCACAGCCGTCGTGGCCCTGGAGGCAGAGTTCGCCCGCGCCGGGCTCCGGGCGGCTGCCGGCCAGCACGCGCGGCTGCACAAAACAACGACGGGCTCGTGGGATGACTATCAAGTTGTGGTCAGCGCGCGTAGCGGCGGTCCATTTGCCCTCGCCACACGGGTGGGGGCACTGGTTCGCTGGAGCGAACATGCCGGCCAGGGAACGGCGAGCAGCGACGTGCCGGCTTACGTCGAGGCATTGGCGCAATATGGCCACCAGCTCGGTCTGATGCTTCAGTTGGCCGACGATTTTAACGGCACCTGGCGCCCGCGTGGTAGGAGCGATCTGGCGGCCGCGAACCACTCGTGGCCACTTCTCTATGCCCGGTCAATGGGCGATGCGGATCAACTCGTGCAACTCGATTCTCTGTCGAGCCGCGGCGAGGACAATCCTGTCGCGGAAGCAAGAGCGCGCACGCTGTTAACCCAATTGTACGTGCCCCTGGCCATGATCGTGGCCGCGGAGGAGCACCGGGCCGTGGCAGAAGCTGCCCTGGCGCCGCTCGCCGACTCGCCCGCCCGCCAGGCGCTGGCCGCCCTGCTGCGCCGCATCACCCTGGCACCGCCCGAGGTGTCACCATGCCCCTGAAGAATCGGGCGGTTTCTCACTTGCGGTTGAGAGGAGCCTACCTGCTATTTGTGGTCGGCCTCCTCGTCCTGTCGGCGATGGCCGCGAGCATGGCCGTGGCTGTGATCCAGCCGGAGACCGGGGTGCAGTGGAATACGCGGTCTGGGAGGGTGACGGCGGTCAGCGGCCCGGCGGCTGACCGAGCAGAGGTACGGGTAGGCGATCGACTGGTCAAGGTCGATGGCCTGTCTTTGCCCGATCTGCCCAATGCTGGCCACAGCAAGCGGCCGGGTGATACGCTATCTCTCACCATCGACCGGGATGGTGAAAGGCACACCGTCTCGCTAACCCTGCAGCCCGCAGCCCCGTCCACTGTCGGCGAGCGGGTGATCCCCATCGCCATTGGCTTCGGATTCGGGCTCATCGGCCTCGGTGCGTACGTGTTGAGCCGCCGCCGTTTCCCGGCGGCGCTCCTGGCCCTGGAATGCCTGGTCGTGGCTGGCGCCCTGGCGGCCGGTACGCTTTCGACGTTCAAAATCCCACTCGCCTCTCGCCTGTTCAATGCTTCTCTGGTGTGGGTGGCGGTGTTGGGTATGCATTTGCATCTCGTTTTCCCAACAGTGCACAGTGGCCGGGCCGGACGCACCATCCGGAGGTTGGCCTATGGCCTGGCCGGGTTGTTCACCCTGTTTTTCCTGTTCCCTGCCTGGTCGGTGTGGCGGTGGCAACCCTGGTATCCCGGCCTGCAGTGGGGCATTCAGCTCGTCTTGGCCCTCTCCCTGCTCGGCCAAATAGCTCTGCTGGTCCGGGCAACGCGGAGTAGCCGGCCCCTGGCTCGGCGCCACTCCCGGCTGTTGACTGCCGGGGCCGGCCTGGGCGTGGCGCCGTTCTTGCTGATGGCGCTCCTCCCTCACCTGCTGACCGGCTCTCCCTGGTGGCCCTACCAGTACACCTTTCCCTTCACGCTCATCCTGCCGCTGGCCTATGGCTACGCCCTGAGCCGGGAGCGCTTGAGCCGGTGGGATCGGACCATTTCCCGGGTGCTGACCGTGTTTTGCACGGCGATCCTGCTCTTTGGCGCATTCGGCCTGGCCGTGCAACAGCTCGAACCTCCCGCCATCCCCTGGCTGCGACTGCACCTCCAGTCGGCCATCCTGGCCCTCGCAGCCGGCCTGGCCTTCTGGCCCCTGGCCCGCATCGCCCGGCGTTGGACAGAGTGGATCCTCTTCGATGTTCGGTATGACTATGCCGGGGTGATGGCCGCCCTGAGCGAACCCCTGGCCCGCACCCTCGATCGGCCCCGGCTGCGATACCTGTTGGTAGAAACGCTCGCACAGGTCATGCCTTTCGAAGGTGCAGCGTTATTGTTGGGGCGCGAAGAAGACGAAAGCCTATGCCTCCAGCCGCCGGCGACTTTGCCGGCCGAATCGTACCCGCCATTACCGGGAAGCGGCGCGCTGGCTGCGGCCCTGGTCGTTCAAGACGGCCCCCTGACGGCTGCGGAACTCGACCGGCGGCTCGCAGGCACCTCCCTGTTGCCCGCGGAAGCTGCCTGGCTGCACGGCGAGGGGATCGAGACCTTGCTGCCGTTGGTTCGCGAGAATGAGCTGTTGGGCCTGCTGCTCCTGGGGCCTCGCGCCGGGGGCGACGTGTTGGATGGCGAGGATCGGCGCATTCTGCAGGCCGTGGCCCTCCAGGCTGCCCTGGCTGCCGAAAACGTGCGCCTGGCCGACGGGCTGCGCGCCAGCCGCTCCGAGCTGGCCCAGGCCCACGGCCAACTACTCGCGGCACGCGAGGAGGAGCGGCGGCGCCTGGGGTGGGCCTTGCACGACGGTCCCATCCAGGATCTGTTGGTCATCAGCCACCGGTTGGCCGCTCTGGAGACCGAGGCGGAGGAACATACGCAGGTGCTGGTCGAGCTTCGCCGGGCGGTCGTTTCCCAGGTTCATCGGCTGCGGGAGTTGTACGCCGAGTTGCGCCCCGGCACCCTGGACGAGTTGGGGCTGTGCCAGGCGGTGCGTGCCCTGGCCATTGAATGTGAGGAAACTCACGGTTTCTCTGTTGCCCTCGACGTCCACGGCAACATGGCGCAGATGTCGGACGAGGCAGAGGTGACACTCTTCCGCACAGCCCAGGAGGCATTGGCCAACGCAGCGCGGCACGCCGGTGCGAAGCACGTTCGACTGGCGATGATGTGCGACGGGCAAGGGGTTGCCTTGACCGTTGTGGACGATGGCCAGGGTTTCCGGGTGCCCGGGCGGCTGTCAACGTTGGCGAGGACGGGCCATTTCGGCCTGCTGGGGTTAGAGGAGCGGCTGGAACGCCTGGGGGGCTGGCTGGACGTGCGGTCGCGGCCTGGGGCGGGAACCCGGGTACAGGCCTGGCTCCCCATCGAGGAGCCACGATGACAATCCCCGAAGCGCAGCGGAGCGGGGGGAGGGGCATTATGACAGGCATGAATGAGACGAACGGTACAGAGGGCACACGTGGTTCAGAATGCATTCGCGTGTTGCTGGCAGACGACCACCCGGCCATGCGAGCCGGCATCCGCGCTTTCCTGGAAAAAGCGTCTGACATTCAGGTCGTCGGAGAGGCAGGCGACGGAGAGGAAGCGCGGCGCCTGGCGGAGGAGCTGGGCCCCCAGGTGCTGCTACTCGACCTGAGCATGCCCGGCCCCAAGCCGGAGGACACGGTAGCCTGGGTGCGTGGTCACTCCCCGGAGACAGCGGTGCTGGTGCTGACCGCCCACGACGTAGATGCTTACCTGGCCGCAATGGTGGCCGCGGGGATAGCAGGATTCGTGCTCAAGGAGGAAGTGCCGGAGGAGATCGTGAACATAGTACGGTGCGTGGCCCGCAAAGAGGTGATCCTCACTGAGGCGCAGTTGGCTCGGGCTCATCGTTGGCAAGAAGAGGTGGGGGCACGCTGGGAGAGCCTGACCAAGCGCGAACGGGAGGTACTAGCGCTCGTGGCTGGAGGGCGGAGCACCCTACAAATCGCCGAGGCTTTGACCATCGAAACGTGTACGGTAGAGACCCACATCGGAAATATTCTGGCCAAGCTAAACGCAGATTCACGGGCTAAGGCGGTGGCGTGGGCATGGCAGCATGGCGCAGTGGAAGAATAGACGGCCCTGGAGAAAACTCCAGGGAAAAATGGAGAAAATACGGATGACAAATCGCCGCGCATGTGATAGACTGGGATACGAATGAGGTGATTTCGGAGTCTAGGGCAAGAATAAGGAGGGTTTA
>JAAYZQ010000406.1 GCA_012514775.1 Anaerolineaceae bacterium
TGATGCACCAGCCGCCCCACTGGGCACTCCACACGCACCCCTCCGCGTCCACCGTCAGGCCATCGGGCAGCCCCTTGTCCTCCGGTACCCTGGCAAAGGACCGGCGGTTGGCAATCTCGCCCGTCGCCGGGTCAAAGTCAAAAGCGAGCAGCTCGTAGGCGAATTGGGCGGTCACGTACATCGTCTTGCTGTCGGGACTCCAGCCCAGCCCGTTGGAGCAGGCCAGACCACCGGCCATGGTATGCAGGGAGCCGTCAAGGTCCAGCCGGTAGAGGGATCCTTCCGGCCGGGACTGATCGTCGGCGTGGGTCGATCCGGCCCAGAAGCGGCCCTGCCGGTCGGCCGAGCCATCGTTGAACCGGACGGGACGATTGTCCGCCTCGGGGTCCGCCAGGAACTGGTGCTCGCCGGTCCGTTCGTCCCACAGGTAAAGCCCGGTGCGCGTGGCGAACACAAAGCCGCCGCCCTCCCGCCGCGCCTGCCCGGTGACGTGAATGCCGGGCGTCCACTGCCGGAACGCGCCCGTCCCGGGCTCCAGGCGGTAAACCGTCGGGTTCGACCAGATGTCCAGCCAGTATAGGGCCTGTTCGTCGACGTCCCACCGAGGGCTCTCGCCCACCTCGTTCTCCACCTTGATGACGTGCTCGACTTCGAACATGGACGTTTCCCTTTCTTGATCTGCTGCCGATCAGGCGACGATCTCGTGCACGTGGCGTCGCTGCATGTTCCCATTGGAGACCTCGCCGCGGCCCTTGCGAGCGGTGGAACGAGCGCGCTCCAGGACGGCCTCGGCGGCGCGGGCATCCGTCACCAGGCAACTGCAAAAGCCTCCGCGCAGAGCCGCGGCAATGGCCCTCGCCTTGCCCACGCTGCCCGACACGGCGATGACCCTGGGGATCTGCCGGATGGAATCCGCGTCCAGGTTGATGGCCCGCTTGTTTGCCGAAATATCCAGCACCCGCCCCTCGTCGTCAAACTGGTGGGCGACGACGTCGCCGACTACGCCGGCCTCCATCAGCTCGTTCAACTCGTCCCCGCTCACATAGCCCGCGCGCAAGAGGCTGGAATACTCGGGCTCCGGTGTACCGATGCCGATGAGTGCCACTTCGGCCTGGGCCGCAATCGCCAGCGTCTCCTGGTTGATCCGCTCGCGTCGCAGCGCCTGGGCAACGCCCTCGTCCCGGACAAGCAGCGGCGCGGACAGGAAGCGAAACGACGCTCCCAGCTTCTGTGCCAGCCATCGTCCCAGCTCCGCACCATCGACCATGGGATCGCCATGGCCCACCGCGCCGATGAGCTGCACGACCGTCGAGCTCGGCACGATGGTGCTCGGCATGGCGCTGACCACGGCATGGACCGCCGTCCCCCAGCTCAGGCCGATGATGACCCCGGGATGCAGGGATGCCTGCAGGCAGCGGGCGCCCAGGTCCCCGAGCCGCCGCAGCAAGAGCTGGTAGTTCTCCGGCGGATCGGCCAGCACGTGGGCCTCCGCCAGGTCGAACTCCTGGAGCAACTGCTGCTCCAGCTCGCCGTCGGTCCGCAGAGGATAGCGGATGCGCACCTCGACGAGCCCGGCATCCCGCGCCTGGTCGAGCAACCGCGAGACCATGGAGCGGGACTTGCCGATGCGTTCGGCGATGGCAGCCTGGTTCAGACCTTCTTCGTAGTACCAGATAGCAACTTGGGCCAGGAGGTCGATTCTTTCCTCTTCCATACTCACTCCATTTCGATAATAGCCTTACTGTCAAGTACCTATTTTACATTACATGCCACGGTTTTCGCAAAAATACGTTGGGCTCGTGCACAATTGTGCAGGCAACGGCAAGTTTTTCCATCAGCACCCCAGCTTCTCCAGGCGCTGCCAGGGCTCGCGCATGGCCTCCAGCAGGCAGCGGTACTCCTTGTACCGCGCCAGATAGCTGCCCGTTGCCTCCGGCTGCGGCTCGTGGCGGCGCACTACTTGCACCGCCTGGGCGACGGCGTCCGCATAGTCGGCATAGACGCCCACGCCTATGCCCGCCGCGATGGCCGCGCCCAGCGCCGCGATCTCGGAAGCAGCGGGCACCTCGATGGGCAACTCCAGCGCGTCGGCGAATATCTGCGTCCACACCGAGCTGCGCGCCCCGCCGCCCGTCAAGCGCCCCACGTTCATTTGCGCGCCGGCAGCTCGCAGTTGGTTGACGTGGTCCAGGTGGCCGTACACCACTCCTTCGTACAGCGCGCGCAGGACGTGGGCCTTGGTATGCCAGGCACCCAGCCCGTAA
>JAAYZQ010000407.1 GCA_012514775.1 Anaerolineaceae bacterium
AACATCAAGAACCCGCAGACCAGGCAGGCACAGGCGGTGCGCAGGCTGCCGGCAGTCAACCGCATCGCGCTGACCGGCACGCCGGTGGAGAACCGCCTGTCAGAGCTGTGGTCCATCTTCCAATTTCTGAACCCGGGTTTTCTGGGTTCGCAGGCCGGCTTTCGCCGCGACTTCTCACTGCCCATCGAGCGCTACCAGGACAGGGCCGCCGCGGACCGACTGAAGGGGCTGGTGGGGCCGTTCATCCTGCGCCGGGTCAAAACCGACCCGGCCATTATCCAGGACCTGCCCGACAAGCTGGAGATGAAGGTCTATTGCAGCCTGACTGCCGAGCAAGCCACGCTCTACGAAGCCGTGGTCAACGAGTCGCTGGAGCGCATCCGCTCGGCTGAGGAAGGCATCGAGCGGCGGGGCATCATCCTGGGCGCCCTGACCCGCCTGAAGCAGATCTGCAACCACCCGGCCCACTTCCTGGGCGACGGCTCGCCGCTTCCGGGCCGCTCGGGCAAGCTGGCGCGCCTTGGCGAGATGCTGGAGGAGGCGCTGCTGGTGGGCGACCGGGCGCTGGTGTTCACCCAGTTCGCCGAGATGGGCCACATGTTACGGGCCCACCTGCAAGCGCTCTTTGGCGTCGAGGTGCTCTTCTTGCACGGCGGCACGCCCCAGAAGCAGCGCGATCGCATGGTGGCCCGCTTCCAGGAGCGCGAGGGCCCACCCATCCTGCTCCTATCTCTCAAGGCGGGCGGCACGGGGCTGAACCTCACTGCGGCCAACCACGTCTTTCACTTTGATCGCTGGTGGAACCCCGCCGTGGAGGATCAGGCCACCGACCGTGCCTTTCGCATCGGTCAGACCCGCGACGTCCAGGTGCACAAATTTCTGTGCGCCGGCACGCTGGAGGAGCGGATTGACGAGCTCATCGAGAGCAAGAAGGCGCTGGCGGCCAGCGTGGTTGGCAGCGGCGAGGGCTGGCTGACCGAGCTGGGCACCGACGAGCTACGCGACCTCATGGCCCTGCGGCGGGAGTGAGAGGTGAGCTATGGCCAAACGGCGCTCTGAAAGCTACGAAGGCTACTGGTACCGCTACGAGCCCGCGGAGCCCATCGAGGTCGAGGGGGGCATCAAGGCCAGGAGCCAGGGACACAAGTTTGTCAAGAACTGGTGGGCCAACCGCTGGATCGCGGCCTTGACGCCCCTCATGGACTCCGGGCGGCTGAGCCGCGGGCGGAGCTATGCCCGCAAGGGCCAGGTGATGGACATCGAGGTGGAGCCGGGCGTCGTCGTCTCGCGGGTGCAGGGCACGCGCCCCAGGCCCTACAACGTCAAGATCCGGTTGAAGCCGCTGAGCGATAGGCAGTGGGAAAAGGTGTTCGACGTGCTGGCCGGGCAGGCGATCTTTGCCGCCCAACTGCTCAACGGCGAGATGCCGCCCGACGTGGAAGAGGCCTTTGAGGCGGTGTCGGTGCCGCTCTTTCCCGACAATCGGGGCGATCTGGTCACCAGTTGTTCCTGTCCCGACTCGGCCAACCCCTGCAAGCACATCGCCGCCGTCTACTATTTGCTCGGCGAGCGCTTTGACGAGGACCCGTTTCTGCTGTTCGAGCTGCGAGGCCGCAACCAGGATGCGGTTACCGCGGCGCTGCGGCAGCGCCGGGCGGCTGAATCCGGGCCGGCGGAGGTGACCTACACGCCTACGGCCGTGGTCCCCGTCGATGCGCCATCCCTGGACGAGGACCTGGAGCGCTTCTGGGCAATGGGCGAGGCGGCGGCGGATCTGCCCCTGGCCATCTCCCGGCCCACACCACCCTTTGCCCTGCTCAAGCGGGTGGGCTTGCCCGCCTTCCCGGGCCTGGCAGCCGGGGGTTTCCAGCGGCAGATGGAGCGCGTGTACGACGCCGTGACCGAAGCCGCCCTGGCGGCGGCCTTTGCCGATACAACGGCCAGGGGCTGGGACGAGGACGACAACGGGGAGCGAGGGGACGACTAGCCCCCTGACGTGGGCCGGCGGCTGGCCCGGCCCACGATCTTTGGCCGCGAGGCCAGGTTATTTGTACTGGCGACCGTCGGCCGGGACCTCCCTGAGTGCTAGGCCTGGGCTGGCGTGTGTGTCAGGGCGGCAGTCATCGTGGCTTCGATGAGCTTGCCCGCGTTCAATATCGAGTCGCCGGACACGAGCGCCATCTCGGCAGTCAGGAGGTCACGGCCCAGCCTGAGGTTCTCGGTGTCTGTCCTGGTGAGGTGGGCCAGTTTACGGTGCCACGTGAGATCGCGCACTGCCCTGGCCAGGTGGAGCACCCGACCGGTCCTGAGCTGGGTCCCGATCCGTTCCTGGCGCTCCTTGTAATCTTGCGGCAGGGGATGGGGCCTACCCTGCAGGATGACCAGGACCCGGGCAAGATCGGTCTTGGGCATGGCCATCCGCATGCCTACATCGTCGGCCTTGCCCACCGGGATTTGCACGGTCAATCCCCGATCCGGCATGTCGATCACGTAGTAACGCTTTGTCCCATCCATGAGCTCTTTGCGCTCGATGCTGGCGATCGCACCAGGCCCGTAGTGGGGATGCACTACCTTGTCACCTACTGAAAATTTCATTGACTTGCTCCCTTCAGCTCTCTGTGCATTCCAGATGCCCTTACCGGTCCATGGCCGCGGCCGGAAGACAACAGCGCGGACCAGAACGAGTCTGGTCCGCGCTGCGGGACGTTGTTGTATGTATGCCGGCGCCGGCTACCTGGCCGGGCCGACGGGTGCCTGGATCGGGTCCTACCAGCGGGGCCGGCGCCCGCCACGGTCGCTCTGGGGCTTGGCGCGGTCGACCTTGATCTCGCGGTCGTCCACCGACTTGCCATTCAGCGCACTGATGGCGGCCTGGGCACCCTGGTCCGTAGCCATTTCCACAAAGCCAAAGCCCTTGGGCCGGCCTGAGTCGCGGTCCGTGATCAGGTTGACCGATTCGACCTCGCCGTACTCGGCGAACAGGGTGCGCAATGACCCTTCGGTTGTGTCATAGCTCAAATTGCCAACGTACAGTTTTTGCGTCATGAGGCCTCCTACCAGCCACTCACGGCTACGTCGGTTGCTTGTGGGCCCTTTGGGCCCTGCTCGACGTTGAATTCCACGCTCTGTCCTTCTTCCAGATTTCGGAACCCTTCCCCGCGAATTGCGGAGAAATGGACAAAGACATCGGAGCCTGACTCTTGAGCGATAAAGCCATAGCCCTTGTCTCCGTTGAACCATTTGACGGTTCCAGTCGTTCGTTCAGACATGTATTACCTTTCACTGCATTGTTAGGAAGAAGGAACAGCCGGCTTTGACAAAGAAAAAGCACCCAGACTCGTAACAGTCTGGGTGCTCATCGCCTTTGACGGAACCAGAATCTTACTTCATCCTACAGGCCTATCATACCACGTTTGCCCACTTCTGTCAAATGGCACACCATGTGTAGGACAGGCCGCGCTACCCGGGCTCAGTTGCGAAGGACCAGCGGCAGGTACACCCGCCAGGGCATGACGATCGGCCCGGAATAGGTCGCGGGTGTCGGGTCGGCGTTGAGAGCCAGATCCAGCGCACGCACCTGGAAGGACTGCTCTGCGCCCGCCGGGATCTCGTAGGGCGAGTCACATACCTCGAAGGCAGCCCCGCCCAGCGCGCACTCGAACAACAGCAGGAACCCGGGGGTCACATTGTCATTGCCCGTGAACGAGATCGTCAGGCCGCCCTGCCTTGGCGCGCCGGCCTGTCCCATCAGGATGGTTGTCTCGGGCGGTATGATGTCGCCGGGCGACAGATTGGCGCACTGATCCTCCTTGTTGCCCTGGACCACGTTGTCCCCGCCGGTAGGCGCCGGAAAGTTCTCTTTGCACTGCAGGTTGCCGTCCACGGTGTTTTCTACAACGTCCACGCCCCCTGTGTTCTGGAAGATCTGAATGTTGCCGCCCACATCGTTGCGCGTGACGCTGAACGCCCCAGCGTTGGAATCGTACTGGATGTCGCCGTTGACGGCCACCTTGTCGACGCGGGCTGCGTTGCCTTGTTTGAGCTGGATGCTGCCGCCCACGGTGGAACCGGTCAGCACCCTGACAAGCTCTGCGCCTTCGGCCTGGATGTTGCCGTCGACCCTGACACGCCAGGCTGTGAGAGTGGCCCCATTCTCGACATAGATCGTTCCCTCAACCATCGTCCCGTCCAGTGTGCAACTGGCGTTCTGCGGCACAACCAGGTTATCCACGGTCACAGCGCCCAGGAAGCCCGTACACGGAGTATCGTCGGCCAACACCACCCGACCACCAAGCAGAGACGTCAGGAGCAACGCCGCTGCAACGACTACAGTTAACAGTTGTTTCACAACTTTTTTCCTTTCTTGTAATAAGGTGCTCTGTACCAGCAGGGACACCCAGGCCAGGAGTCCGCAGACCGCTGCCTGACTGACCCATGCCGCGTACTCTCGCGGCGGACCGCCAGCCTGCCGCGAGCAGCTCAGAATGTTGTCAATCCATGGTGTAACGACAATGCCGCCCGTATAGGTCAATCGTCGTCATCGTCGCCATCGTCGTCGTCGTCATCATCGTCATCATCGTTATCATCATCATCGTTGCCATCGTCATCGTCATCGTCATTATCATCATCGTCGTCGTCGCCATCGCAATCGTCCCTACCAGCGGCAGTGCCGGCCCGGTCGTCGTCATCGTCTCCATCATTGTCGTACCGGTCGTCGTCATTATCGTCGTAGTCGTCATCGTCATCATCGTCGTACAGTTCGTCGTCATCGTCATCATCGTCGTACAGTTCGTCGTCATCGTCATCATCGTCGTACAGGTCGTCGTCGTCATCTTCGTACAGGTCGTCGTCGTCATCGTCGTACAGGTCGTCGTCATCATCGTACAGGTCGTCGTCATCTTCGTACAGGTCGTCGTCGTCATCGTCGTACAGGTCGTCGTCGTCATCGTCGTACAAGTCATCGTCGTCGCCGAGAGGCCCGTCGGTGCCCATGTCATCGTCATTCAAGGTGCCGGTACCCTTGTCATCGCCGGATGGGCCGTCATTGCCCAGAACCCGGATCTCGTCCGCGAACAGCCTGTGAAAGTGGATCCAACCGGTGACGGCAACCTTCGCACCAACCCTGGGAACCCCGACGATGTTGGTGATCGAGTCGACCGCGACGGGCAGCCCGCCAACGGTCCACTGCTCCTCACCCACCGATTGGAGGATACCCTCGAAGGACACTTCGGCGCTCCGACCGGCGCCTAGTAGCTGAGTAACCTCCTCGAGGCGTTCCTCGTGGAATAGTGCCATCAACTCGGCCTCAGCCTCGGGGCTGCTGGCCAGCAACAGGCGCACCTGCTCGACCGCACGCTTGGTGCCGTACAACGCATCTCCAGGGAGGGCAGAGCCTGATGCGCGCACGGCAGTGGTCCCGGCCACCAGGAGTAGCAACAAGACCGCCAGCACCGGCGCCAACCATCGCGGCCGGAAGACCGGTCCCCTTGACGCCCGAGCGTCACCCTTTGCCTCGGCGGCCTGGACCAGGAACCTGGCCCTGGCCTGCTGCTCTACTGCCGGCGGCGGATCGACCGATAGGGTTTCGAGTCTGCGGGTGGTTTCGAGCACTTGGCGCAGCTCGTCGACAAGCCCCGAGCAGTCTGCCAGAACCCTCTCTGTCGGCTGGTCATTGTCCAACTGCTCCAGGCATTGAAACAGGATGGCATCCGAGATTCCCTTCACAGCGTCACTTCCTTTCCACCATGCGCGATGCCAGCGCCGAAATGGCGCGGGCCTGTAGCATTTTGACAGCTCCCTCGCTCTTTTTGATCAACCGGGCGACCTCTTTGATGGGCAACCCGCCGCCGAACCGAAGGGCCAGGACCGTCTGCTGATCTTCGGTCAACCCCTGGATGGCCTCGTGCAGCTCGCGCCGCGCCCATGCCTGGTCCACGCTCTCGGCTAGCCCCATCTGCTCGGCAGCCATGGATTCATCGATGGCGACCAGATCCCAATGCTTCCGGGCGCGATAGTGTTCCTTCACAACGCGGGAGGCCGTGCCGTACAACCAGGGGCCGATGCTCCTCGGTTGGCCCAAGCGTTTGCGCAACGCAGCGATAAAGCGGGTGAACACCTCACTCGTCAGGTCCTGTACGGTATGCAGATCGTCGACCCGGAAGGAGATGTAGCGATAGATGGCCGGATAGTAGGCATCGTGGATCTCGGCCAGGGCATCCTGATCCAGGGTCCGGGCCTGGCCAAGCAGGGCTTTCTCGTCTCTCTCGTCTCGCATAAAGTAGCGTGCATGCTCCTTTTGAGCGGTTTCTGCAACGATCATTGTCATGTCGTACTCTTGCTCCTTCTGCCATTGTACAAGCCAAAGAGCAAACGGTCAAAACGAGAGGTTCCCATGCCCTGGCCTGTGGCCGGGCTCTGCTTCCTTTCGTCGTTCACGACATTCATTCCCTCCTTGTACCTATACGTGACCGTTTGCCGCTAAAAGTAACGGGCAAATCGCACAAACCACGGTATAGGGGCTGTCGACATTTTCCAAGCGAATGCTGAGTGCGAATTTGACGGGGGGAAGAAGCTATGCTATATTGTGCCACGTACCAGGGGGCGTAGTGTAGTGGTTAACATGTCGGCCTGTCAAGCCGAAGATCGCGGGTTCGAATCCCGTCG
>JAAYZQ010000408.1 GCA_012514775.1 Anaerolineaceae bacterium
ACCCCCCATTTTGACACCCCACCCCAAACCCGGTATAATAACCGGCGGTATGGGCCGCTAGCTCAACTTGGCAGAGCAGCTGACTCTTAATCAGCGGGTTGGAGGTTCGAGTCCTCCGCGGCTCACCACTGGCCGCCAGTCTCCGGGACTGGCGGCTGTTTCGTAAGCCGCCAACAACCGATAAGGGCCGGAAAGGAAGATCGCCATGCACGACCACCTTCAGAGCTACCTGGAATTTGCCGTGGAGACGGCCTACCTGGCGGGCCGGCTGACGCTGGGTTATTTTCAGGGGGACCTCCAGCCGGAGTTCAAGGCCGACAACTCGCCCGTCACCGTTGCCGACCGCAAGGCGGAAGAGCTGATCCGGGACCGCATCGACGCGCGTTATCCCGGCCACGCCATCGTGGGCGAGGAGTTTGGCACGACGGGCAGCGAGGGCGCCAGCCATCGCTGGTTCATCGACCCCATCGACGGCACCAAGGCCTTTGCCCGGGGCGTGCCCCTCTATGCCGTCCTCCTCGGGCTCGAGATCGAGGGCCAGGTCCGCGCCGGTGCCGCCTACTATCCCGCCCTGGACGAGATGCTGGCCGGCGCCACCGGCCTGGGTGCCTGGTGGAACGGCCGTCGCGCGCGGGTTTCAAGTGTGCAGCGCTTGGACGAGGCCTACGTCTCCTGTTCCGACGTGGGCGGCTTTGCGGCCCGCGGCCGGGGCCGAGCGTGGGAGCGGCTTCAGGCCGCCGTATACCATCGCGTCGGCTGGAGCGATGCCTACGGCTACCTCCTCGTCGCCACCGGCCGCATCGAGATCATGCTCGATCCGTCGATGAATGCCTACGACTGCGGTCCCTTCCCGCCGATCTTTCAGGAGGCGGGGGGTTACTTTGGCGACTGGCAGGGCAACCCGAGCATCTATGCCGGCGAGGCCCTGGCCACGACCCAGGCATTGTTGCCCCAGGTGCTGGCGCTAATCCGCGAGGCCGAAGCGGACTCAGCCTAGCTTCTTTGCCACGACGAACCAGTTGTGGGGAATGGCGGGCATCCCGACTGGAATAACCGGAAAGGGCCAGCGCCCGTGCGCTGCGCGATCCAGGCCGCGCCCTCCTCGCCCGCCAGGTGGAGTGCCCGGGGATCCTCGAAGAGGCGGTCCTCCCGCGCGTGCTCCATGGCACGCACGCTGGGAGCGGTCAGCTAGTCGGGTTCAATACGGCGTTCCTGTTGATACCGGGAAATTGCCTGGCGCAGTGTGTTCACGGCCAGTGCCGCGCAATGGGCATTCTCTTCTGGCAAGCCGTCCAGTGCCCGGACAAGATCCTCTGGATCTATTTCGCTTGCCTCCTCCAGGGACGTCCCCTGTACCATATTCGTCAGCATGTTGCCGCAGGCCAAGGATGAGCCACAGCCATCGGTCATAAAAGTGGCTTCCTGGATGGCGCTGCCACGCAGCCGAAGATAAATGGCCATCGTGTCGCCACACGATCCGGTTACGACAGCGTGCGCATCTGGAGCATCCATACAGCCCAGGTTTGTCGGATTGCGCGCCTGCTGGAGCACTGTGGCCGAGTAGAGCGACTCTTCCTCCTGGTCTATCTCTCGTTGCAGGTCCGCAACCAATCGGTCCAACTTGTCAGTTTCTTCTTGTTCAGTCACACTTGTCCCTCGTCACGTCTGTTCAACGGCGCGAGCATTCGTGCCAATGCCATCCACCCGGTCATGGCCGGGTAGCGTGCGCCCCACAGCTACAGTTGTGCCATCGACAACGATACCGTTCGTCCCAGGCTCCTCTCTTGCTCTCTCACCGACGAGCGTGCATTTGCTTCTGAGCAAAGGCCGACGGCTGCGCCTGCGGCGTTCGTCTGATCAGTTCTTGGGCGATGGGCGCAAAAATCTCGCCCGTGTACTCCTCGATCTGCCCTGCGTCGCACAATCGTGCGATCTCGGGGTCGATGGGCAGCCGGCCCAGGAAGGGCACGCCGATCCGTCGCGCCGTCTCTTCAGCGTGGCTTGGGCCAAAGAGCTCGTGGCGTTTGCCCGTGTCGGGACACTCGAAGTAGCTCATGTTCTCGATGAGCCCCAGAATGGGCGTTTCCATCTGGTGGGCCATGTTGGCCGCTTTGCGGACGACCATTCCCGCCAGGTCCTGGGGCGAGCTGACCAGCACGATGCCCGACATGGGCAGTGACTGCATGACCGTCAGCGACGCATCCGACGTCCCGGGCGGGAGGTCCACGACGAGATAGTCCAGCGTCCCCCAGAAGATGTCGCCCCAGAACTGCTTGATGGCGTTGCTGACCAGCGGTCCGCGCCAGATGACGGCCATGTCCTCCTGCTCCAGCAGCAGGTTGATGGACATCACTCGGATGCCGGTCTTGCTTTGGGGCGGCATGGGGCC
>JAAYZQ010000409.1 GCA_012514775.1 Anaerolineaceae bacterium
CCGCTACGACTGGGACCGAATGGCCCCCCTGTACGACCGCCGCTTTGCCCTGGTGGCCCGGCGGGGCAGCGACACCAGGCTCTGGACGTGAGCCCGTCGTTGCCGGGGCGGCACTACTCCCCGGGCGTCCGGAGGTGGGCGAACATGCTCACCAGCCGGCTCACGTCGCCTCGCGAGAGGCCGTGCCACGGAACGTGCCCGCGGATGCGCTCGGCCAGCTCGGCGGGGCGTAGGATCGGAAAGGGCAGGGCCTGGCGCTCGGCCTCGGCCAGGTCAATGCTGGCCCTGGGATGGCTGAACACCACGACCCCCTCGATCCAGAGACGCGTCCGCCGGCTGAGGGCCGGATCTGTGCGCTTGATGCAGGCCCGCAAGTAGTCCACGTTGCGCTTGAGCTGGCGGGCGGGGTCGCGGATGGGCCGCTCTGGCTGGGCAAAGCCACGGCGGCTGGTCTTGGCCTGGTACCACTGCCCGTCGCGGCGGTAGATTCGCCCGCTGTAGTGCTTGGTCTCCAGGGCAAAGACGCCGTTGGGACCCACCACCAGGTGGTCGACGTCGTCGCCGCGCCCCGGGAGCTTCAGGTTGTTCACCAGGTAATAGTCGTCGTCGAGGACGGACAGGACCCGCACCAGTTGCTTCTGGCCCTGCAGCCCGGCGTGGAGCTGGGCGCGCCGCGTGCGGTTGCCCGCGTAGCGCGCCTCGCTGATGATCACGCCCACCGCGGCCGCGGCCGCAAGGGCGGCCAGGACCAGGGCCGGCCAGGGCGGCAGGTCGGCGGCGGCGGTCAGGACGGCAGCCAGTACGGCCAGGGCGGCCAGGATCAACAGCGCCCGGCGCCAGTTGCGCCGCGGCGACACCAAGCTGGCCCGGGCCAGCTCTTCGGCTACGTGGTCCGCCATGTTGATGACGTGCAAGGTTCTCCAGCCTATGGCTGCCGCGATAGAACGGCGTTGGTCTTCAGGGCCGCCTGGTCGAGGGCGGTCTGTGGATCGGCATACCCCTGGGTGACGGACAGGATGGCGGTATAGAGGATGTCTTGTACTTCCAGGCTCGCCGGAAACACAGGCTCCGGCTCGCCGTGGCGCACTATCCCCTTTACCTGGGTGGCGACAAATGGGTGGGCCGCCAGGGTATCGGTCATCCAGTCGAGGGCCGACAGCCTGACGGGCATGGCTTCCAGCTCCGAGGCCCACTGCGCAGCCTGGGGAGCCTCGGTGAACCAACGGATGAGCCTCCAGGCCGCTCGCTGGCGGGCGGGGTCGGTGCTCATGATGACAAAGCTGCTGCCGTAAAGCAGCGTGGCAGGGTCGTCGGGGTTGGCCTGGGGCACGAGGGCCTGGTGCCAGTTAAAGGGCTCGACGCCGTTGTGCAGGGCGCCTTCGTATGCGTCCAGGTAGAGGGGGGTGTTGCCCGTGGACGAGAAGGCAAAGGCCGCCTGCCCATAGCCAAAGGCCTGATAATCCCCGTAGGTTTCCTGGGGGCGCCAGGCCACGCCGGCGTCGATGAGCCGGCGGAGGAGAGCCAGGCTCTCCACACCTGCCGGCTCGTTGAATGTCGCCCGGTGCGCGGTTGGATCCAGCAGCCGCCCGCCCCGGCTGTAAAGCCAGGCGATAAAGGTCGATACGTTCTCCACGTAAGGGTAGCACAGCACGCCCGTCTGGGCCGCCACGTCGTAGCAGGCCTGCTCGAACTCTTCCCACGTGCTCGGGGCGCGGTTCCAGCCCGCCTCCGCCAGGAGTGTGTCGTTGGCCCACATGCCCACGGCGTTCTGGGCGAAGGGAAAGGCCAGGACCTCCCGGCCGCTGCCGGCCAGCCGCCCGGCATCCAGAGACGCAGGCACAAGGTCGGCCAGATCCTCCTGGCTGAGGCCCAGCTCGACGTCGGTCAGGAAGGGGTCCAGGGGCGCGATGGCGCCGATGGGGGCGTACTGGGCAATCATGGCCGGAAAGGCCACCGCCAGATCGGGCAGCTCGCCATCGGGCAGCTCGGCCATGATGGCGTCGTGGATGCTGCCGTAGCCGCTCCAGGGTACCATCTCGACCACCACGTCGCGGTTCTCCAGCTCAAAGGCGCGGACCATCTCGGCCAGGAGCAGGCCCTGGGCACGATCCAGGGGCAGCGGTTCCCAGAAGACGAGGGCGGTGACGCCGGGGGTAATGGTCGCCGTTGCTTCGGGCTCGATGCTGGGTGTTGGCTCGTCCACCAGCGCCGTCGGCAGCGGGCCGGTCTGGAGCAGCGCGCAGCCGGTGAGGAGGCCGGCCAGGAGCAAGAGGGGGATGGCCAGGCCGATGGTGCGCGCTCGAACGATCCTCGCCAGGAGGGTCGCGTGGGAAGCATTCTCCATCGAGCTCTTTTCTCCTCGCTGAACGTTGCCAGGGCGTCAGGGCTGGCCGTCCTGGACCCGCGCCGCCTCAAGACGGCGTCCCGGCTATTATAGCAGAAAGGGTGGCGCCGGTCAAACCGATCACTGCAGGGCAGGCCGGGCGCGTCAGGGCCAGGTGCGCAGCATGTGTCGCATGGACCGGCCGAGGAGCAGGAGCGGCAGCAGGTCCGCGTAGAGGCTCGAGGGCCGCCCCAGGGCCATCTGCAGGTCGGCAGCGTGGGCGTCGCCCACGTCGGGGGCCACCATGAGGGCCAGGCCGCGGTTCTGGGTGCGATGGCGCAGCACGTGGGGCACCCACTCGTATACATTCTTGAAGCTGGCGACCATGGACACGGCGCTGTAATGCGGGATGAGGACGGTCTTGCCGCCAAAGCGCTGCCATGCGGCCTCGAAGCGCGTCTCGGTGATGCCAAAGTTCAGACCGCGCAGGTTGTGGACCCGGCCAAGGACGTCGAACTGGTGCTCGATGTTGCCGCAGCTATGGATGAGGACGCCGCCAAACTCTTCCGACAGGCGGTTGACGTAGGGCAGGCTGAACCGCTCGTACATCTCGGGGCTGAGCATGGCCAGGACGTCCTCCGACACGGTGATGCCCTGCCCGTCGGGCAGGTAGACGGGCGGAAAGTGGGCCGGCAAAAACCAGTCGACACGGTCGCGCAGCGCGCGCACAAAGCGGATGATGAGGTCGGTGACCAGTTCCAGGAGGTGGTGGACGGCCTCGGGGTGTCGCTTCATGGCCACCATAAAGTCGCACGAATCCCAGATGAGGTAGGCGGTGTCCAGCGGCCCCTGCAGATCGGTAAGGGCGATGGGCACCTTGCCCCGTAGCCGGCTGTTGAACAGGGAGGCATAGGCCAGGACGTCGCCCAACTGGCCGGCGTCGACGGCCGGGGGCGCCAGGTCATAGACCCGCCGGTACGGCTCGCCGGCCTTGATGAGCGAATGGGTCATGGGGTACTGGTCGGGCGGGAAGGCCACCTGGCAGCCAAAGGCCGAGGCAAAGACGCCGATGCCCAGTTGGGGCTGAAAGCGCGGAACATAGTCGTCGCGGTAGAACAGTCGCTGCAGCCAGGCAAAGAGGCGGTTGAAGCGGCGGGTTTCGCGGTACTGCGTCTCCGGGCAGCGAAACAGGGGGTCCAGGGGCCGCCGCTTGCCGGCATACTCCAGGGGCAGGGCAAGCATGGCGTCGCCCGGGACGAACCACAGGGGACGCGGCAGGTCCTCCATGGCCCAGAGTGCCTGCCAGCGTGCTATTCGTGCCTGTTCGCTGTTCGACTTCCAGGTGGCGTCGGTGCTCATCTCTCCTCCACGGCGAAGCGGGTCCCGAGCCTGACTATAGCCGAGCAAGGCGCCTTTGTCAAGCTCTCCCCCGTGTGGTTGTTGCATTGTCCCTTGACCGCCGCCGGGATCGCCGGGCACCAGCTCGGCAAGCCGCGTGCAGAGAGCAATGCCGAGCCGGCGCTCGGCGATCCCGGGGAGCAGGGCCGACTTGGCCCTACTCTCCCCCGGCACATTACTTGTGCGGGCACACGTTTCGTGATAGAATTGGTGGTTGTGAGTGACGAAAAAGAGGCGCCGATGCCCGTGGCCGCGGTCCTGCTGGCCGCGGGCGGCTCCAGGCGCATGGGGCAAACGAAACAACTCTTGCCCATCGACGGGCAGCCGATGGTACGCCGTGTGGCGCAGACCGTGTGCCAGGCCGGCCTGGCACAGGTAGTGGCCGTCGTTGGTGCCGAGGGCGAGGGCGTCGCCCGGGCGCTGGCCGACCTGGATCTGGAGATCGTCCACAACCAGGCCTGGCAGCGGGGCATGAGCACCTCGGTGCGCGCCGGGATCGAGGCCTTGCGGCCCGAGATCGAGGCGGCCCTCCTTGTCCTGGCCGACCAGCCGGGGCTGACGCTCGATGCCTTGAAGGCCCTGGTGGAGGCCTATCGCGCCACGCGGGCACCCATCGTCGCGCCCTATTACCAGGGCCGGCGCGGCAATCCTGTGCTGTTTGCCCGCTCCCTGTTCGCCGATCTGGGCCAGGTAGAGGGCGACCAGGGAGGCCGCGCCCTCCTCGTCCGTTACGAGCGGGACGTGGCGCGGGTCGATCTGGACGATGCTGCGATCCTCCTCGACGTCGATACCAGGCAAGATTATGAGGGTCTATGCAGCGAGAAGTGACTTCAGGACAGACCGCGGCCGAAGTGTCCACCAGGCGTGCGGCCCTCTATGCCACCACGCTCACGTCCTTTCTGACCCCCTTTATGGACTCGGGGGCCAACGTCGCTCTGCCCGAAATCAGCCGGCAGTTTGGCATGGATGCCGTCGTCCTGTCGTGGGTGCGCATGGGCTATCTCCTGGCCGCGGCCATCTTCCTGGTACCCTTTGGAAAGCTGGCCGATATCCACGGCCGCAAGAGGGTCTATGCCTACGGCACGGTCATCTTTACGCTGGCGGCGCTGACCACCGGCCTATCAACGTCCACAACCATGTTCCTGGGGGCGCGCGTCTTGCAGGGCCTGGGCAGCGCCATGATCTTTGGCACCGGCGTGGCCATCCTCACCTCGGCCTACCCGCCCAGCGACCGCGGCCGGGTGCTGGGCATCAACGTCGCCGCCGTCTACCTGGCGGCGTCGCTGGGACCGTCCATCGGCGGCGTGCTGACGGCGCATTTTGGCTGGCGGAGTATCTTTGCCGTTTCGGTGGCACTCGGCACCGTCGCCCTCTGGTTTATCTCGACCCGCCTGCGGGGTGAATGGGCCGAGGCCCGGGACGAGCGGTTCGACCTGCCCGGCTCCCTCATCTATGCCGTCTCCCTCGTCGCCCTGATGCTGGGCATCTCGCGGCTGCCCGGCGTGACGGCGGCGGGCCTCGCCGCCGCCGGTGTGGTGGGCCTTGGGGTCTTTGCCGGGTGGGAGATGCGGGCCCGGGTACCCGTGCTGGACATTCGCCTGTTGGGGTCGAACCGGACCTTTGCCTTCTCCAACCTGGCGGCCCTGGTCAACTATGCTGCCACCGCGGCCATCGCTTTCCTGTTGAGCCTCTACCTGCGCTATATCAAGGGCCTCGACGCCCAGACGGCCGGCCTGGTGCTCATCGCCCAGCCCGTGGTCCAGGCCATCTTTTCTCCGTTGGCGGGCAGGCTTTCGGACCGCATCGAGCCGCGCATCGTCGCTTCGGCGGGCATGTCCCTTACCGCCCTGGGGCTGGTGCTGCTGGTGGTCATCAGCCCTACGACGCCGCTGTGGGCCATCATCCTGCGCCTGGGCCTGCTGGGCTTTGGCTTCGCGCTCTTTTCCTCGCCCAACATGAACGGCATCATGGGCGCCGTAGACAAGAGGCTGTACGGCGTGGCCTCGGCCATGCTGGCCACCATGCGCCTCATGGGCCAGATGCTCAGCCAGGCCATCGCCACCCTCCTCTTTGCCCTGTACATTGGCCGGGTCGAGATCGCGCCCCAGAATTATCCGCAGTTTATGGCCGCCGCCAAGACGGCGTTCGCCATCTTTGCCGTGCTGTGCGGGTTTGGCATCCTGGCCTCCATGGCCCGGGGCAGGATCCGCGAGGCGTGAGCTCCAGATAGGATGGGCTAGTCAAGTGGACATTTCCCCTGGAATCGAGATCCTGCGTTCCATTCGCCACCTCATCGTCGACATGGACGGCGTTCTCTATCGTGGCGCCGAGATGATCCCCGGCACCCCCCAGTTCCTCGCCTTCTTGCGCGAGCAAAGCATCGGCTTTGTCCTGGCGACCAACAATGCCACCCGCACGCCGCAGCAGTTCGTGGACAAGCTGGCGGGCATGGGCGTGGAGGTCGACCCGGCCGAGATCTTGACCTCTTCGCAGGCCACGGCCGGCTACCTGGCCGGTATCGCCCCGCCGGGCACGCGGGTGTTTGTGGTGGGCATGGACGGCCTGCGCGCGGCCCTCCAGGCGGCAGGCTTTGAGCTGGTGGAAGAGGATCCGGAGTATGTGGTCGCGGGCATGGACTTTACGATTTGCTACGAGCGCCTCGCCGAGGCTACGCTGCACATCCGGGCTGGCGCCGGGTTTGTGGGAACAAACGCGGACCTGACCTTTCCCTCGGAGCGGGGCCTCGTGCCCGGCGCCGGCTCGCTGCTGGCCCTGCTGGAGGCCGCCACGGGTGTCAAGCCGCGGGTCATTGGCAAGCCGGAGACGACCATGATGGAGCAGGCCATGATGCGCCTGGGTGCCGTGCGGGAAACGACGGCCGCCCTGGGCGACCGGCTGGAAACCGACATCCTCGCCGGCAAGCGCGCCGGGCTGTGCACCCTCCTCGTGCTCAGCGGCGTCACCGACCGCTCCCTCCTGGCCACATCCGAGATCCAGCCCGACCTGGTGTTTGAAAACGTGGCCGACCTGTGGGCCACCTGGAAAGAAGTCCTGGCGTGACAAAACCCATTGCCTTGTATGACCTCAGCCACCAGGAGCTGACCGAGCTGCTCACCTCCTGGGGCGAGCCCCGGTTCCGCGCCGACCAGGTGTGGGGCTGGCTCTATCGCTCGCTGGTGGACGACGTGGCCGGGATGAAGAACCTGCCGCAGTCCCTGCGCGAAAGGCTGGCGGCAGAGACGGTCCTGAACCTCCTGGAGCCCGTGGCCGAGCAGGAATCCCTTTCGGGCCAGACGCGCAAGGTGCTCTTTCGCCTGGCCGACGGCAACACGCTGGAGAGCGTCCTCATGCTCTACGACGAGCGGCGCACGGCCTGCATCTCGTCGCAGGTGGGCTGCGGCATGGGCTGTACCTTTTGCGCCACGGGACAGGGCGGCCTGGCGCGCAACCTCACCGCGGGCGAGATCCTGGCCCAGGTGCTCTACTTTGCCCGCGGGCTGCGGGCCGTCGAGATCGAGCGGGCCGCGGCCGCGGGCGACCGCGCCCGGCTGGAGGAGCAGCCCGTCACGAACCTGGTGTTCATGGGCATGGGCGAGCCCCTGGCGAACTATGCCGCTACCCGGAAGGCCATCGAAACCCTGGGCGATGAGCGGGGTTATAACCTTGGAGCCAGGCGCGTGACCGTGTCGACCGTGGGCCTGGTGCCAGGCATCCGCCGGCTGGCCGAGGAGGGCTTGCCCGTGAACCTCGCGGTGTCGCTGCACGCCGCCGACGACGAGCTGAGGGACCGGCTGGTGCCCGTGAACCGGCGCTATCCTCTGGGCGAGTTGCTGCCCGCCGTCCGGGCCTATGCGGCGAAAACCGGGAGGCGGGTGACCATTGAGTATGCTCTCATCGACGGCGTGAACGACTCGGTGGAGCAGGCCCGGCGCCTGTCTGGCTTGCTGGAAGGGCTGTTGTGCCACGTGAACCTGATCCCGTTGAACCCCACGCCCGGGGTGGCCCTCCAGCCCTCTCCGCGGGAGATGGTGGACGCGTTTCGGAACGAGCTGGAGTGGGCGGGCATCCCCGCCACGGTGCGCATGCGCCGCGGAATCGACATCGAGGCCGGCTGCGGGCAGTTGCGGCGCCGGGAAGCGGGCGAAAGCCCTCGCTAAGGCTTGCATTTTTGCTCAAAAGAATGTATGATTCTGCTTGAGCAAGAGTGGAGAATGCTGTGGCTGGACGTGTAAAAATAGCGCCGTCGATCCTTGCGGCCGACTTTGCCCGGCTGGGCGCCGAGGTAGCCGAGGCCGAGGCGGCAGGCGCCGATTATATTCATGTGGACGTGATGGACGGGCACTTTGTGCCCAACCTCACCATGGGCCCGCCCATCGTCAGAGCCGTTCGGCGTGTTACAGAGCTGCCCCTGGACGTGCACCTGATGATGGAGGCCCCGGAACGTTACCTGGCCGATTTTGCCGAGGCCGGCGCCAACATCCTGACCGTGCACGTCGAGACGTGCCCGCACCTGCATCGCACGGTGGAACAGATCAAGGAGCTTGGCTGCCGGGCCGGGGTTACCCTCAACCCGGCCACGCCGGCTGCCAGCCTGCAAGAGATTTTGCGCTTTGCCGATCTTGTGCTGGTCATGACCGTCAATCCTGGCTTTGGCGGCCAGCGCTATATCGAGGGGATAGAGGACAAGATCGGGCAGGTACGGGCCATGCTGGACGACGGCGGGCTGCACGCCGAGCTGGAGGTGGATGGCGGCATCGACGCCGAGACGGCGGGCCGGGTTGTGCGGGCAGGAGCAGACGTGCTGGTGGCAGGGACGGCGATTTTTGGTGCGGAAGAAGGCGTACGCAGTGCTATCGAGCGGATCCGCAATGCGTTCTGAGGGCAAAGCGAGAACCCGTCCGCTGCAGCCGGGGCTGCAAGGGACGGGCTCCCATTCCTGCGGAAGGCGGCCTGGACCGCCGGCAGTTTTCTTTTGCTCAGGTAGTCTGGCGCTTGTTCAGGGTGCGCAGGCAGCGCGTGCAGAGGGTCATCCGCTGGGGCCGCCCATCGCGGTAGATGGTAACCTTCTGAACGTTGGGCTTCCACTGGCGCTTGGTGTGCACCATGGAGTGGCTGACGTTGTGCCCAAACGATGGTGTCTTGCCGCAAATTTCACATTTTGCCATAATTGCACCTCTCCTACATAGATAGAGCCAGCCTGGAAAGCGCTGGCCCGACGTGGTCCGGTTTGCGGCGACTATCATACCACAGGCCGGTCCACAGTGCAAACCGGGCAAGGTGTAGTGCGCAATGTGGTGCTTATCGAAGAGTTGAGGGTCCTGGAAGTGCGAGTTGGAACGGTCCTGGATGGTGTACCGGTCATGGAAATCGGAATGCAGTCGCACAAGCACAGGAGGTCAGGGGACGATCCATGGAACAGAGCAGCCTGGGAAAGATCGAGGTAACGCCGACGGCGATCGCCAGCCTGGCGAGCCAGGCCGTCCTCGAGTGTTATGGCGTGGTCGGCATGGCCGTCAAGGACCTGGCAAGTGGTCTCGTCCAGATCCTGGCGCCCGCCAGTCACAGGCGCGGGGTCAATGTCCAGATCCTCGACGGCGAGATTATCATCGATCTGTACGTAGTCATCGAATATGGCACGCGCATTGCTATTGTTGCGCGCAACATGCAGAGCGCCGTCAAATATACCGTGGAGCGTGCCCTGGGCGTGCCGGTGACCGCGGTGAATGTGCACGTTCAGGACCTTCGAGTGAGCGCCGACTAGGGCTTTGCCCGGCCACCCTCGGGGCCGGGCTGCGGAGAGAGCGTGATCAATAGAAGCCAGGAGGCAGCAGCATTGACCGAACATCGTGATGACAACATCGAGCGAGACGTGGCTCCAGCGGGGCGCCGGCCGGTGAGTGCCAGGCAGTCCTGCGACGGGCAGGGCCTGAAGCGCCTCATGGGCGCGGGCCTTGCCTGGCTGGAACGCCACCAGGCTGCCATCAACGCTCTCAACGTCTACCCCGTGCCTGACGGCGACACGGGCACCAACATGTTGCTCACCATGCAGTCGGCCTACCAGGAGATCCAGGATTCCCCCGAAGAAGAGGTGGGGATTATTGCCCAGAAGGTGGCCCACGGCGCGCTGATGGGCGCCAGGGGAAACTCCGGGGTCATCCTGTCGCAGATCTTTCGCGGCTTTGCCCGCAGCCTGGAAAAGCTGGAAGTCTTTGAGAGCGTTCACTTTGCCGCGGCGCTGCGAGAGGCGGCCGCCACGGCGTACAAGGGCGTCATCAAGCCGGTGGAGGGCACCATCCTGACCGTTGCGCGGGAGGCGGCCGAAGAGGCGGTTCCCGCCGCCGCGGGCAGCGACGACCTGGTCTATGTCCTGGAGCGGGTGGTGCAGGCGGCCAGGGAGTCGGTGGCCCGCACCCCGTCCCTGCTGCCCGTCCTGGCCGAGGCGGGGGTCATCGACGCGGGAGGCCAGGGCCTGTATATCATCCTGGAGGGTATGCTCCGCTACACGAGGGGAGAACGCCTGCACATCGATACCGAGATGGCCGCCGCCATGGGCCTCCAGGCCCTTCACCTCGAGAGCGAGGGGGAGTACGGCTACGACATCCAGTTCATCGTCCACGGGCAGAACCTGGACGTCGACGAGATCCGGGCGTGCATCGCCTCCATGGGCGACTGCGCCCTGGTGGTGGGTGACTCCAAGGCCGTCAAGGTGCACGTCCACTCGCCCGAGCCCGGCACGCCCATCAACTATGGCGCCAGCCTGGGATCCTTGAGCCGGGTCATTGTCGAGAACATGCAAGAGCAGTACCAGGAGTTTGTCCTGAGCAAGGCGCAACCCTCCGGCACTCCCGAGCCGCCCCTGGGCATCGGCACCGTGGTGGTGGCGCCGGGCGTTGGCCTGCACACGGTTTTTCAGAGCCTGGGCGCCAGCGCCGTGGTATCGGGCGGGCAGACCATGAACCCGAGCACCGAAGAGTTGCTGAAGGCGGTGGAGAGCGTCGCCAGCGACGAGGTCATCATCCTGCCCAACAACAAGAACATTGTCATGACCGCCGAGCAGACCCGGGCGCTCTCGGAGAAAAAGGTCTCGGTGGTGCCGACCATCACCATCCCACAGGGGATCTCGGCCCTCCTGGCCCTGAACTACCAGGCCGACCTGGAGACCAACGCCCGGGTGATGGGCGAAGCGGCCAAGAGCATCCAGACGGTAGAGGTCACCACGGCCGTGCGCTCGGCGCAGGTGAACGGCATGAGCGTACAGGAGGGGGAGGTCATCGGCCTGGTGAACGGCAAGCTGACGGTGAAGGGCAGCTCTCCGGGCCAGGTGGTCCTCCAGGCCCTGGCCGAGGTCGACGCGGCCAGTTACGAGATCATAACCGTGTACTATGGGGAATCGGTGACCGTAGACGAGGCCGAGGAGCTGGCAGCCAGGATCCAGGAGGTCTACTCGGAGCAAGAGATCGAACTCGTGGATGGCGGCCAGCCCCATTACCACTATATCCTATCTGCAGAATAGGTGCGCCATGGCAAACGCACGAATTGTAACCGACGTGACAGCGGATTTGGAGCCGGAAGTCATCGAGAGGCTCAAGATTGAAGTGCTGCCTGTCGACATTCAATTGGGCAGTGAAACCTACCGCTTGAACCAGGGCGATAGCTGGGAGCCCCTCTTTCGACGCATGACCGACTCGCCCGCACGCGGAGCAAAGGCTACCGTTTCCAGCAACGAATTTCAGCAGACCTTTGCACGCTTGAACCGCGAGACGGAAGAGATCCTGGTCCTCGTCAGCTCGGGCAAGCTGAGCGACGCGTATCACCAGGCGCGGGCTGCCGCTCGCTCCTTTCTCGGACGCTGCCGGATCGTCGTCCTCGATTCCCTGTCGGCCTCGTGGGGCCTGAGCCTCATGGTCAAGGCCGCCGCCGAGGCGGCGGATCAGGGTCGCTCCCTGGACGAGATCGTACGCCTGGTGCGGGGCTTGTTGCCCCACGTCTACCTGGTCTTTTTCGTGGAGCGCCTGGACTACCTGGAGCACGGAGGGCGCATCGGGCCTGCCCAGGCCCTCCTGGGCACCATGCTCCAGATCAAGCCGTTGCTCCTCATCGAGGACGGCGAGATCGTGTCCATGGAAAAGGTGCGCACCCGGCTGCAGGCCGTGGAAAAGCTGGTGGACTTTGTGGCCGAGTTTGCCCGCGTGCAACAGGTGGTGATCCTGCAAAGCCCGGTGAACAACGAGCTCAACGATCTCGTCGAGGAGTTGACGACCCAACTGGGCATCGCCTTGCCCGGGAAAAAGTTCGAATCGATAAAGTACGATCCTGTGCTGGCCTGCCACCTGGGACCCGAGGCCCTGGGCGTGGTGGTCTACGAGGGAGCCTAGTGACCAGGGTTCAGGTTGTCACGGATAGCACGTCTGACCTGCCCGCGGAGCTGGCGTCCGCCCTACGGATTTCCGTAGTCCCCTGCCAGCTTCTGTGGGGAGAGGAAACTTACCGGGACGGGGTGGATATTCCGCCGCCCGAGTTTTTTCGCCGGCTGGCGACAAGCCGGGAGCTGCCGCGGACCTCGCAGCCCCCGGTGAGCGCCTTTTTGCAGGTGTACGAGAGGCTGCTGAACGGCGAGGGAGCCGAAGCGGTGGTCTCGGTTCACGTGGCGGGCAGCCTGAGCGGCACGGTCAACGCTGCCTGGGCGGCGTCGCAGTGCCTGGCGACGCCCGGCCGGGTGGCCGTCGTCGATTCCGGACAGGTCTCCATGGGCCTTGGCTGGGCCGCCGTGGAGGCGGCGAGGATGGCAGCCAACGGGGCCGGCCTGGCGGAGGTTGCGCGGGCGACACAGGAGCTGGGGCCGCGCCTGAAAACGGCGGCCATGATCGACAGCCTGGATAACCTGCGCAAGGGGGGTCGCATCAACCAGTTCTCGGCCCTGCTGGGCACGGCCCTTCAGATCAAGCCCCTGGTGAGCCTGGATAGCGGCCAGGTGTCCATCTGGGCCAGGGTGCGCTCGCGGTCCAAGGCATTGCTGGCCCTGGTGGAGCGGGTGCGTTCCTGGGGGCCGCTGGCCGAAGTGGCCGTGTTGCACGCAGGGGCCGAGGATCTGGCGCAGACGTTGGTGGCCCGCTTGCAGGATCTGTTCGCCGAGAGGGAGCCGTGCATTCTGCCGGCCGGCTCGGCACTGACGTCGCATCTGGGCCTGGGAGCCGTGGGGTTGTGTGCTCTGGTCGCCGGTGACCCGGTGCGTCCATTGGAGGGGTAATGCTTACAGCTTTTCAAAAGCTGGCAAAGATATTAAAGTTGGAGGAGAGCCAGGGGTTTCGGGATCGGGCTGTCATTGGCGGCTTTGCCAAGTTTGCCAGGATCTGGCAGAGTGAAGCGCAGGCCGACGCCCGCAACGCCGAGCAAGAGCAGACGGCGAGCGAGATCGCCGACATGCTGGCCACCTATGGCGAGGCCGAGGCCGGGCGCCGCGAGCAGATGGTGAACGAGATTCTGAACCGCCTCCAGGGGCGGCAGGAGCCCGAGACGGAGCAGCGCTGGCCGCCGCCCGTCAAGCCGGGCAGCAGCCAGAGCAAGGCGGCCGACAACGCGCCGGCCGGTCCCCCGCCGGCAGCCGAACCGGCGCCCACGCCCGTGCCGCCGGCCACACCCGCGGCTCCCACGGCGGCGCCACAGCCGCCGCCGGCAGAGGCAGGCGCTCAGCGGCCCGCCACAGGCCTCGACGCCTCGGTGACAACCCTGCCCGGCGTGAGCACTGCCTACGCCACGCGCCTCGAGAAGCTGGGGATTTCGACGGTGGGCGATCTGTTGCATCACTACCCGCACCGTTACGACGACTACACATCTCTCAAGTCCATCAGCCAACTGCAGTTCGGCGAAGATGCGACCGTCGTCGGCACCATCTGGGAGACCCGCACGCGCACAACGCGCAGCGGCGGCTCGCTCATCACCAGCGTCATCGCCGATGCCTCTGGCACGGTGGAAGCGGTGTGGTTTAACCAGCCCTACCTGGTGAAACAACTGCGGGCCGGTAGGCGCATCGTCCTCTCGGGCAAGATCGACGAACACCTGGGGCGCCTGCGCCTGCAATCACCGGCCTGGGAGCCCCTGGAGAAAGAGCTGATCCACACGGGTCGCCTGGTGCCGGTCTACCCCCTGACCCGGGGCATCACATCGCGCTGGCTGCGCAAGCTCATCAAGCGGGTTGTGGACCACTGGACTCCGCGCCTCCAGGACTACCTGCCGGAACCGGTGCGGTCCCGGGCAGGGCTCTTGGATCTCCACAAAGCCCTCCGCGAGATCCACTTTCCCGACAGCCATGAATCTGCCGCCGAGGCCCGGCGGCGCCTGTCCTTCGACGAGTTCTTTTTCATCCAACTGGGCATGCTTAACCGGCGCCAGCAATGGCAGAAGCAATCCGCTGCGCCGCTGCCCACCGACGAGGCCCTGTTGTCCTCCTTTCTCGGCTCTCTGCCGTTCCAGTTGACCGCGGCCCAGGAGCGCACCCTGCACCACATCCTGGCCGACCTGTCCCGATCGGAGCCCATGAGCCGGCTGCTTCAGGGCGACGTGGGCTCGGGCAAGACGGTGGTGGCCACCGCCGCGGCCCTCATGGCCGTGGCGCAG
>JAAYZQ010000410.1 GCA_012514775.1 Anaerolineaceae bacterium
CGACCGCTTTATCCTGTCGTGCGGGCACGGCTCCATGCTGCTCTACAGCCTGCTGCACCTGGCGGGCTATGACCTGCCCCTGGACGAGCTGAAACGCTTCCGCCAGTGGGGCAGCCTGACGCCCGGCCACCCGGAGTACGGCCTGACGCCCGGCGTCGAGACCACCACCGGCCCCCTGGGGCAGGGGTTCAGCAACGGCGTCGGCATGGCCATCGCCGAGGCGCACCTGGCGGCCCTCTTTAACCGGCCGGGCCACGAGATCATTGACCACTACGTATACGCCATCGTCACCGACGGCGACCTGATGGAGGGCGTGGCGTCAGAGACGGCCTCGCTGGCCGGCCACCTGCGCCTGGGCAAGCTCATCTATCTATACGACGACAACGAGATCACCATCGAGGGCTCCACCGGCCTGGCCTTTACCGAGGATCGGGGCATGCGCTTCGAGGCTTACGGCTGGCAGGTGCTCCGGGTCGAGGACGGGCTGGACGTGGACGCCATCGATGCCGCCATCCAGGAGGCCAAGGCCGACCCGCGGCCGTCGCTCATCATGGTGCGCACGACCATCGGCTACGGCCTGCCCACCCGGGCGGGGACAGCCAAGGCCCACGGCGAGCCGCCAGGCGACGACGAGCTGGACGGCGCCAAGGACAGGCTGGGCTGGCCCAGGGAGCCACGTTTCTACATACCCCAGGAGGCACTGGCCTTTTTCCGGCAGGCGGCAGAGCGCGGCCCGGAGCTGGAACAGAACTGGCAGGAGCGCCTGTCGGCCTACCGGGCGGCCTACCCCGACCTGGCGGCCGAGCTGGAGCGGCGCCTGGCGGGCGAGCTGCCCGAGGGCTGGGCCGGCGACCTGCCCGAGTTCCCGGCCGACGAGAAGGGGATGGCCACCCGAGCCGCCAGCGGCAAGGTGCTCAACGCCCTGGCGGACAGGCTCCCTGAGCTGATGGGGGGGTCCGCGGACCTGGCCCCTTCGAACAACACCTGGCTGGCCGGCAGCCCGGCCTTTGACGCCGACTGCCGCGAGGGGCGCAACCTGCACTTTGGCGTCCGCGAGCACGGCATGGGCTCGGTGGTGAACGGCATGGCCTACCACGGCGGCGTCATCCCCTATGGCGCGACGTTCCTGGTCTTTGCCGACTACATGCGGCCGCCGCTGCGCCTCGCCGCCCTCTCGCACCTGGGCGCCATCTGGGTCTTTACCCACGACAGCGTGGGCGTTGGCGAGGACGGCCCGACGCACCAGCCGGTGGAACAACTGGCCACCCTGCGGGCGCTGCCCAACATGGTGGTCATCCGCCCGGCCGATGCCAACGAGGTGCGCGAGGCCTGGAAGATGGCCATCGAGAACCGCCGGGGGCCCACGGCTCTGGCCCTCACGCGGCAGCCGCTGCCCACGCTGGACCGTGCCAAGCTGGCCCCGGCCGAGGACCTGAAGCGGGGCGCCTACGTCCTGGCCGACCTCGGCCCGGCGGGCGAGCCGCGGATCGTCCTCATGGCCAGCGGCTCGGAGGTGAGCCTCATCTTGAAGGCCGGGCAGCGCCTGGCCGAGCAGGGCGTTGCCGTCCGGCTCGTCTCGTTCCCGAGCTGGGAGCTGTTTGCCGCCCAGGAGCCGGCCTACCGCGACTCGGTCCTGCCGCCGGGCGTCGCGCTGCGCCTGGCCGTGGAAGCGGGCGTCTCCCAGGGCTGGCACCGCTGGGTGGGCTCCGGGGGGCGCGTCCTGGGGCTGGACCGCTACGGCGCGTCGGCGCCCGTCGGGGTCGTCTTTGAGAATCTTGGCTTTTCGGTAGACCGGGTGGTGCAGGTGGCCGGCGAGCTGTTGGAGGGCCACCCGGAGGGACCCATGGGAGAGGAATCGTGAACACGACACAGCGACTATTCGCCGCAGGCCAGTCGATCTGGTACGACAACATCGAGCGGCGCCTGCTGCACAATGGCGAGATGGCCGGCATGATCGCGCGGGGCGAGGTGCGAGGCGTCACCTCCAACCCGACGATCTTTCAGAAGGCCATCGTCGAATCGCAGGATTACGACGCCAGGCTGGAGGCGCTTGCGCGGGCCGGCTGGGACGCGGAGCGCACCTTCTGGCAACTGGCCGTCGAGGACATACAGGCGGCGGCGGACCTGTTCCGGCCGCTGTACGAGGAGAGCGGCCGGGGCGACGGCTACGTTAGCCTGGAGGTCAACCCCTACCTGGCCCACGACGCCGAGGGCACCCTGGCCGAAGCGAAGCAGCTCTGGCAGCGCGTCGATCGGCCTAACCTGATGGTCAAGATCCCGGCCACCGAGGCAGGGTTGCCGGCGGTGACGGCTGCCATTGCCGCGGGGGTGAACGTCAACGTCACCCTCATCTTTGCCCGCGAGCGCTACATGCGCGTCATGGACGCCTACCTGTGCGGTCTGGAAGAGCGGCTGGCCCGGGGGCTGCCCCTCGAGGGCGTCGCCTCCGTGGCATCCTTCTTTGTCTCGCGGGTGGATACCAAGGTCGATGCCCGCCTTCTCTCGTTGGACGGGCAGGGCGATGCTCTCCTGGGGAAGGCGGCCATCGCCAACGCCCGCCTGGCCTACGCCGACTTCAAGGAGGTCGTGGCCTCCGAGCGGTTCCAGGCCCTCGAGGCCAGGGGAGCGCGGGTGCAGCGCCCCCTCTGGGCGTCGACCGGGACCAAGAACAAGAAGTATTCGAACGTGCTGTACGTCGAGGAGCTCATCGGCCCGCACACGGTCAACACCGTTCCGCCCCACACCCTGGAGGCCTTTCTGCAGCACGGCCGGGTGCGCAACAGCCTGGAGGAGGACCTGGCAGGCGCCCGCCAGGCCCTGGCCGCCCTGAAGGAGCTGGGGATCGCCATGGACGAGGTGACGGACGAGCTGGAGCGCGAAGGCGTGAAGGCCTTTGCCGACGCCTTTGCCGGCCTCCTGGCCGCCGTCGACGAGCGGCGCAAGGCATTCAGTCCGGGAGCCTAGAATCCCTGGGCGTACCGGAAAAAAAGCCCTCTTCTGCCGGTACGCCCAGGTGCGGGTTGCCCAGGCGCAGGGTAGCGATGTAAGGGACGGAGGAACAATGGCCGGACTTGACGAGCTGTCTGCCTGGCAGGCGTTGGTGAAACACCAGGAGGCGATGGCCGCCGTGCACATGCGGGATCTCTTTGACCGGGACCCCGCGCGCTTCCAACGCTTTTCGCTGCGCCTGGGTGACATCCTGTTCGACTACTCCAAGAACCGCATCACCGAAGAGACGATGGGGCTGCTCCTGGACCTGGCCCGCGAGGCCAACCTTGCCGCGCAGATCGAGGCCATGTTCGCCGGGAGCAAGATCAACACCACGGAGGATCGGGCCGTGCTCCACGTGGCCCTCCGCAATCGGAGCAACGAGCCCATCCTGGTGGATGGCCAGGACGTCATGCCCGCCGTCAACCGCGTCCTGGGCCAGATGCGCAGGTTCAGCGAAGCGGTCCGCTCCGGCGAGTGGCGCGGTTACACCGGCAAGGCCATCGCCGACGTGGTCAACATCGGCATCGGGGGCTCGGATCTGGGCCCGAAGATGGTCACAACGGCGCTCAGGCCCTACGCGAGGCCCGGGCTGCGCGTCCACTTTGTGTCCAACGTGGACGGCACCGACCTGGTGGAGACGCTGCGCCCCCTCAGCCCGGAGACGACGCTGTTCCTGGTGGCGTCCAAGACCTTTACGACCCAGGAGACGATGGCCAACGCCCACTCGGCGCGGGACTGGTTCCTCCGGGCGGCGCGGGACGAAGGGGCCATCGCCCGGCACTTTGTGGCCATGTCCACGAACCGGGAGGCCGTTTCGGCCTTTGGCATCGACGCCGCCAACATGTTCGAGTTCTGGGACTGGGTCGGCGGGCGCTACTCGCTGTGGTCGGCCATCGGCCTGTCCATCGCCCTCTACGTGGGCATGGACCGTTTCGAGGAGCTGCTGGCAGGCGCCCACCGGGTCGACCGGCACTTTCGCACCGTCCCCTTCGAGGAAAACATCCCGGTCATCATGGCTCTCCTGGGGATCTGGTACAACAACTTTTTCGGGGCCCAATCCCACGCCATCCTGCCCTACGACGAGTACCTCGTCCACCTGCCCGCCTACTTGCAGCAGGGCGATATGGAGAGCAACGGCAAGAGCGTCACGCGCGATGGCCGGTGGGTGACGTATAGCACCGGGCCCATCATCTGGGGGCAGCCGGGCACCAACGGCCAGCACGCCTTCTACCAGCTCATCCACCAGGGGACCAAGCTCGTGCCCTGCGATTTCCTGGCGGCGGCCCGGAGCCACAACCCCCTGGGCGACCAGCATCGCATCCTGCTGTCCAACTACCTGGCCCAGACGGAGGCCCTGATGAAGGGCAAGACGCCCGAGGAGGTCCGGGCCGAACTGGAGGCCGAGGGCTATGCCGGGGAGCAGCTAGAGAGGCTGGTTCCGGCCAAGACCTTTCCCGGCAACAAGCCGACCAACTCGTTTCTCTACCCGAAGCTCACCCCGGAGGTCCTGGGGTCGTTGATCGCCCTCTACGAGCAAAAGATCTTTTGCCAGGGCGCCATCTGGCAGGTGAACTCGTTCGACCAGATGGGCGTCGAGCTTGGCAAACAACTGGCCAGGGCCATCCTGCCCGAGCTCGAAGGGGACGAGCCGGCGGCGGGGCACGATGCCTCGACCAACGGGCTGATCAATTACTACAAGAGCATCCGCTAGCGGGCCCTCAGCCGCTCTGCTCGATCAACCGCCGGCAGATCTGCACCCCTTCCATGGCGTCGGTGGTCCAGTAGCCGGCGCCCACGTAGGCGCACACCTGCTCGTCGACCTGGCCGCCGATGACGATGGGGATCTGCGTGCCCTCTTCCGCCATCATGGCCTGGAGCGCCCCGGCGGTGTCGCGCATGGCGTTGTAGGAAGCCGTGATGAGCCCCGACAGGCCGATGATGTCGGGCTGCTGGCTGCGTGCCGCGTCCACAAAGCGTTCTGGGGGTACATCTACGCCGAGGTCCACGACGCTAAAGCCGTGGGAGCGCAAGAGCATCGTCACCATGTTCTTGCCCAGGTCGTGGATGTCGCCCTGGACGGTGCCGATGAGGACCCGGCCCGAGCTGTGGCCGGCCGCGGAGCGCCGGGCATCGACGGTGGGCACGACGAGATCCATGATCTGGCGCAGGATGTCGCCGGCCATGATCAGGCCCGACAGAAAGTAGCGCTGCTGCGCGTAACGCTGCCCGACCTCGCGCATCCCCTCCTGGCAATCGTCTATGATCCGCATCGGGTCGTCGCCGCGCGCCATGCGCAGGCGCACGATCTCCAGCGCCTGGTTTTCGTCCAGGTCGGCCACCGCCTGCGCGAGAGGCACCTGCTCGGGTTCGCTCATGTCTGCTCCAATCCCATTCCCGCCCTACGAGGCCGCCACAGGCTGCGCACCCACGGTCGCGTTGAACTGCAACAGGGTCCCGGGGATGATGAACCAGCCCCAGCTTACCGGCTGCTCGTCAAAATCATAGAACGTGTGCTCGATGCGGAAGGCGGCGCTGCCGGCCGGCGTGTTCAGCAGTCGCGCCTCACCCTCCGTCAGCACCGTCGCCTGGATGGCCAACTGGCCGCGCTGCAGCACGGTCTCGCCCTTGCCGTCGAACAGCCCCCGCAAGCTGGTGATGCCCATCTCGGCCTCCACGATGGGCCGCGTCGGGTCATACACCAGGTATTCGCGGTGGTAGGCCACCGGTTCCCGGCTGCGCAACAGCAGGCGCCGCATGGAAATTACCTTTGCGCCGGCGGGGACGGACAAGCGGCGACAGATGCGCTCCGTGACAGGGATCGTCTTGACGGACAGAAATCGCACCGACACCTGCTCGCCGCGGAACATCTCTTCCAGGGCGTTCAGCCGAAAGGTGGCCGTGCTCAGCACCAGGGGCTTGACAAAGGTACCGCGGCCGCGGGCAGCGGTCACCAGGCCTTCGTCGAGGAGGATGGTCAGCGCGCGACGGGCGGTCATGGGGCTGACCTCGTAGCGCTCGCAGAGCTGTGCTTCCGAGGGGACACGGTCGCCCGGGCGCAGGGCGCCGGTGGCTATCTCGCGGCGCAGGATGTTGGCGAGCTGGTAGTAGGGCGGCTCGAACCGATCGCGGTCAATACGGGGACCCCCTGGCTGGGTGGGTGGCGTTTTCCCTTCTTTTGTCATGCGACTCTCCCTCGGGCTGCGATGATCCGAACCGCCGGACACCGCGCCCTGGGCCTCGATGTCAACGCGCTGCCTGGGAGGATTGTACAAGGGTTTGCAAGATTTGGCAAGTTCCCTAGGGTACCGGGGGCCGTTGCTTCGCAGTCGCGGGGCATGCCCACCCCGGTCAAGGGCCTGCCGCCGTTTGACTTGTTCCCTAGGGTATTATATAATTTCGTTGCTCGCGATGGGGCCATCGGGGTCCCAGATCACCTGGAAGGTGTGTTGATGCCCGCTTCCTGCAAAGTTTTGGCATGCGCTACCGTCGTCGAGGAGATGCTCCCCCTTCTCCCGGACGGTGTTGAGTACCAGGTCTTTGATTTTGGCCTACACGTCAACCCCGCCAACCTGAAACGTGCCCTTCAAGATGCCATTGACGCGGCCGGGGAGACGGCCGACGTGGTGATCCTCGGCTATGGCCTGTGCAGCATGGCCGTCGTTGGCCTGCGCGCCAACGGCTGCACGCTCGTCGTCCCGCGGGTGGACGACTGCATCGCCATCTTCCTGGGGTCGAGCTGCGCCTACAAGGAGCAGGCGAGCGCCGAGCCGGGCACCTACTATGTCACCAAGGGCTGGCTCAAGGTCGGCGATACCCCCTTTGACGAGTACGAGAGCCTGGCGGCCAGGTACGGTCCGGCCAAAGCAGAGTGGGTCATCCGCGAGATGATCAAGCACTATACCCGCCTGGCCCTGATCGCAACCGGGGGCGCTGTCGACGAGATTGCCCCTGGCCAGGGAGACCCCGGCCAGGGAAACGTGGAGGATTATCGGGAGCAGGTGCGCGTCATGGCCGAACGCTGGGGCCTGCGCTTTGAGGAGATCCCGGGCTCGGACGCCCTCGTGCGCAAGATGCTGTTTGGTCCCTGGGACGACGAGTTTGTGGTTGTCCCGCCGGGCGAATCCATTCGCTACGAACACTTTTTTCCACCGGAACCTGAACGCGTGGCCCACGCAAACGAGGAGGGCAGGGCATAAAGATCATTGGCGAGTCGATCGCCATTGTCTGAACGACACCCGCGCGTTGTTGGCCTAAATATCCATTATCCAAAGGAGGTCGCATGTCGGAACAACTGGTAAACTTTATTGCCGAGATGCAAGAAG
>JAAYZQ010000411.1 GCA_012514775.1 Anaerolineaceae bacterium
GCAGCGCCGCGAGAAGGCCGGCCGCGGCTACCGGGAATCGGGGAATATTCCTTGGCGCAAGATCTACGAAGTGCTGCGCTGGTCGGTGGACCACGACCTGTACACGGTGGAGCAGTTGAACGCCCGCGTCGCGGCCGGCGAGTTTGCCGATATCGTAGGCGAATCGGACCGCTGCTATGACGAGGACGTCAACACCGCGGCGCAGTTGATCGAGGACCGCCGCGAAGAGGTGCGCCTGGCCATCATCGCCGGCCCGTCCTCGTCGGGCAAGACTACGACGACGATCAAGCTCGGGCAGCGCCTGGCAGAGATGGGGCTGCGGCTGGTCGCCTTTCACGTGGACAATTATTTCTTTGACCTGGAGCTGCACCCCAGGGACGAGTTCGGAGACTATGATTTCGAGACGCCCCAGGCCCTGGACCTGGCGCTCATCAACGAGCACCTGCAGCGGCTCATTGCCGGCGAGGAGGTGCGCATGCCCTACTATGACTTCAAGACGGGCAAGCGACACCTGGAGGTCACGCCCATGCGCATCGGGCCCGGCGACATCCTCCTCATCGACAGCCTCCACGGCCTGTATCCGGCCATGACCGAGGACCTGCCGCCGGAGACCAAGTTCCGGCTGTACATCGAGACCCTGCTCCAGACCAAGGGCCCCGACGGGCGCATGATCCGCTGGACCGACCTGCGCCTCATGCGGCGCATGGTGCGCGACGCCAGCTTTCGCGCCTACGATCCGCAGCGCACGCTGGAGCACTGGCATTACGTCCGCACCAGCGAGATGCGCAACATCATCCCCTATGCCAACAACACCGACTATATCGTCAATGGCGCGGTGCCCTACGAGCTGCCGGTCATGCGCCGCCGGCTGCTGGACAGTTTTGCCCGCTGGGCCGTCGAGTACAGGGACGATCCGCTGCGCACCGATGCCCAGGAGCGCGCGGAGCGCGTGGCCTCGCTCCTGGCGGCGGTGCATCCCATCGAGCCCCGGGACGAGGAGGCCATCCCCGCCACGTCGCACCTGCGGGAGTTTATCGGGGGCAGCGCCTACGATTACTCGGGCTGACGCAGCAGGGCCTGGACCCGCTGCCAGTCGTCGGGGGTGTTGACGTTCAGGAAGGAAAGGTGCCGGGGGTCGTAGCGGTCGACCTCGGCCTGCTCCACGTAGCAGACGCGAACCTCGTCGAAAAAGGAGACAATCCGGCGGCGTCCGCGGGCCAGTTGGCGCTCCATGGGGCCCAGGCAGCCCTTGCCGTAGACGGCGTGCAGCGGCTCGACCAGGTCGCCCAGGCGCGGCAGGACCACGTCGTAATCCACCGACAGGCTGACCATGTGGCGCAGCAGAGGCAGGCTGAGGAAGGGCATGTCACAGGCGACGGCCACGGCCCGGTCGTGCCGCGCCGCGTGAAGCCCGCTGTAGAGGCCCATGAGGGCGCCCACCCCCGGCTGCCGGTCGGGTACCAGGCGGACGGGAAAGGGCAGGTCTACGGTCCGGCGTGGATCGTTGCTCACGACGACGAGATCGCCGGCCAGGGAAGCCAGGAGGCCCAGGGTGCGGTCCAGGAGCGACTGTCCCTCGACAAGGAGCATGCACTTGTCCTGGCCCAGGCGGCGGCTCTCGCCGCCTGCCAAGACGACGGCGCTGATGGCTTGCACGGCACCCTCCGCCTCTGCTGGATCTGCTCCCATGGCAGGCAGTATACCCCCGATCTTGCCCTTTTGTCCAGCGTAGCAGCCTCGCCAGGCAAAGGGCCGGTCCACCCGGCGGACCAAAAGCCCGCGCAGGTGGGGCAGGCTATTTGCCCCCGGCGGCCACGGCAAAGAGACGCACAAAGTTGCGATCGGCCCGCTGGCCCACGGGAAAGCGCTGCCGCAGGCGATAGTTGCGCGCCAGGCCGTGGCCGATGAGCCGTCCGGCCTGCTCCTGGTAGGGCGCAAGGGCCGCGGCCGTGGCCGGGCCGGAGGCCAGGGCCCGGGCCGCGTTCTCGGCGGCCAGCCGCCCGGCGACCATGGCGTTCATGATGCCGCCGCCCGTCAGCGAGTCGACCTGGCGGGCGGCGTCGCCGGCCAGCATCAAGCCGCCGGTGACCAGCGTCCGGCAGGGCAGCGCCACGGGCACGTTGCCGACGACGAGGGTCACCGGGCTGCCCGCCGACAGGGCGCGCTCCCGCTCGATGAAACGTTGGAGACAGGCCAGGGCCGTGTCGCGGGAGAGGCCGGCCTGCAGGCCGAGCCCCACGTTGGCCCGCCCCTCCCCCTTGGGAAAGACCCAGGCATAGCCTCCGGGGGTCAGGTCGTCGTCGATCCAATAGCCCAGGCAGGACGGGTCCCAGTCGATGCCCGACAGCAGGTATTGGGCGCAGGCCATAGTATCGTCCAGGGGCAATTGCGTGTCCAGCCCGGCCCAGGCGCCGACGCGCGACTCGACACCGTCGGCGGCCAGCACGACGCCCGCCTCGATCTCGACCGCCTGGCCGTCGATGCGGGCCACCACGCCGCACACCTGCCCGTCGCGGCACAGCAGGCCCGTTACCGGCGCCTTGACCCGCACCCGGGCGCCCGCCCGGGCCGCCTGCTCGGCCAGGGCGCGGTCAAAGACGCGCCGCTCCAGGACGTAGCCCAGCCCGCCCTCGCCCTGCCAGCATTGAACCTCCCGGCCGCCGGCCCGGGCCACGATCCGGGCCCGGGTCACGCGGGCTGCGATCCAGGCCGGGTCGGGCTCCAGGAACGCGGCCAGGGGCTCGTGGGCCACCCCCTCGGCGCAGCGCACCGGCGAGCCGATCTCCTGGCGCTTTTCCAGGAGAAGGACCGATAGGCCCAGGCGCGCCGCCTGCCAGGCAGCCGTCGAGCCCGCCGGCCCCGCGCCGGCCACCACCAGGTCGTAGCGAGGCGCCAGGGATGACCGGGCCCCGGCCACAAGGTCCCGGGAGGCAGGGGCCGCCCCGTCTGAAGAAAGGCTGGGCGAAGAAAGCTCGGGGGAGAGGGCACCCACCGGGCAGGCGGCCAGGCAGGTACCGCAGTCGAGGCACTCTTCGCCGACGATGAGTCGCGTCTCGGCCAGGTTCAGGGCGTCCACAGGGCAGACGCTCACGCAGCCACCGCAGGCGCAGCAGAGCCGCGGATCCACGTTGATCATGCTCGTCTCTCCGTTTCGTCGAAGGGGCCCGAGCCGGCCGGGCCGCACTCGTTGCGCTCGTTACCTCGCTTTGTCCTGGAAGGATTTGAGACAGGCAACGCGAAAAGGCACCGGAAACCGAAGCCTCGATTCCCGGTGCCTTTTCGCCCTGGCAAAGAAAGGGCCGGGCGCCCTAGGGCAATCGTTCCTGCAAATAGTCGGCGGCCTGGCCGACGGTCTTGATCTGCTGGGCCTCTTCGTCCGAGATCTCGCCGCCGAACTCGTCCTCGAAGGCCATGATCAACTCCACGAGGTCCAGGGAATCGGCATCCAGGTCCTCGCGGAAACGTGCTTCGCGGGTTACTTTTTCGGGGTCCACACCCAGTTGCTCGACGATGATGGCTTTTACTCGTTCAAAGGCGTCCATGCTTTTTCCTCCTGGAGTTAAGCTCCGGCGTCCATTTGCCGCCGTTACAGATTGGATATTCTACCAGGTCTGGTGCGACATGTCAACTCGCTTGACATTCCGTGTGTCCCCTGGTAAGATCGTGCCATTGGCTTCCAGGACATAGAACACTCGAGCCCACGATGAGTTACGGGAGAACAATGCTGGAAGAACGAAAAGCGGAGCACTTGCACATCAACCTCGAGAAGGACGTCTCCTTTCCCCAGGTGACCACGGGCCTTGAGCGGTATTGCTTTGTGCACAACGCCCTGCCCGAGCTGGACCTGGCCCGGGTGGAGCTGGGGACGGCCTTCCTGGGAAAGCAGCTACGCCTGCCCCTCCTCATCTCGTCCATGACGGGCGGCACGTCCGAAGCGCAGCGGATCAACCTCCACCTGGCCGAGGGCGCGCAGGCCGCGGGGATTGCCATGGGCCTCGGCTCGCTGCGGGCAGCCCTGGAAGCGCCCCACCTGGCCGACACCTTTCGCGTCCGGCACCTGGCGCCCGACGTCCTGCTCTTTGCCAACCTGGGCGCCGTGCAGCTCAACACGGGCGTGACCGTGGACGATTGCCGGCGCGCCGTCGACCTGGTCGAGGCCGACGCCCTCATCCTGCACCTGAACCCCCTGCAAGAGGCGCTCCAGGCCGAGGGCGACACCAACTGGGCGGGCCTGCTGGACCGCATCGCCGCCGTGTGCCGCTCCCTGGACGTGCCGGTGGTGGCCAAGGAGGTGGGTTGGGGCATCTCGGCCGGCGTTGCCCGCCGGCTGGCCGGCGCCGGGGTGGCGGCCGTCGACGTCGCGGGCGCGGGGGGCACGTCCTGGAGCCAGGTGGAGATGTACCGGGCGCCCACCGAGCGCCGCCGCCGGCTGTGCGCCCGCTTTGCCGATTGGGGCATCCCCACCGCCCGGGCCGTGGTCGACGTCCGGGAGGCGCTGCCCGACGTGCCCCTCATCGCCAGCGGAGGCCTGCGCACCGGCCTGGATCTGGCCAAGGTCCTGGCCCTGGGCGCCGACCTCGGCGGCCTGGCCGGGCCGTTCCTCAAGGCCGCCAACGTCTCGGCCCAGGCCGTGGCCGAGCTGGCCGGCGAGGTGGCCGACGAGCTGCGTATCATCCTCTTTAGCCTGGGCCTGCCCGACGTCGCGAGCCTCAAGGGCACGCCGGCACTGCGCCCCTGCGATCCCCGGTGAGATAGACAGAGACAGACAAAGGAGCATCGTCAAAAGGAGCCAGCCATGAGCCTCGAAGAAGCCTTTGCCCGCCTCCTGCCCCTCGTCGAGGGCGAGCTGCAAGAGATGGTTCGCGCTTCGCACTACAGCCTGTCCGACTATTACGGCATGATGCAGTATCACATGGGTTGGGTCGACTCGGACCTGAAGCCCATCAAGTCGCAGGGCGGCAAGCGACTGCGGCCCATCTTATGTCTCCTCTGCTGCGAAGCGGCCGGCGGCGACGTGGAGCAGGCGGTGCCGGCTGCCGCGGCCGTGGAGCTGGTCCACAACTTTTCGCTGGTGCACGACGACATCGAGGATGGCAGCCACTACCGGCGGGGTCGTCGCGCGGTGTGGGACCTCTGGGGTGCGGCGCAGGCCATCAATGCCGGCGACGGGCTCTTTGTTCTCGCCAGGCAAACCCTGCATCGCCTGGTGGATCGCGGCGTGTCGCTGGCGCGCTACCAGGCCGTGAGCCAGGCCCTGGACCGGGCCTGCCTGCTGCTGTGTGAGGGCCAGCACTTTGACATGTCCTTCGAGGAGCGGCTGGACGTGGATCGGGACCAGTACCTGGCCATGATCCGGCGCAAGACAGCCACGCTGCTCGCCACGGCCGCCCAGATGGGCGTGCTGGTGGCCAGCGACGACCCGGTCCTGGCAACGCGCTACTACCGCTTTGGCGAAAACCTCGGCCTGGCGTTCCAGATCCAGGACGACGTCCTGGGCATCTGGGGCGACGAGGAACACACCGGCAAGTCGACGGCCACCGACATCCGCGACAAGAAAAAGACGCTGCCCGTGGTGTACGTCCTGAACCACCCGGACGAGCGCCTGTCCGCCTGGCAGTTGCTCGACATCTATCGCCAGCCCGCGCCCCTGGGCGCCAGGGACATCCAGGCGGCCCTGACCATCCTGGATAGGGCCGGCGCCCGCCAGTACGCCGAAGAGATGGCCCGCGGCTACCACGCCCAGGCCCTGGCCAGCTTGGACGAGTGCAAGACAGAGGGCCGGGCCCTGGCCGCCCAGGAGGGCCTGCGCGAGATGGCAGCCTCGCTCCTGGGCCGCACCACGTAGCCGGGCAGGTGCAAGACCCGCCGGGGCAGGCGCAAGACCTGCCCCTACCCCCGATGTAGGGGCGAACCCTTGCGGTCGCCCTGTCTCTCCATTCGGCGGACCAGGGCCAGCGCCTCTTCGCGAGTGTGCACCTGGCCGTCGGCCTGGGCTTCGCGCACGGCCTCCAGCAGCTCGCCGACCCGGGGCCCGGGTTCGAGGCCCAGCTCGCGGATCAGGTCGTGCCCACTGATGAGGGGCTTGGGGGCCGCCGCCCGGACCGGGCGCTCCCAGAACTCGGCCAACATGCGCGCCACCAGCCCCACCAGCCGCGGCCAGCGCTCGTCCTCGATGCCGGGCGGGTAAATGGCCGCGTGGTCGGCCAGGGCGTGGAGCAGCACGTCGACGCCGGCCTCCTCGGTGTCGCGGAAGAAGCGGTAGACCGCCCGGCCCGAGACGCTCGCCTGCTCCGCCAGGAGCGGGGGACGCATGTGCTGCCGCACGATGGTCTGTACCAGGCGCACCTCGGGCCGGTTAAAGCGCAGCCGGCGCATGGCGTCGCCTGCCAGGCGCGCGCTGACGCTCTGGTGATCGATAAAGCGGATGCGCCCGTCCTCCTGGCTCCAGGTGGCCGCCTTGCCCGTGTCGTGGAGGAGGAGGGCCATCTTCAGGAGCACCAGGCGGGGGCGGCCGCCGCCGCCAAGGTGGGCCAAGAGGCGAGGGGCAAAGGGCTGTAGCTCCGGCAGGGGACCTTTGTCCCAGGGCATGGGTCCCCGGTCGTCGGGCCCGGCCACCTGCCAGCGCAACTGGGCCGCGATACCCTCCATCGCCTCCACGGTTGCCAGGGTGTGGGCCAGGGCGTCGATGCGGTGGGGCAGCGACTGGGGCAGGCCGCGCAGAGGCTCCAGCTCGGGCAGGATGGCCGCCAGCAGGCCCAGTTCGTCCAGGAGCGCCAGCCAGGGGGCGGCCCGGGGCGCGGCCAGCAGGCGGACCAGCTCGTCGCGCACGCGCTCTTGCGAGACCTGCGCCACGGCCTGCCCGTCGCGGGCCATGAGGGCCCTGGTCTCGGGGGCCAGGCGGAAGCCCAGCCCGGCAGCCAGGCGCGCGGCCCGCAGCGCGCGGACGGGATCGTCGCGGATGCTGTCCTCGCCGACCGGCCTCAGCACCCGGGCACCCAGGTCGGCCAGGCCGCCGTGCTGGTCGACGATGGTCCCCGGGTCGCGCACGTCGATGGCCATGGCGTTCA
>JAAYZQ010000412.1 GCA_012514775.1 Anaerolineaceae bacterium
ACGGTGCTCCACGCCCCCTCGCCGTCCGACGAGTCGATGAGCACCCGCGTCAGGGCCCCCGTCCCCGCCTCGCCGTCGAGGATGCGCACCTTGTAGTCGGTCAGGTGGACGCCGGCCAGGGCGGGGTAAAAGGGCAACAGCGCCTTGCGCACGGCGGCGTCCAGGGCATTGACCGGCCCGTTGCCGTCGGCGGCGGTGTGGATCACCTCGGCGCCGACGCGCACCTTGACGGTGGCCTCGGCGGCCATGGCGCCCCGGCCCGTGCCGTTGGGCTCCCCCGGCGCGTGGCCGTCGCGGATCAGGACGTGAAAGTCCAGCAGCTCGAAGGGCGGCCGGTAACCGGGGCGGTTGCGGCGGATGAGCAGCTCCAGCGAGCCCTCGGCGCCCTCGAACTGGAAGCCGCGGCTCTCCAGGGCCTTGACCTGCTCCAGCACCTGGCGGGCGTCGTCGCCGCCCGGCGCGAGGCCGAGGCCCAGCTCGCGCACCTTGTAGGCCACGTTGCCCTTGCCGGCCAACTCGGAGACGACGACCCGGCTGTGATTGCCGACCAGGGCGGGGTCGACGTGCTGGTAGCTGGCCTCGCACTTGAGGAGGGCGTCGACGTGCACCCCACCCTTGTGAGCAAAGGCGCTGCGCCCCACGTAGGGCTGTCGCGGAAAGGGGCTCAGGTTCGCCAGCTCGCTCACGGTGCGCGACACCTCGGTCAGGGCGGCGAGCTGCTCGCTGCCCACGACGCCGCGGCCCATCTTGAGGGCCAGGGTGGGGATGATGGAGCACAGGTTGGCGTTGCCGCAGCGCTCGCCGTAGCCGTTGATGGTGCCCTGGACGTGGACCGCCCCCTGCTCCACGGCGGCCAGCGAGTTGGCCACGGCCAGGTCGGCGTCGTTGTGGGCGTGGATGCCCAGGGGCACGGCCGTGGCCCGGCCCACGGCGGCCACGGCCTCGGCGACGGTCGAGGGCAGGCTGCCGCCGTTGGTGTCGCACAACACCAGGACGGCGGCGCCCGCCTCGGCAGCGGCGGCCAGGGTCCGCAGGGCATAGTCGGGATCGGCGCGGTAGCCGTCGAAAAAGTGCTCGGCGTCATAGATGACCCGGCGGCCGGCGGCGCGCATCAGGCGCACGCTGCCGGCGATCATGCGCAGGTTCTCGTCCAGGCTGGTGTGCAGCACCTCGCGGACGTGCAGGTCCCAGCTCTTGCCAAAGATGGTCACCGCCCGGGTGCCGGCCGCCAGGAGGGCGCGCAGGTTGGCGTCGTCCTCGGCGGCGACGCCGGCCCGGCGCGTGCTGCCAAAGGCCGTGACCGTGGCCTGCTCCAGCCGCAGCTCGGGCAGCCGCCGGAACAAGGCCATGTCCTTGGGGTTCGAGCCCGGCCAGCCGCCCTCGACGTAGGCGATGCCCAGGCGGTCCAGGTGGCGGGCGATCTTGAACTTGTCCTCCACCGAGAACGAGATCCCCTCCTGCTGCGCGCCATCGCGCAGCGTGGTATCATAGAGCGCGACCTCCATACTCAGTCCACCCCTCCCCCCAACCCGCTCACTCCACCCCTCCCCCAACCCCGATCCGGCCCGTTGGGTCCTCCCCTGGGAGGAGAGGGGCTGTGGTCCGGCGGGAGGCGCCGGGACGGGCTACGAGCCTGCTCTGCACGGCGTGAGCCAGCCGTGGCGGTCGGGCAGGCGGCCCGAGGCGATGCCCAGCAGCTCGGCCTGCAGCTGCTCGGCGACGGGGCCGCGGCAGCCGGCGCCGACGACGATGCCGTCGACGGAGCGGATGGGCGTGATCTCGGCGGCGGTGCCGGTGAAAAAGAGCTCGTCGGCCAGGTAGAGCAGCTCGCGGGGCACCTGCTCCTCGCGGACGGTGTAGCCCAGGTCGGCCGCCAGGCGCATGACGCAGTTGCGGGTGATGCCCTGCAGGATGGACGACGCCGCGGGCGGGGTGACGATGTGGCCGTTGGCCACCACAAAGATGTTCTCGCCGCTGCCCTCGCTGACAAAGCCCGAGGCGTCCAGGGCGATGCCCTCGACGTAGCCGTGGCGGGCGGCCTCCATGGCGATGAGCTGCGAGTTGACGTACTGCCCGCCGATCTTGACGGCGGCCGGGAACGTGTTGGGCGCCATGCGCGTCCACGAGCTAACGCCCACGTCGACGCCCTTTTCCAA
>JAAYZQ010000413.1 GCA_012514775.1 Anaerolineaceae bacterium
ACCTTGGTAATGGCAGCCGTCAGGGTCGTCTTGCCATGGTCAATGTGGCCAATCGTCCCCACGTTCACGTGTGGCTTGGTTCGCTCGAACTTTTGCTTCCCCATGACGATTCCTCTCCTTCTTCTATCTGGCCTGGACGCTAGTCAGATCACAAACCGGACCATTCTACAACAAAAAGAATCAACGTGCAAATTCACTTGCTGGGTTGGCTCTTACCTTCTGCCACCCATTGTGATCTGTTCCAGCACGTCCGCTGATACGACGTCGTAATGATCGAATTCCATGGTAAAGGTGCCCCGGCCCTGGGTCATCGAGCGCAGGTGGGTAGCATAGCCAAACATCTGGGCAAGGGGTACCATGGCCCGCACTGCCTGCATTCCGGTACCACGGGCCTGCAGGCCCTCGATCTGCCCACCCCGCGCGCTCAGGTCGCCGATGAGCGCCCCGCTGAATTCGTCGGGTCCCACTGATTCGACCTTCATGATGGGTTCCAACAGAACTGGCTTGGCGCGCTCCAGGCCGCTGCGCAGCGCCATCGAGGCCGCGATTTTGAACGCCATCTCGGACGATTCTTCTTCGTCGTAGGTGGCGTCGACGAGCGTCGCGCGAAAGTCCACCATGGTGTAGCCGGCGATGGGCCCACTGTCCAGCGACTCGCGCACACCCTGTTCCACGCCGGGCAGGAACTGCCTGGGCAGGACCGAATCTTTCGTCTTGTGAACAAACTCGAACCCGGTGCCTGCGGGCAGGGGCTCAAGCATCAACACAACCCGGGCATACTGGTTCCGCGCGCCAAACTGGCGGGCAAACTCGCCCACGCTCTCGACCTTTTCTGTGATGGTTTCCCGGTAGGCCACCTGTGGCTTGCCCACGTTGGCCATCACGTGGAACTCGCGCAACATGCGGTCCACCAGGACCTCGAGGTGCAGCTCGCCCATCCCGCCGATGATCAGTTGCCCCGTCTGCTCGTCGGTCCGCACCTGGAACGTCGGGTCCTCCTCCGCCAGCCGCTGCAACGCTTCGTTCAGCTTGTCCTGGTCGGCCTGGGTTCGGGGCTCGATGGCCACGTCGATCACGGGCTCCGGGAACTTGATGGACTCCAGGATGACCTGCTGATTAAAGTCCGACAGGGTCTCGCCGGTGAAGGTATTCTTCAGGCCCACGGCAGCAGCAATGTCCCCTGCCTCGATGGCCGATACCTCTTCGCGGCGGTTGGCATACATGCGCAGCAGCTTGCCCACGCGCTCCTTCTGCCCCTTGACCGTGTTGAGGACCGTGCTGCCGGCGTTCAGCCGCCCCGAATAGACCCGCACGTACACCAGTCGTCCAACGTAGGGGTCCGATACAACTTTGAAAGCCAGGGCGGCAAAGGGCCGCGACACGTCGGCAAATGCCTTCCACTCGGTGTTCGTCCGGGGGTTAATGCCGACCACGGGGGGAACGTCGGGAGGAGCGGGCAAATAGTCCACGATGGCATCCAGGACAGGTTGCACGCCCTTGTTGCGCAGCGCCGACCCGCACAGCACGGGCACCAGCTCTCCACGCAGGGTCGCTCCGCGCAGCCCTTGCCGCAGCTCGTCGGGGGAGATGGGGGCGCCCTCCAGGTACTTTTCCATGAGGGCGTCATCGCACTCGGCGATCTTTTCCACCATTTGCTCCCGCTGTTCCTCGGCAAAGGGCACCAGGTCCGCGGGGATGGCGGTGGTCTCCTGGACCGACCCCAGGTCGTCGGTGTAGAGGATGGCCTGCATGGTGAACAGATCAACCAGGCCTCGAAAGCGATCCTCGCTGCCGATGGGTATCTGGATCGGCACCGGGCTGGCGGCCAACTGCTCGCGGATCATGTCCACCGTGTGCCAGAAGTCGGCGCCGAGGCGGTCCATCTTGTTCACGAAGCAGATACGCGGGACGTGATAGCGATCGGCCTGGCGCCAGACCGTCTCCGACTGGGGCTCCACGCCGGAGACGGCGTCAAAGACGACCACACCCCCGTCCAGCACGCGCAGGCTGCGCTGTACTTCGGCTGTAAAGTCGATGTGCCCGGGTGTATCTACGATGTTAATCTGGCAGTTACGCCAGAAACAGGTGACGGCAGCAGAAGTGATGGTGATGCCCCGCTCCCGCTCCTGTTCCATCCAGTCGGTAACCGTGGTTCCATCGTCCACGTTTCCCATGCGATGCGTCCGCCCGGTGTAAAAGAGGATACGCTCCGTCGTCGTCGTTTTGCCCGCATCGATGTGAGCAATGATGCCGATGTTGCGTATGCGCTCGATGGGATATTCTCTGGACATGGAAAGGTTCCTGACAGCAGCTGTCTAGTGCCTGAGCCGGAGCGGATCGTTGGGGCCGGATCTCGCTACTACCAACGATAGTGAGCAAACGCCCGGTTTGCCTCCGCCATCTTGTGTGTGTCTTCTCGTCGCTTGATGGTCGTGCCGGTGTTGTTGGCGGCGTCCATCAGCTCGCTGGCCAGCTTCTCGGCCATGGTCTTGCCGGAGCGCTTGCGGGACGCACCGACGAGCCAGCGAATGGCCAGGGAGACGCGGCGATCGGCTCGCACTTCGACAGGCACCTGGTAGGTGGCGCCACCGACGCGGCGGGGCTTGACCTCCAGGATGGGCGTCGCGTTACGCACGGCCTGTTCAAAGACTTCCAGGCCGGGCCGGCGCGCGCGCGCCTCGATGAGGTCCAGCGCGTCGTAAAAGACGTGCTGGGCGGTGCTCTTTTTCCCGCGCGTCATGAGCTTGTTGATAAACTGCGACACCAGCACACTGTTGTACTTGATATCGGGCGCGATCTCTCGCTTGGCCGGACGGTTTCGTCTTGGCATCGGTTCCTCCCTATCTGTTGGCCGCCGCGCCGCTCTTGGGCATCTTGGCGCCGTACTTGGACCGCCCTCGCTTGCGGTTTTCCACCCCGCCGGCGTCCAGCGAGCCCCGGACGATATGGTAGCGCACACCGGGCAGGTCCTTGACGCGGCCGCCGCGAACCAACACCACCGAGTGTTCCTGCAGACCGTGGCCCTCGCCCGGAATGTAGGCCGTCACTTCGATGCCGTTGCTCAACCGCACGCGGGCGATCTTGCGCAGCGCCGAGTTGGGCTTCTTGGGCGTCATGGTGCGCACCTGGGTGCACACACCACGCTTCTGAGGATTGCCCAGCCTCTGCTTCTTTGTACTGCCCTTCAGCGCGTTAAAGGTGTAGCGCAACGCGGGCGCCTTTTCCTTCGCCGGCTTGGGCTTTCGCCCCTTCCGAACCAACTGGTTGATTGTAGGCAAATTATCCCCCCTCTTTTCGACTCGTTCGTCACATCTTCCATGCATATAGAGGGCCACCGCTCACCGGCCGCGATGGCCTCCATGTACGCTTCCACTGCCAGTCGAGAACGCATCAGGTGCGTGGTTTCTCGATGATAGTCGCCGAAAGCCAACTTTAGCACAGGTCCAGTAGAAAGTCAAATCCCCTTCGCAATTAGTCGCCGGCGCCGGCTGCACCATCCGATGCGAACCAGCGTGCCAGCTCGTCCTGCTCAAAGACAGGCAGGGACTGCCTGCCTTCGGGACCCTGGACATGGACTGCCGCTGGCCCCTCCACGACCTTACCGATGACCGCGGCGGGAATTCCCGCCGCAGACAGCGCCTGCAGCATGGCCGGCGAATCGGCCGGCGAAGCGGCAGCCAGCAGTGCTCCCGAGGCAATGAGCCCCAGAGGATCGAGCCCCAGGCTCTGGCAAAAAGCCCGCGTCTCCGGGTACACCGGCACCCTTTGCAGGTCGACCATGAGCGCCTTTTCCGAGGCCAGGGCCATCTCCCACAGGCCGGTGGCCAGCCCGCCTTCCGTCGGATCGTGCATGGCGTGGGGCCGGCCGGCCTGGCAAAGGATCCGGGCGTCGCGCCAGACGCTGATGCCCGGCTCGGTCAAGAAGCGCCGGCCCCGCTCCACGATGGCAGGCCCCAACCGGCCCCTGAGCTCGTCGCCCACCTCCCGCGCCAGGACGGCGGTGCCTTCGATGGCGATGCCTTTGCTCAAGATCAGGTCATCGCCCACCTGCGCTCCACCGGTGCGCACCAGGTCCTCCTTGCCCACCTCGTCGAGAATGATGCCCACGGCGATGGGCAGATCCAGGTCGTGGGTCACCTCCGTGTGCCCGCCGCACAGGACGATGCCCAGCGCCCGGCAGGCATCGTCCACCTGGCGAAAGATCTCTTCGACCATGGCCCGAGTGGACCGCTGGCCCGGGAGCAACAGCGTCAGAAGGAACCAGCGCGGCGTCGCTCCCATGGAAGCGACGTCGTTGGCGTTGATGTGTACGACGTACCAGCCGATCTCTTCGGCAGCAAAGGTGATGGGGTCCGACTTTACGACCAGGTAATGCGTCCCCATGTCCAGCACGGCCGCGTCTTCTCCGATGCGCGGGCCAACCACGACGCGCTCGTCGGGGCGCGCGTAGCGCTGTAGCAGTGCTTCCAGGAACCCCATGGGCAGCTTGCCCAGTTCCAATCTTTCGTCCACCATGGATGCTTTCATGCAAACCCCCGTAACAGACGAGGGGCCCCCTCAGAAGAGGAGGCCCCCCTGCGCTTGCGCCGTAGCTACCAGAAAAGTCGAGGTGATGCTACGGCGCGGCTTGTACTACTACAGTCCATTCGCATCACCTCCCTATCGTAAGATAGCAAGATGGTAAGGATGGCCCGACTTCAGCCTGCCAGGATTATCCCACAACTGGCTCGTTTTGTCAAACTGGCAACTTTGTCAAACTGCACAGGTTGTGATACACTGTAGCCCAGCAGCTGCATGGTATCCCGCGCTCTCGCCATCGGTCGCCCGATGGAACAGAGTATCTGGTCGCAAAGAGAGGGACAGGAAATGGTCCAAGAAACGATCCTCATCGTTGACGACAACAAGGAGATTGTCTCCGCGTTGTCGGACGTGCTGCGCACGCGAGGATACGTGATCCTGTACGCCTATGACGGCCGCCAGGGTGTC
>JAAYZQ010000414.1 GCA_012514775.1 Anaerolineaceae bacterium
AGGTGGCCCTGGGCCTGCTGGACGGAAGCCGCACGCTGCACGAGATCGAGAGTACCTGCGGGCCCAGGGCCCTGTCCCTCATCGCCAACCTCTATCACGACGGCATGGTCGAGTTCCTGACCTGAGAATCAGGTGCAATGCACTTTTTCGGGCCCGGGAGCCGTCCCTCACGACTGTGCACGTTCTCGCGGTTCCATAGCCTGGTTCAGCGAGCAAAAGTGCATTGCACCTCCGAGTCAGCCCAGCCTCTTGCCTTCACCCCTGTTGTCAACGAATCTACAACGAATTAACGAATTCATCCGGCGCACCGCCATTCGTCGACGTCCTTCATTGGTGGGATATATATCAGGTGCGTCGCACGAACGGCACGTGCAACGTACCGGCATGTTTGCTCGCGCCGTATAACAATCCGGCGCCCGGAGTGGCGGATTGTTATACGCCACGAGCGGCAGGGAGAAGAAACGCGACTTTGGCAGAGCCATGGGGGAACAAGGGCCAACTGGACAGAGAGCGCCAGATCGTGCTATAATGGAGCACGTCAAGCAGGGTCCCACGCATGGAGGAATGGTCCTATGACAGAAGAGAGACCTGTGTACAACCTGGCTGCCATCCGCGATTTGCTCCTGGCCGCGTTCACGGCCGAGGAGCTGCGCCGGCTGATCTTTTACACCTCCCGGCCCGCGCTGAAACCCCTCGTCCAGCGCTTCGGTCCGAACGACGGGCTGCTGGCCATGGTCGAGACCACGACCTCCTTCTGCCAGCGACAGAACTGCTTCCCCGATCTGCTGGCCGAGGTGAAGGAAGCCAACCGGCGGCAGTACGCCCGCTTCGAGGGCCGGCTAATCGCGGGCGACGAGGCGGACCAGGCGGCCGCAGCCGCTCCAGCCCCTGAGGAGCGACACGGGGGGACAACCTACGTCACCCACATCCAGAACGCCCGGGGCCTGGCCATTGGCGACGGAGCACGCGTCATCATCACCCCTGGGGACGAGCACGAAAAGGACACGGACCAGCCAGAGCCATAGCTCACACCGCTGGCACCTGCCCGGCCGCAAATCTCCGGCCGGCTCTCGTCGTCGAGGAAAAGCGATTGGCCGCCGGACAGGCCGGATCGAAGGAGGTAGGGGCAATGAGCGAGAGCGAAACCCGGGAAGCCTCTGTCACGACGCCCAAGTACCAGGTCGTCATCCGCGACTCGCGGGGCGTGGTGGTGGGCGACGACAACGTCGTCTACCAGTACTTTCTCGACGAGCGATACCGCCCCCTGACCGAGCACCTCATTGCCTTTGACGACCTGCTGGCCGAGCGCACCCGCGAGTTTGTCGGCCGGCAGTTCGTGGATGACTGGCTGGCGTCGTTCATGGCCGCCCACGACCGGGGCTACTTTGTGCTGGTCGGCGTGCCGGGCATCGGCAAGACGGCCTGGGCCGCCCACGCGGTCCGGCAGTACGACGCCGTGCACCACTTTAACGTGGCGACCCTGGGCATCACCCGGCCGGACCAGGCCCTGGAGAACCTGTGCGCCCAGCTCATCGCCCGCTGCAAGCTGGACCACCCCGCCCACCTGCCCCTGGGCGCCGGACGCGACGGAGGCTATCTGAACCGGCTCCTGCACGAGGCTGCCGGGCGGCTGAATGGGGGAAAACTGCTGCTGGTCGTCGACGCGCTGAACGAGGTCCGGATGCTGCCCGGCGATCAGGCCGCCAACGTCCTTTACCTGCCGGCGTCGCTGCCGCCGGGCGTGTACGTGGCCCTGACCCGCCACCCGACCAGGGTCGCCCTGGAGACCGAGCCGGGCACGCCGCTGGAAACCCGGGTCCTGGGCGCGGGCCTGCCCGACAACAAGCGCGACGTGCGGGCGTACCTGCGGGCCCAGGCGCAAAAGCCGGCGGTCGTCGACTGGCTGGCGGCGCGCGGCATCCCGGAGAAGCGCTTTGTGACCGAAGTGGCCGAGCGCAGCGAGGGCAACTTTATGTACGTGGCCTATCTGCTGGCCGACATCGAGGCCGGCGAGCTGGGGGCGCTCAGCCTGAGCGAGCTGCCCCGCGGGCTGCCGGGCTACTTTGCTCGTTTCTGGGGCGAGCTGGAGGCCGCCAAAGACGAGGGCCGGGACGCGTGGCTGCGGTTCTACAAAGCGGTCATCGGCCTGCTGGCGGCCGTGCAGGAGCCGGTGAGCGCGGCGTGGATGGGCCAGGTGCTGGGCCTGGACGCGGAAGAGGTCCACGATTTCGCCCTGGAGCGCTGGAGTAAGTTTCTGGATTGCGCCCGGGCCGGCGGCGAGGAACGCTGGCGGGTGTACGACGGCAGCTTTGCCGGCTTTCTCCGGGAAAAGCTGCAGGGGGTCAGGGAGTACCACCGGCGCATCGTCGACCACTATCTCGCGGCGTGCGCGACCGACTGGCAAAGCTGCGACGACTATGGGCTGAAGCACATCGTGGAGCACGTGGCGGCGGCCGAGCTGCCTGCCGGCGAGCAAACCGGCGTCCTCGACCGGGTGCTCACCGACGGGTTCGTGGCGGCCATCTCGGAACGGTTCGACTGGCTGTGGCACCTGGCCCAGGACCTGGAAGTAGTGGCAACGATGGACCCGCAGCGGGCGGCGGCGCTGGCGTTGCAGATCATTGAGGGTCCTGTGCCCAACAGCCTGGTCATCCAGCGCGCGGTGCGGCTGCTGGTGCGGCTGCACCCCGAGGTCGGTTTCGTGGGCAACCGCCGCTCGGTCGTCCACCGCCAGCTCAACGAGGCCATCGAGGTTGCCAGCGAGGCCCCGCCCGACGCCGTGGCACGGCAGCGCGACCTCCTGGCCCGGGTCAAGAATCCACGGCTGCAGAGCGTCATCGCCCTGACCCTGGGCGACACGAAGGACCGGGATGTGGCCGCCGGCATCCTCCTGGAGATGCTCAAGACCGGGCGGCGGGAGAGGAGCTGGGCCGCCGCCGACGCCCTCATCGCGCTCAACGACTCCGCGGTGGTGCCCGACCTGCTGCGCTGGTACGACGAGGGCTACACCCACCGCGACCGGGAGCGCGCCGTCTATATCCTGGGCTGGCTGCACGCCGAGGAAGCGAGGACCCTCCTCCCCAGGGCCCTGGCGAACCCCGACCACAAGGTCGTCGGGCGGGCGGTGGACCTGACGTGGCAACTGGAGCCGGACGGGGGCGACGTGCCCCTCCTCATGCAGCGCCTGGAGCAGATCGTGAACAGCGATCCCGGGCGGCCCGAGGCATTGGGGCCGTGGCGTGACGAGTGGGTGCAAAAGCGCGTGGTGCGGGCCCTGAGCAAGCGCGGCGGGCCGGGCGTCGTGCCCCTCCTGGAAAGGCTGCTGGAGCACGTCGCCGGGCGACCGGTGCCACGCGGGCAGCAGGCGGTCAAGCGGACCAAGCTGGTGGAGAGCATCGAGGAGGCGCTGCGGGTGCTGGGGGGTGGGGCTGCGTAGGCAAGAACGGATCGCCGGCATCCTGAGCGACACCTTGCGAGGGGAGGGGGCAGGCCGCGACGTCTATCTGCTTGACAAGTTCGGTTTGTTGATCGCGCACAAGGGCACTCTGGCCCGGGCGCTGTTCGGTTCGATGCCCTGGTGCAGGTGATGGGGCTGCCGGAGTAGCCGGCCACCTGTCCATTTCGTCCTCGTTGACACCGCCTGACTCCCGTGCTATAATCAGCGCACTGCCCCCGCAAGAGGCTTGCCGTTCGTGCCGCCGGGCGGGGCAGGAACCCCGGAGGGAGGGGGGAGGGCTTGAAGAACCGCGTCCAAGATGTGGCCAGGGCCGTCGGCAAGATGCCGCGCAACAAGCGGCTTGCCGTCGTCGTCATGGTCGGCCTCGTCGTCGTCACCTGGCTGGCGGCGTGCATCGTGCTGGCAAGCCTGTTCGCGGGCTAGCGGGAAGAAGGGGACGTGAGCCAGGATCAGAACGGGCCGGGATCGGCCTCGCTGGAGATCTTTAACGCTGCGCGGCGGCGTGCCTTTGTGCAGGACGTGCTGGCCGAGTTTTCGGGCAGGTCGGACGATCTGCTCTCGTTCCACGACGTGCAAGAGCAACTGAAGTTGAGCGAGCCGGGCCAGGAGGACGCGCACCTGGAAGAGATCCCCCTGGATCGCATCGTGGGCAGCGTGGGCCGGTACCGCGACTTTAACCGTGCCTTCCTGCCGCGAGCCCACATCGATCCGCAGCGCTGGACGCGGGTGGCGCGCCTGGGCAGCCAGGCCGCCCTGCCGCCCATCAGCGTCTTTCGCATCGGCGACGTCTATTTCGTGCAGGACGGCAACCACAGGGTATCAGTGGCCCGGGCCCGCAAGCAAAAAACCATCATGGCCCGCGTGGTCGACATTCCCATCCGCGTGCCCCTGGGCCCCGACACCTCGCTCGACGACCTGATCTTGAAGTCGGGCTATGCCGAGTTCCTGGAAAAGACGTCGCTGGATCGGGTATACGGCGAGAAACACATCGAGATGACCAGGCCGGGCAGCTATCGCAGCCTGCTGCAACAGATCGAGGTGCACCAGTTCTACATGGGCCTGCGCTCGCGCGACTATCCCAGCCTGCCCGAGGCAGCGGCCCACTGGTACCGGGACGTTTATCTGCCCGTGGTGGAGCGCATCCGCGCCTCGGGCATCCTAACCCACTTTCCGAGCAGGACCGAGGCCGACCTATACCTGTGGATCACGGAGAACCGGGCGCGCCTGCAGATGCGCTACGCGATACAGGACGAGGCCCAAAAGGCCGTGGAGGATTTCGCCGAGGAGCAAGAGTACGAGGCAAGCCTGGCCGGTCGCCTGCGGCGCGGGCTCGAGCGTCTCCGGGCCTGGCTGCGGCCGCGCGAGGAATAGGCGACGGCGCGGGCCTGCCGGCCAACAGAAAGGGCGCCGGAGAACCGGCGCCCTTGAATTTTGCGTGAGCAGGCCTCACTCATCGGCGGAGGCCGCCTTGGGCCGGGGGCCGCGCCGGCGATCCTTGCCCACCACGGGCTTGATGCCGTTATAAATGCGGAGCCCGCCGATAGTGCGCAGGATCGTCTCGGCCGGACGCTGAAGCTGCTCGGCCAGGTCGCGAGACGACATGGGCTCGTTGCCGTTGGCCAGAAACGTGCGAAAGACGGCCGTGGTCAACGGCGTGTACGCGTCCACGTAGTCGGGCTTCAGGCTGCAGCAGCCGCGCAGCGAGTGCCACAATCCGTCCACCTGGGAGACTTCGCCCGTGCGGGCATCGATCCAGTCGACGAGATCGGTCTCCTGATAATCCTTGTAGCGCACCTGGCATTCGTTGCACAGGTGGCTGAGAAGGTGAACCCGAAAGTTCCGGTCCTTCTCTTCCCACCAGTCAAAGTCGATCTGGAACTTGGTGTCCAACGTCGGTTTTACCCATTTGTTCATAGATGCATACCTGCCTAGCTCCCAACCAGAGTCTCATCATAGGTCCAATATCCTCCCCCCATGGGCACGAAGCAGGGCTCCGAGGACAACAGGGCAAAGATAGGGCCGGGCGTCGTTCGCTTGAGGATGTTGACCGCGCTGTAGATGGCCTTGGCGTGCACCGTGGCCTGGGGGCTGAGCTTGACCAGCTCGGGCACGACGCGCATCAGGACCTGGAGAAGCGTGTCGCCCCGGGCGTGAGAAGCGGCCCACAGCCGGTCAATGGCCTCGGGATTGTCCTCGCTGATGGCCAGAAAGTCGTCGTACTCGCAGGCCACGGGCAGCTTGAGCACCTGGAAGGTCAGCCGGTCGCCATCGGCCACCGCCACCCTGGTCCACAGCCGTTTGAGGCGGCGCGGCTCAAAGTCGACGTGGATGACGCGCGGATCGCGGGTGCGCTCCAGCTTGATATAGGTGCCCACGGGCAGCTCGTAGCGCTGATACCAGTCGGCCAGGCCGTAGACAAAGCCGTGCTCGTGAACGACCCAGCCCTGCATGCGGTCGCCGCTCTGGCCATCGACCAGCACCACGGGGCTGTGGTGGTTGGGCGACTCGGGGAACAGGCCGCGGGTGCGCACGGTAAGGGGCAGGGTGCCGGCACGCCAGTGGGGGTAGATGAGGGCAATGGCCGTCTTGTACAGCGGACGGCTCGGCCCCATGACCTCCTCGCCACTGCCCTCGTCGTCGATCTCGCGCTCGATGAGCAGCAGCTCCTCGGCGATCCTGGGCCGGCTGTAGGGCACGCGCTCGATCTCCAGGCGAGCGGGCGGGGCGATGGCGGCCTCGGGCGTCAGGCGCCGCAGGTACCAGATGTCGCGCCCCCTGTCGCCGACGTTGTCGAACCGCACGTCCTGGTCGAGGGCATGGTTGAGGGAAAAGACGCGGATCTCCTCGGGCACTTCCGCCGGCAGGTCGAGGTCGGGCAGGAACTCGGCGGTCGTCAACGGCCGGCCCTTGATCTCGATGAGGGCCTCGGCGATGTTGCGATAGCCCAGGTCAATGTCCACCAGCAGGTCTCGAAGGAACCAATCGGTGCGAAAGTTCACGAACTCTTCGTGCTCCTCCAGCGTGGCCGACATCTCGACTTCTACGTACTCGCCGTGCTCCTCGTACAGGTCGTCGGGCGACAGGAGATTGGACGCGGACAGGAGGTCCTCGTCGTCGCCGCCGCGCTGCAGGGCGTGCTCGCCGCGCAGATCCGAGGCAAACTCGCGGATGTCGTTCTCGCCGTCAAAGCGCACCTGGATGACCGTGAACTCGCCATAGTCGGGGTTGCGACCGAGGCGGGTGCCGACGACGGTGCCGTGGGCATAATCGAGGGCAGGGAAGATCAGGTCCTCGCCCGCGGGGTAGGTGTTCTGGGGCTGGTAGACCACGCCCTTGCTCAACTCGGCCCGTATGGTCTCTTCCTCTTGCTTGACGTGCCGCTCGATGAGACGCCGGGCCAGGAGGGCCTCCCCCATGGGGCGGCCGGCGTCCAGGATGAGGTCCAGGACAAACTGCACGTCTTTGCCACTGAGGGTGAATTGTTGTTGCCAGTAGGTTCCCGTCTGTGTTCTCCGCTGAATCACGGGGCGCTCCTCTTCAATGTTCTGGTGCCCTCCAGGTCAGATTAAAATCCAACCTGCATTATAACAGCTTTCGGAATGGTTAGCAACTGCTTGCGGTGGGAATGCACCACCCCACCCCCAGCCCCCCTTCCCGTGCCGGAAAGGGGGGAGCAAGCTCCCGGAGACGACTTTCTCCCCTGCCCTCGCAGGGGAGGGGCCGGGGGAGAGGTCGGCTGGGAGAGGTCGGCTTGCCATCCTCGCCCACCCATGGCATAATGCCCCCATGAGCGACACGGGACGCATCGTGGTGCACATGGACCTGGACGCCTTTTTTGCCGCGGTGGAGGCGCTGGAAGACCCGGCGCTGGCGGGCAAGCCCCTCATCGTCGGCGGGCGGCCGGAGGAGCGGGGGGTGGTGGCGTCGGCCTCGTACGAGGCGCGGGCGCGGGGCGTGCACTCGGCCATGCCCACCTACCGCGCCCTGGCCCTCTGCCCCGACGCAGTGGTCCGCCCGGCGCGCCACGGTGTCTACGGCGGCTATTCCCGGCGGGTGATGGCCATCCTGCGCGAGGCCTCGCTCCTGGTGGAGCAGATGAGCATCGACGAGGCCTGCCTGGAGCTGACGGACCAGGTCGAGGACTGGGAGGCGGGCGTGGAGGTGGCGCGGCAGATCCAGCGCCGGGTGCGCCAGGAGGTGGGCCTGTCGGCGTCGCTGGGGGTGGCGACGAACAAGCTGGTGGCCAAGGTGGCCTCGGACCACGACAAGCCGGGCGGGCTGACGGTGGTGCGCCCGGGGGAAGAGGCGGCCTTCCTGGCGCCGCTGCCCGTGCGCGTGCTGTGGGGGGTGGGCCCGGTGACGGCCCAGAAGCTGGCCGCGCTGGGGGTCGAGACGGTGGGCGACCTGCTGCGCCTGGACCCCGGCGAGCTGCCGGCCCGCTTTGGCTCCCAGGGCGTCCACCTGGCGCGCCAGGCCCAGGGGCTCGACGACCGGCCGGTGGTGACCGAGCACGAGATCAAGTCGCTGAGCCAGGAGACGACCTTTGCCCGGGACATCTCGCAGCCCGAGGCCCTGAAGGCGTCGCTCCTGGAGCTGAGCCAGGGTGTGGCCGAGCGACTGCACCGCAGGGAGCTGGCGGCGGGGACGGTGGCCATCAAGCTGCGCTACGCCGACTTTACCACGGTGACGCGGCAGATGGCCCTGGCGGTGCCCACGGACGACGCGGAGACCATCTATCGCGCGGCCCTCGTGCTGCTGCGCCGCACCTGGCGCCGGGGGCAGCCGGTGCGCCTCCTGGGCGTGGCCGGGCAGCGGCTGTCGGCGCCGGCCGGGCAACTGTCGCTGTTCTGACGGCGCATGGAGAAGGCCAAACCTTGCCTTTTCGGACCAACTAGGGTAGAATAGTCGCACGCGAAACCAAAAGAGGACGACGGAGACGACATGCAGGGTGATTTGCAGCAAGCGTTGGCCGAGCGGTTAGAAGACGGCAAGCTGGCATGCGCGGAAGCCCATGCCCTCGCCGCCGAGTACGGGCTGGAGCCGCTGGCCGTGGGCCAGGCAGCGGATGCGGCCGGGGTCCGCATGTTTCGCTGCCAGTTGGGGCTCTTTGGCTACGGGCCCAAGAGCGAGGGCAAGCACAAGATCGTGCAGCCCATGGAGACCGTTCCCCAGGAGCTGGCGGACCGCCTGCGAGCCGCCGCCGGCCCCGACGGGATCTCTTGCCTGCAAATCTGGCGCATCGCCGCCGAGCTCGGCACGACGCGCCTCGAAGCCTCGGGCGCCGTGGAGGCGCTGGGCCTGCGGGTTTCAACCTGCCAACTGGGCTGCTTTCCCCGCCCCTAGAAAAGGACGATCCCGTGCCATACCAGGATGGGCTGGGCCGCGCAATCAACTACCTGCGCGTTTCGGTGACGGACCGCTGTAACCTGCGCTGCGTCTACTGTATGCCTGAAGAGGGCATCGAGAAGCGGCGCCACGACGAGATGCTCTCGTATGAGGAGTTCGAAGTGGTGGTGCGCGCCGCGGCGGGCCTGGGCATTTCCAAGGTGCGGCTGACGGGCGGCGAGCCCCTGGCCCGCCTGGGGCTGCCGGACTTTGTGGCGCGGATTGCGGGCATGCCCGGCATCGATGACCTGTCGATGACCACCAACGGCACGCTCCTGGCCCGCCACGCCGCCGCGCTGGCCGCCGCCGGGCTGCACCGCGTCAACATCAGCCTCGACACGCTGCGCGCCGACCGCTTTGCCAGGATCACGCGCCGTGGCCGCCTGGAAGACGTGATGGAGGGGATGGCGGCTGCCCACCGGGCGGGGCTGGAGCCCATCAAGCTCAACGTGGTGGTCATCGGCGGGATCAATGACGACGAGCTGGGCGATTTTGCCCGTCGCACGGCGAGCGACGGCTGGCACGTGCGCTTTATCGAGCTGATGCCCATCGGCGGCAACCAGGACTGGGTGGGCGGCGAGCCGGTGGGCGTTCCCGAAATGCGGAGGCGCATCGAGGCCGAAGTGGGGGTGCTGCAGCCGGTGCACGGCCCCACGGGCAACGGCCCGGCGCGCTACTACCGCCTGGCAGGCGCCCGGGGCACCCTCGGCTTTATCGGCGCCCTGAGCGACCACTTTTGCGCGAGCTGCAACCGCCTGCGCCTGACGGCCGACGGCCGGCTGCGCCCCTGCCTGATGAGCGACCGGGAGATCGACCTGCGGGGGGCGCTGCGCGCCGGCGCCGACCTGGTCGAGATCCAGGCGCTGCTGGCACGGGCCATCGCCCACAAGCCGGCCCGCCACCACCTGGACGAGCACGTATCTCCCCAGGACCGCAACATGGCGCAGATTGGCGGCTAACACGTTGTCGGAGAGGCGCTTGCTTGCAGGTTCGTAGTGGGCGATTTATCGCCCAAGAAGCGCGCTGAAGCGCGCACTACGAACGCGAGCCCAGATTGGCGGCTAACACGTTGTCGGAGAGGCGCTTGCTTGCAGGTTCGTAGTGGGCGATTTATCGCCCAAGAAGCGCGCTGAAGCGCGCACTACGAACGGGGGCGTAGATTGGCGGCTAGGGAAAGGCGGGGAATGGCGTGAGGGGCAAGCGATTGAGCCACGTCGACGAGGCGGGCCGGGCCCGCATGGTGGACGTGGGGAGCAAGGCCGAGACGGAGCGAGCCGCCGTCGCGGCGGGGCGCATCACCATGCTGCCGGCGACCCTGGCCCTGGTGCGCGCCGGCGAGGCGCGCAAGGGCGACGTGCTGACGGTGGCGCAGATCGCCGGCATCCAGGCGGCCAAACGAACCCACGAGTTGATCCCCCTCTGCCATCCCCTGCTGTTGAGCCACGTGGCGGTCACCCTCGAGCCGCGCGAAGAGGCGGGAGAGGCGTGGGTCGAGATCGAGGCTACCGTGCGCTGCACGGGCAAGACCGGCGCCGAGATGGAAGCATTGACGGCCGTCAGCGTGGCGGCATTGACGGTCTATGACATGTGCAAGGCCGTGGACCGGGGGATGCGCATCGGCGACGTGCGCCTGGTACACAAGAGCGGCGGCAAGAGCGGCGAGTGGCACGAGGGGGATCCTACGACTCCGGCGGAGTGACGGCACCGGGCAGGACAGGACAGCAACGCTAGAAGGTTGTCGGAGAGGTGCTTGCTTGTACGTTCGTAGTGGGCGATTTATCGCCCAAGAAGCGCGCTGAAGCGCGCACTACGAACGGGCTCTGCGAGAGGCTTATAGAAGGGACCATTGGCACACCCATGAGCGGAGAGAAGGCCCTACCGAGGGGCAAAGTGCTGGCGGTTTGCACCAGCGAGCGCAAGGGGATTCGCAAACGCGACGTTGGCGAGGCCGAGCTGCGGCCCGATTGGGGCATCGTGGGAGACGCCCACGCTGCCGACTGGCATCGCCAGGTAAGCCTGTTGGCCTGGGAGAGCATCGAGAAGATGCGGGCCCTGGGCCTGAACGTCAACACCGGCAGCTTTGCCGAGAACATTACCACGGAAGGCATCAACCTGGTGGACCTGCCCATCGGCACCCGGCTGCGGCTGGGCGAGACGCTGGTGGAAGTGACCCAGATCGGGAAGGAGTGCCACTCGCGCTGCGCCATCTATGCCCAGGCCGGCGACTGTGTCATGCCCCGGGAGGGCATCTTTGTGCGCGTGCACCAGGGAGGCAGGGTGCGGGCCGGCGACGTCATTGCCGTGGAGGCCGATTGATCGCCTATTTCGACTGCTTCGGGGGCGCCAGCGGCGACATGCTCCTCGGCGCGCTGCTGGACGCCGGGCTGGCGCTGGACGACCTCCGGGCGGACCTGGCGCTGCTGGGCGTGGGGGGCTACCGGCTGGCGGCGGAGCGCGTCACCCGGCGGGGGCTGACGGGCACCCACCTGCGCGTCGACATCGTTCCCGGCGACCGGCCGGCCCGCCATCCTGCGGACGTGGAGGCCATCGTCGGCGGAAGCAACCTGCCGCCGCGGGTGGTGGCCCGGTCCCTGGCCGTCTTCCGGCGCATCGCCCGGGCGGAGGCAGCCATCCACGGCACGAGCGTGGAGCAGGTCCACTTTCACGAGATCGGCGCCGTGGACAGCCTTGTGGACGTCGTGGGATTTGCCGCCGGGCTGGAACGCCTGGGCGTGGAGGAGGTCTATGCCTCGCCGCTGCCCCTGGGCAGCGGCACGGTCGAGACCGAGCACGGCCGGCTGCCGGTGCCGGCGCCGGCCACCCTGGCCTTGCTGGCCGAGGTGGGCGCGCCCACGCTGCCCGGCCCCGGGCCGGGCGAGCTGGTGACGCCGACGGGCGCCGGGCTCCTGGCCGAGCTGGCGACCTTCGAGCGGCCGGCCATGGCCGTGGGGCGGGTGGGCTACGGCTTTGGCACCAGGGAGTATCCCTGGGCCAACGCGCTGCGGGCCTGGCTGGGTGAGCCCCTGCCGGCGGCGGGCCCGGAGGCGGACCAGGTGGTAAAGATGGCGTGCAACCTGGACAACGCCAGTGGCGAAGTCCTGGGCTACGTCCTGGAGCGCCTCATGGAAGCCGGCGCCCTCGACGCCTGGTTCACGCCCATCCAGATGAAAAAGAACCGGCCGGCCGTCAAGCTCTCCGTCCTGGCCCGGCCGGAGGACCAGGCCCGGCTGGTCGATCTGATCCTGCGGGAAACGCCCACGCTGGGGGTGCGCTACCAGGTCCTGTCCCGCGCCGTCGCGGGGCGCGAGATCCGGGAGGTGGAGACGCCCTGGGGAACGGTGCGCGTCAAGGTCAAGCTGCTGGCCGGCAGGCCGGTGGCGGCGGCGCCCGAGTACGACGATTGTGCCCGCCTGGCGGCCGGGGCAGGCGTTCCCCTGGCGCAAGTGATGGAGGCCGCCCGCCGGGCAGCCCGGCCAGTCTAGGGCTCCCCGTCCGTGGCCGGCCCGTCCTTTCCCCGTTTTCAGCCCTTCCTGCGGCGCGCCCTGCTCCGGTTCCTGCAGGCCGACCGGCCCTTTGTCTCCGGCGGCGAGGCCGAGACGGCCGCGGAGGTAGAGCACCACTACCGCTGGAACCTGGCCATGAACCTGCTGGATGGCGGCATCTTCTGGTTCGGCCTGAGCTTTATCTCCGCCACCACCATCCTGCCCCTCTTTGTCACCAAGCTGACGGACAGCACCTTTGCCGTGGGCCTGGTGGCGGTCATCTCGTCGGCGAGCTGGTTCCTGCCGCAGATGTTCGCCGCCCACTGGATCGAGCGGCTGCCCCGCATGGTGCCGGTCGTCGCCCGGGCCGGCTTTTTCCTGGAACGGGTGCCGGTGTGGCTGCTGGTGGGGGCGGCGCTGCTGGCCGGCTCGCAGCCGGCGCTGGCCCTGGTCGTGTTTTTCGTCGTCTACCTGTGGCGCGGGCTGGGGGGCGGCGTGGTGGCTCCGGCCTGGCAGGACATGATCGCCCGCTGCTTTCCGGTCGACCGCCGCGGCCGGTTCCTGGGCGCGGCCAGCTTTCTGGGGGCCGCGGCGGCGGTGGCGGGCGCGGCGCTGAGCGCCTGGCTGCTGGAGCAGTTGCCCTTCCCCCAGAACTTTGCGGCCACCTTTGCCATCGCCGGCCTGGCAGTCACGTTAAGCTGGTTCTTCCTGTCGCGGACGCGAGAGCCGGCGCAGCCGCCCTCCCGGCGCCCGGTCGAGCGGGAGCGCCTGTTGGCGCGGTTGCCCCGCGTCGTGCGCGGCGACGCCAACTTTCGCCGCTTTCTCTCGGCGCGCTGGCTGCTGTCCCTGGGGGGCATGGGCACCGGCTTCCTGACGGTCGCCGCCGTGAACCGCTGGCAGGTGCCCGACTCGACGGTCGGCCTGTTTACCACCGCCCTGTGGATCGGCGAGACCGTGGGCTACCTCTGCTTTGGCCTGCTTATCGACCGCTTTGGCAACAAGCTCGCCCTGGAGCTGGGCGCGGGGGCCCTGGCGGCGGCCTTTCTCCTGGCCCTGCTGGCGCCGGCACCGGCGTGGTATTACGTCGTCTTTGGCCTGGTGGGCATCCACCTGGCCGCGCTCCTCAGCTCGGGCATCCTGGTGACCATGGAGTTCTCGGGGCCCGAGCAGCGGCCGACCTACGTGGGCATCGCCAACAGCACCGTGGGGCTGGTGAACATGACCGCGCCCCTCATCGGCGCCTGGCTGGCGACGGTGGGCTACGGAACGCTGTTTGCCGCCAGCGCGGCGGTTAGCCTGGCCGGCCTGGGCGCCCTGCATTGGGCCGTGCGCGAGCCGCGGTGGAGCGTGGCGGGCGGGGCGTAGGCCGCCGGCGGCGCAGATCTCTGCCGGGTGCGACCCCCGGCGCGGTTATGGCCGGGGGCGCAGGCGAGGCTCGAAGCGGGCATATTGTCGTGGATTGTGCTCGCGCACGAGCGCCAGGAGCACGTCGTACAGGTCGTATCGCTCGACGTGGTCCACCACGGCATCGACCACCTCGTTCAAGCTGGGGTCGGCGTCCAGGTCGTCGAGTACGGGCCGCAGGTCGGAATGGCTCTGGCAGAGCCGTCGCAGCTCCTGGGGCCCAAAGGAAGCCAACAGCAGCTCGCGGAGCACGGCCAGGTCGTAGGGCGGGCGCCGGACGGGCAGGAGCGCGCGCCTGCGCCTGAGGGCCAGCACCAGGGCCACGGCAACCAGCACGTTGCCCAGCACCACCGCGCCGACGATCCAGCCCAGGCCCGGCACACCCCGCGGTTCGGGCGGGCCGACCACGTCGACGGACAGGCTGCGTATCCAGCTCGGGCGCGCCTCGTTGCCCTCGCCAATCCGGTAGGCGCTCACGACCAGGACGTAGGTGCCGGGGCGCTCTGGCGCCTGCACGTTCCAGGCCCACACCGTGGCCTTGTTGACCTCGTCGATGTCGATGGCCTGGGTTGCCGGGTAGAGGTCCTCAACCGCAAAGCCCAGGGAGTGGAGCTCGATGCGCATGGTGCCGGCGACCAGGATCGTCGCCCGGTAGCGGTTCAGCTCGCCGGCGACGGCCGGAGCATCGGGCGGGATCTCGACCCGTTCGACCTCGATGGGGACGAGGGAGGCGAGCATGGCCGGCACGTACACCGACAGGACGACGACGTCGCTGGAGCCGGCGGTCATGCGGATGGGGTATTCGATGTTGACCTCGCCAAGCGTCGAGACGTCCGTGATCTCGGTGCCCTCGTTTGTCTCCACCTGTACCGTGGGCGTGGGCGGGGGCGTTGCAGCGCCGGCCGCGGTTCCAGTCGGGCCGGGGCCCGGCCTTTCCGTCGGGGTCTGGCGTGCGGCGGCGGTGCTGAGGGGCGTGCGCGTCGCGGTCACCGGCGGGACGAGGACCGAGGGGCTCGGCGGGGGCGTCCTGGTCGCCGTTTCCTCCTCGGGCACCGTTACCTCCGCGACCGGGGTTTCCTCCGCGGTCCCCGTAGGCGTCGGCCCGGAACCCAGGACCAGGAACAGGGCCGAGGCGGCCAGGGCCAGAACGAGCAAGAGGGCTGCCAGGAGCAGCCAGGGCCAGGCGCCGCGCCCCCGCTGCCGGGGCGGGCCGCCGGACGACCGGCCGGCGTTGACCTCCGGGTCCCGTACCCCCTTGCCCATCTACCTGTTCCTCCACGCTGTTGACCGTATTATACCACCAGGGGCGGGAAAAGGCAATGGGGCATTGGCCGCGCCTTCGTACCCTGCCCGCTGGCCTTTTCCCCCATTCTCCGTATAATGGCCCCATGCCCCCTGCCGGGGCGGCGCGAGACGAGGAGGGGATCAGGAGGTCGTTATGTCACATGGAGCACCCATCACCGAGCTTATCCGCAGGCGCTATTCGTGCCGCACGTACCTCGCCACACCCATCGGGCCGGACAGGCGCCAGCCCCTGGAGGAATACCTCCGGCTCATCGCAGAGGGTCCCATGGGCAGCCCGTTGCGCTTTGTGCTGGTGGCGGCGAGGGAAAAGGACCGCAGTGCGCTGCGCGGGCTGGGCACCTACGGGTTCATCCGGGGGGCGACGGGCTTTGTGCTGGGCGCCGTGGGGGCGGCGGAGCACGACATGGAGGATTTCGGCTACGCCGGCGAGCAGATCGTGCTGTTGGCCACGGGGCTGGGGCTGGGCTCCTGCTGGCTGGGCGGAACGTTCCGGCGCAGCCGCTTTGCTGAACGGCTGGGGCTGGGCCCGGAGGAGCACATGCCCTGCGTCCTGTCGCTGGGCATCCCCGCCGACCGGCGCAGCCTCATCGACCGGCTGTCGCACATCGGGGCCGGCTCGGCGCGCCGGCTGCAATGGGAGAGGCTCTTTTACGACGGCAGTTGGGACCAGCCCCTGGACGAGGAGGCAGCCGGCGACTACGCGACGCCGCTGGAGATGGTGCGCCTGGCGCCCTCGGCGTCGAACCGGCAGCCGTGGCGGGTGCTCCGCCAGGGCCAGGCGTGGCACTTTTTCCTGCAGCGAACGCCGGGCTATGGCAAGGTCAGCGAGCCGGTCTCGGGCGGCAGCGACCTGCAGCGCGTGGACATGGGCATCGCCATGTGCCACTTTGAGCTGACGGCCAAGGAGATGGGGCTGGAGGGCCGCTGGACGGTGGACCCGGAGGCGGCCGGCGGGCCGGAGCCGGCCGAGTACGTGGTGAGCTGGCTGGCAGGCTGAAGCCGGGCGAGAAAGGCAGGCCAGAGCCCGCCATGCCAGCGAGGGCTGGCCCGGCGGGCCCTGGCCGAGCAGGGCGCCAGGCGCGTCACTCCTGGGCCGAGGGCATCAGGTCGTCGTCATCCAGGTCGTCGTCCAGGTCTCCCATCCGCTGTCCAACGGGCAGGCCGATCTTGGGCAGGCCGATGAGCAGCGGGGTGCCGATGATGGCCGCGCCCAGGCTGAACAGCGTCCTCTCCACCGGGGCCAGGGGCAGCGTTGCCAGCCAGATCTCCGGGGGCAGCCGGAACTGGATGAGAGCCCACAGGGAGCCAAAGGCGTGGTCCGCGATGGTACCCGCCATGGCGGCCAGGAACACGCCCACAAAAATCCTCCTGCGATTCTCGGAGCCGATCCAGTTGGAGGCCACGAGCCAGCCCACCAGGCAGGCGACAATCCCCAGGAGCCAGACGGCCGGCTGGAACCACGCCTCCCGGCCCAGGGGGACCAGGTACCAGGCGCCGGCAAAGCCCAGGATGATGAGCAGGGGCCAGTACCACCGCCTGGTCATCGCCAGGCCCGCGCAGAAGGCGCCCAGGGTGGGCACCAGGAACGACAGCGGGCCAAAGAAGGCCGTGTGCGGCGCGATGAGATGGCCGACAAAGGCGCCGATGGCCGCGCACAGCGCACCGGCCATGGGCCCGAAAAAGATCCCGGCCAGGGGAAAGAGCGCCGAGCTCACGCTGAACGTCGCGCCGGTGCCGATGATGGGAAAGGCGGGCACGAGCATGACGGCAGCGATGAGCGCGGCCCAGACGGCAATCACGGCCGGATGGGTGGTCAGCAACCCTTTTTTCATCGTTCTTCTCCTTCTCTTTTTCTTTTTTCGAGGATATGTTGCCCCAGCTCCTGGACGGTCAGGGCCGTGGGCGGCAGCCCCAGCCGGGGCGGGAGCGCCTGCGACAACTGGGTGATCTGGGGAGGGAGCACGTGCGTGCGGCCCAGGATCTCGGGCTGGGCCAGGACCTCGGCGGTGGGCCCATCCAGGAGGACCCGGCCGCCGTGGAGGACCAGGGTGCGCGCCGTGTACTCGGCGATGAGGGACATGTCGTGGGTGACGACGAGGACCGTGTGTCCTTCCCCGTGTAGCTGGCGGGCAATGCCCATGATCTGGTGGCAGCCCTTGTAGTCCTGCCCCGTCGTGGGCTCGTCCAGGATCAGGATGCGGGGCTGCATGGCCAACACCGAGGCGATGACGACCTTGGCTCGCTCGCCCTTGGGCAGGGCCGGTGGGAACTCGTCCCGCACAGCATCGAGCCCCGTGGCGGCAATCGCCCGGTCCGACCTGGCCCGTATCACGTCCCTGTCCAGGCCCAGGTTTCGCGGCCCGAAGGCAATCTCCTCCTCCACGGTCTGGGCAAAGAGCTGTTGGTCCGGGTTCTGCAGGACAAAGCCGATGCGCGTCGCCAGCTCGCTGACGGCAAGCCGGCCGGCGTCCTGCCCCTCGATCCAGACCTCGCCGGCCGTCGGCCGCAGCAGCCCGACCAGGTTCTTGAGCAGCGTCGTCTTGCCGGCTCCGTTCTCGCCAATGATCCCCAGGAACTCCCCGCGCTGCACGGTCAGGTTGAGGCCAAACAACGCGGGAGCCCTGCCCGCGTCGTAGGCAAAGGTGAGGTCCTGGGTGCGAATGGCCGGCGTGCTCACGTTCCCCGGCCGCCTTCCAGAAGCGCTTCGACGCCCCGGCGGGCCTCCGCCAGGGTGATGGGAAAATCGGGCAGCGGGCAGCCCTCGCGGGCCAGGTAGCTGGCCAGTTGCGACACCTGCGGCGAGCGGATGACCACGCGGGCCAGGAGCGCCTCGTCGGCAAACACCTCACGTGGCGTCCCGTCGGCCACCAGCTCGCCCTCGTGGAGGACGAGCACGCGGTCGCAGAACTCGGCCACCTGCTCGCCCTCGTCGGTGGCCATGACGATGGTCATGCCCCGCTCCCGGTTCAGCTCCCCGACGATGGAGAACAGCTCTGCCGTGCCAACGGGGTCCAACTGGGACGTGGCTTCGTCCAGGACCAGGATGCCGGGCATCATGGCCAGGGCAGCGGCGATGGCCAGGCGCTGCTTCTGCCCGCCCGAGAGGGTGGCGGGTGGCTGGCCCTCGTGCCCCGCCAGGCGGACCGCCTCCAGGGCCCAGGCGGCGCGCCTCAGGATCTCGGCCGGTTCCACGCCCAGGTTTTCGGGGCCAAAGGCCACTTCGTGGAGCACGGAGGTGGTAAACAACTGGGTTTCCGGGTCTTCCAGGACGATGCCCACCTTGCTGGACAGGCGGGCAACGCCTTCCACCTGGGTGTCGAGCCCGGCGACCGTGACCCGGCCGCGCATCCGGCCGCCCCGCGTGGTGGGGATCACGCCGTTCAGCATCTGGCAAAAAGTGGACTTGCCGGCCCCGTTCTCGCCCAGGACGGCCACAAACTCGCCCTCCCGGATGGAGACGCTGAGGCGCGAGATGGCGCGCCGCTTGCCGCCCGGGTAGCGATAGGAAACCTGGTCAAAGACGATGGCTGGTCGGGACACGTGGGACACCCTCAGAAGACCCAGGCGGCGGCCGCGGCCAGCCCGACGTACAGCACCGTCGCGCCCACGAAAAGCCAGTCCATGGTCCGCATGCGGATGTCCTGGACAAACGTGCGGGTCTTGCTTGCGCCAAAGGCACGCGAATCCATGGCCACGGCGATCAACTGCGCCCGGCGCATGGCGCCAATGACGAGGGGCGTCACCAGCGCCGGATAGGAGCGCAGCTTTTCCCAGAAGCGGCCCTTCTCAAAGACCTGCATGGCCCGCAGCCGCTGGGCATCGACGATGACGTTGGCCTCGTCTTGAAGGACAGGGATCAGGTTGATGGCCGTCGTCATGGAATAGGCCACGCGATAGGGCAGGCCCATGCGAACCAGGCCCAGGGTCAACAGGTGGACCGGCGTCGTCAGGCTCACCAGGGGCAGGATGAGGATCACGGCAAAGAGGCGCAGGATGATGAGCACGGCAAACAGGATCCCCTCCAGCGTGATGCGGCCGATGCCGCCGACGATGGGCACCGCGGTGGGGATGATGGGATAGACCAGCGACGTCTCTCCCGGGTAAAAGAGGGCCTGGACGACAAAGAGGAACAGGGCCAGCCCGGCCAGCGCCTTGCCCGTGTCTGCCAGCATGGCCATGGGGAGGCGGGCGATTCGCCACAGGAGGAGCAGCGTCAGCCAGATGGCGGCTACCAGCCAGATGCGTTGCACGATCAGGATCAGGCCCGCCAGGAGCAACATAAAGATGATCTTGGCCCGGGGATCGAGGCGATGGAACAGGGTGTCGCCGGGCACGTACTGGATCAGCGGGCTCACCCGTCCACCTCCCGATGGTGGCCGGGCAGGCGCTCATCCCGGTAACCCCAGCGCAGCGGCTGATCCTGCACGTAGCGCTTGCCCAGGCGCAGCGCCAGAGAGGCCTTTTCCAGCTCGCGTCCCAGGTAAAAGGCGTGCCCGGCGTCGCCCTGGAGCGCCATCCGGTCAAAGATGGCCTGTGGATCGGTGCCGGCGATGAACTGCGCGCCGTTAAAGGCCACGATCTGCTGCCCGTCGCAAAAGATTCGGTAGTTGCGGTCGCGGACCCTGGCCTGCATCTCCCGAAGCTGGCCCTCGGCGAGGGACTGGAAGGGAGGGTCCTTGGCGACGATGAGGCGGTCGTCCAGGTTCTTGGGCGGGACCCTGTGCCGGCTGGCATAGTGCATCAGCCTGCGGGCCGCGTCCACCTCGCGCACCGAGCCCCAGGCCCAGGGGATCACTTCCGTGGTGAGGACGTATTCGATCCCCAGCTCGGCCACGATGCCCATGAGCAGGGCATTGACCCCGGGGCTGTCGGCATCGGTCAGCTCGGTGACGTTGGCAATGCCCATGAGCATCTCCTGGTCGGGAAATCGGCGCCGCGCCTCCACGTAGCGAGCGATGGACTCGGTGAAGCCAAACATCAGGGGATTGATGACCGGGTCGACGATGTAGGGCACGCCCCACGACTCGAGGCGCTCGACGTTGCGCTCCAGGCTCTCCAGGCCCTGGCCAAAATCGGGTATGACGACGACCCTGCGGCAGTTCACCTCCCGCGCGATCTCCAGGTTCGAGCCGTTGACGCTCAGGAGATA
>JAAYZQ010000415.1 GCA_012514775.1 Anaerolineaceae bacterium
CTGGGATTGCCGGCCATCTCGGTGCCGTGCGGATTCACGGCCGAGGGCCTGCCCCTGGGGCTGCAATTGGTCGGCGCCCCCCTGGACGAGGTCCGGGTGCTGCGCGCTGCCTACGCCTACGAGCAGGTGGCATCCTTCTCTGGGCCCAATACGGCAATTTAGGACTTTTCGGCGACGATGACGAAAAAGTCGGCCTGTGACCTGTCCAGCTCGCCCCGCAGCGACGGATGGAAGGTCGCGTCGCTAAATCCGGCCCTGGCCAGGAGCGAGCGATAGCCCTCGTCGGTGTAGGCCTGGGTGCTGGAGGCGTAGCGGGTGACGCTGCCGGACGGCGCCTCGACGACGAAGTAGCGCTCCGTGGCCACGTTCTCCTCGCCGTCCCAGAAGGGCTCCATGAGGCAGACGTGGGGCCGGTCCAGGAACAGGCCGCTCTCGGCGCTGTACCAGGTCCGGCGCCCGCCGCCCAGGGCCCGAACGGCGGCAAAGGTGTGGACCTCCAGGAGGAGGCGGCCGCCGTCCGCGAGGGCGGCGCGGGCCTTTTGCAGGATGGACAGGGCGTCGGCGGGGCGAAAGACGTTCAGCTCGCCATAGATAAACATGGCCAGCCCGTAGCCCTCGCCATAGTCCGCGGTGCGGAGGTCCTCGTGGACGTAGGTGCAGGGCAGGTTCTGCAGGCGGGCGGCGTCGCGGGCGTACTGGATGGAGGCCGGGGAAAAGTCAATGCCCACGCACCTGTGGCCCAGCCCGGCCAGGCGGCTGGAGTAGAGGCCCGGTCCGCAGCCCAGGTCGAGGATCCTGGCCGGCCGGCCGCCCAGGACCGTGTCGTGGATCCACGCCACCTGCTCGTCGATGGTCGTGAAACGGCGGCTGGCGGCGTCGTGCTCCTGCGACAGGTGCTCCAGGAGCATCCGCCGGGAAAAGTCGGGGTCGTCCCACGGAATTTTCTCGCCTTCGGCCCACGGCCGCGGGACGGACTGGCGAAGGACGATGTCCATCAGGTCCATGGTCGAGTCCTCAGACCGGATCGGCCAGGGGCGGCAGGGTGATGTGGCCGAACAGGTCGCGCGCGAACCAATCGACGCGGGCCAGGCTGATGTGCCGGGCAAGCTCGCCCACGGAGTTGAGCCCGGCCGCCGGCCGCCAGAGCAGTTGCTCAGGCGCCAGCGGGGTGATGGCGCTCACCAGGCTGGCCTGGTGGCCCTCCCATCCCTGAAAGACCTCGGCCAGCGTGCTCATACGCGCTGCCATTGTCGAACCTCCTGCAACCTGGAGTGCGGGCCGGCCCGCCTCGCAGCGGGGTCCCACCGGAACATGTGCCAGTATACTTGACCAATGTCAGTTTGTCAAAGAAGATCGGTTGTCGCCCCTCACGGCTGCCGGATGCGCCCGGGTCTGCGGCCGGGCGGCCCACAGCCCGCCGCCGACGATGAGGCCGCCGCCCACCAGGTGGGTCAGGCTGAGCTGCTCGCCCAGGAAGAGCGAGGACAGGAGCACGCCGTAGAGGGGCAGGGTGTTGTAAAAGACCATGGCCCCGCTGGAGCCCAGGCGGCGCACGCCGGCATTCCACGACAGGAAGCCCACGACGGTGGGGCTGATGCCGATATAGACGATGGCTGCGACCAGCTTTGGGCTGAGCTGAGGGGGCATGGCCTGCCACTCCCAGATCATGGCCGCCAGGAGAAAGGGAACGCCCAACAGGGTGGACAGCGCGGTGGCCGACAACACCGGCCGGCGGGCGGTGACCCGCCGGCTGACGACGGTGTACAGCGACCAGAGCGTCACGGCCACGAGGACGATGAGGTCGCCCGTGCTGCTGCCGATGGTCCGCCAGAAGTCCAGGGAGCCCCGGGAGATGAGGACGAGGACGCCCGCCAGGCCGACGACGGCGCCTGCCGCCTGGGCGCGGGACATGGGCTCGCGGATGAGGAGAGCGGCCAGGACGCCGGTGACCAGGGGCGCCAGGGCCTGGATAAGAGTCGCGTTGAGGGCCGTGGTATAGCGCAGGCCAAGGTACAGAGCGGGGGCAAAGAGGACCACGCCGGTGATGCCCATGAGCAAGAGGAGCCAGCGGTCGTGCCCCAGCCGCCGGCCCTCGGGCTCTCCCCGGCCCAGCATGGCGACCAGGATCGTCGCGCCCAGGGAAAAGCGCAGGGCTGCCAGGGTGATGGGCCCGATTTCGGCCCGCAGCGAGCGCCCCAGGACGATGTTGGTCGCCCAGCAAAAGGTCGCCACGTTGACCAGCAGGACGCCCACCAGCCGGCCCGAAGGTCGCGGCCGGCCCCAGGTGCTCGCCAGGCGGCGCTGCAATGATTTTGACATAAATCAGACCCCTGGATCAGAATTGAACGCGCCGGGCCACAAGGAGTTCCGGGCCCGGCCGGGCAGTCTCGGCCGAGTGGGACGGCCCGAGCAAGCTCGGGGGTCCTGAAGCCGTATTCGCGCCTCGTGGCGCTCCACGAAGCGGTCAGGCCTGCTGCCGTGCTTCTTCCAGAAAGCGAGCCACATCCTCGACCTCGGCCTCCAGTTGCGGCGCCACGCCGTCGAGAGCGTCGAATGGCTGGAGGGTGACGTCGAGGCGGCCCCGGCGGCGGGCAGGCTTCCACGTGCCGGCGGCCCGGCCGTCGACGAGGATGGCGGGGTGGAGGACGCCGCCGCCGGGGTGGATCGCCCTGGCATGCTCGGGGTCCACGGCCAGGTCTCGGCGGCGGTAGCCCAGGAGGTAGGGGTCGTAGCCGGGCACGAGGCGCACGATGGGGCCGGCCGGAGGCGCCGCGTCCAGGCGGGCCGAGTCGTCGGCCAGCAGCCAGGCGGGCGCGCCGCGAAGGGTGACCCCCAGCAAGCGGCCTTCCAGGCGCCGCCAGGCGGCCCGCGCCTCGCCTACCTTCAGGCCGGACCAGGTGGCCAGGTCCTCGGGGATCGCCGGGCCATAGCCCGCCAGGTAGCGCCGGGCAAGCTCGGTCGCCGCGTCCTCCGGCGGCAGGGCCGGCCCGGGCTCGTTTCCGTTCTTCGGCCAGTTCTCCAGCCAGTCCTCCAGGGCGACAAACGTCGCCTCTCCGTCGCGGTCGGGGCCGTAGCACAGCACGCCCTCCAGGCCGGCCAGACCGATGAGGTGGATCGTGGCCTGCCCGGCGGTGGGAATGCCCAACGCCGCCAGCCGGGCGGCAATCTCGGCGCGCGTGAGGGGGCCTTCGGCGCGGAGCATGCGGTCCAGGGCGTCGACCCCGCGCCGGCTCGTGCCGGCATCCAGCCCCAGCTCGAGCCGGCGCCGCTCTCCGCCGCGGATGAGGCCGGGGGCCAGCAGGCCCAGGAGCCAGGCCAGGTCCTCGGCGGCCACCAGGTGCAGTGTCCCCCGCAGCGTCCAGGTGCGCACCAGCGAGCGCTCTCGGACCAGGGCGGCCTCGACCGCCGCGGCCCCCAGGCCCCGGATGCGCGCGCGTAGGGCGAGGCGGGCAGCCCGGGGCTCCTGGGCCTGGACGCCCACCCGCCCCCGAACGGCCCGCACCACGGCCTCCGCCGAGGCGGGTTGCCGGGCGGCGAGCTGCTGGGCCTCCAGGCGCAGCAGGCGGGCCTGGTGGTCCGCAAGATGCGCAGCGCTTGCGTCCGTGTTTTCCATGGCAGGCAGTATACCATGGAAGGGCTGTGGGGCGCAAGGGAATGTGCCGGGCGGGGCCTTGAACCCGTGGGAGGATGACGTAGATGATAGCCGGGCAATCCATTGCCGGCCCTCCCAAGAACATGGAAGCAGGGGCGGTGGTGGTGGCGGGCCCCTGGCCTGCGCTTCGAATGACGTTGGAGGAGCGGAACTCCTAGATGTAATACGAACTGTAACGTACAGATGGTAGCCTTCACCATGGCGATATCGACGCGTTACTGCACACATTTATACGTCACTTTCATCGTGGAAGTATAGGTTTTTTGGCAAAAGCGAGTACCAATTTGACGCAGCCGGCGTATAATGCTACAATGCCAACTTGCTCGGACGGCGGCGCACCCGCATGATAGGCGACTGCCGGCGCGGGAGGCTGGGTTCGGGATGCCAACCAGGGAGAGGAAAAGCTGGTGCAAGGTGCACGACTATGACGGATGTGCATGATCTGGAGCAACGGCTGGCAAGCCAGCCGGTTGAGCGCCTGGTCGAGGAGCTCATTGCCACGGCTCGGAAGCTGGACGCCGTAAGCGAAGAGCTGCGCGCGGCCGACGCAGAGCGCCTGGCGTTGCGCCAGGCGCTGGATGAAAAGCGCCATGCGGCCCGCGACGTCGCCAGCCGCGACCAGGCGATTCTCGGCAGCATGAGCGAGGGCCTGGTCGTCTTTGATCTGGAGGGCAACGTCCTGGAGATGAACCCCGCCGGGCTGCGCCTCCACGGGCTCGAGAGCGTCGCCGAAGTGCAAAAGCACCTGCACGAGTTCTCGTCGGGCTTTGTGGTGTCGGACCTGGAGGGCCATCCCCTGGAACCGGACGACTGGCCCCTGGGGCGTGTGCTCCGCGGCGAGACGCTGACCGGCCTCGAGCTGCGGGTGCGCAACGCGCGCGGCGAGCAAGGTGTCTGGAGCTACAACGGCGGCCTGATCCACGATCGAGACGGCAACCCCTTCCTGGGCATCCTGACGATCCGGGACGTGACGGCTCAGAAGGCAGCGGAAGCCGAGCAGGAACGACTCCTGACCGAAAATCGCGACCAGCGAGACTTTTTGCGCGGCTTGCTGCAGGCTGTGCCATTGGGAATCGCCGTCGTCGGCGGGCCGGAGCACCGTTTCGAGCTGGCCAACATCGAGAATTATGCCCTCGCCCAGCAGCCGGGCACCGGCCTGATGGGCATTACCCTGGCCGAGGCCTATCCGGAGCTTGCCCCTGAGGCAACACGGGCCATCGAGAAGGTGTACCGCACCGGGCGCGCCGTTCACGTCCGAGAGCACAAGGCCGCGATGCAGCCAGGCGGGCAGAAGGGCTATTGGAACGTCGATTACGTGCCTCTCCCGGACGGGAACGGCGGCGTAGAACGGGTAATGATCCTGATCCGCGACGTGACGGACGAGGTCCTGGCCCGGCAGCGCATCGAGGAGTTGGCCGCCCAGGCACAGCAGCAAGCCGACGAAATGGACGCCATCTTTGAGGAGATGGTCGAGGCGGTGATCGTGTACGACGCGTCCGACCGGCCTGCGAGGGCCAACCGGGCCGCGCGGGTGGCCTACGGGCCGGCCCTGCAGGGCCGCGATCGGCCAGAGATCATACGCCTGTTGAACCTGCGCCACCTGGACGGCCGGCCGGCGGCGCTCGAAGATTCCCCCGTGGATCGGGCACTGCGTGGCGAGACGGTCCAGGGCGAGCTCTTTCTCTTTGCCCACGCCCAGGGCGGCGACCGCGTCATGAGTGCCAACGCGGCTCCCCTCAAGCAGGAAGATGGCCCCGGTGGCGCCGTGGTCGTGTGGCACGACGTCACGTCCCAGATGCAGGCACAGCAAAAGATCGAGGAGCTGGCCGCCCGGGCGCGACAGCAGGCCCAGGAGCTGGATGCCGTGTTCGAGGCGATGGTCGAGGCGGTCATGGTCTACGATCCCAATGGCACCCTCATCGCTACCAACCGCGCGGCGCGAGATCTGTATGGGCTGGACCACGTGGGCGCCAGTCTGCCGGACCTGGCCCGGCGCCTACAGGCGCGCCATCCGGATGGCCGGCCGCTAGAAGTGGAAGAGACGGCTGCTTCCCGGGCGCTGCACGGCCAGGCGACCCACGGCATGCCCGTGCGCCTGACCGGGGCCGATGGGCAGGAGCGGGCGGTGGTGGCCTCGGGCGCCCCTCTGCGCCAGAACGGCGGCCCGGCCGGCGCGGTGGTCGTCTGGCACGACGTCAGCGAGCAGTCGCGGGTGCAGGCGGCCCTGGCCGCCGAGCGAGCGCGGCTCAAGGCCCTGGTGGACAACGCGCCGGAAGGGATCGTCCTGGCCGACGAGCAGGGACGCATCGTCCTGGCCAATCCCGCGGCCGAGGGCATGTACGTGCGGCGTTTGCCCACCGGGGAAAGTGATGAAAGCTTTGCCCGGATGCAGATCTATCACCCCGATGGCAGGCCCTGGGACCCGCAAACGCTGCCCCTCACCCGCTCGGCCCGGGACGGCGAGACCTGGAGCGAAGTGGAGGAGGTTATCCTCCTGCCCGATGGCCAGCGCCGCAGCCTGCTGGCAAACACGGCGCCCATTCGTGACGACCAGGGCCGGGTGGCCGGCGCCGTGGGCGTCTTCCAGGACGTAACCGAACAGGTGGCCGTCCGCGATGCGCTGCGCCGGCGCAACGAGGAGCTCCAGGTGCTGACCGCCGAACTGGAGGCCTACGATTATACCGTGGCCCACGACCTGAAGAACCCCCTGTCGATGATCGTGGGCTCGGCCGACCTGCTGTCGGGCGTCCTGGCCCGCGTGGAGGGCGAGGGGCCACAGAGGATGGTGCGGAACATCCTCGAGGGCACGCGGCGGATGAACGACATCGTCGAGTCGCTGCTGCTCCTGGCGGGCACCCGCAGCGGCGAGGTGCGCGTTGAGGCCCTCGATATGGCCGGCATCGTGGACCAGGCTTGCCGCAGCCTGGAGCCCGAGATCGGGCGGGCGGAGGCCGAACTGCACGTGGCCGAGGATCTGCCGGCTGCGCTGGGCTACGCGCCCTGGATCGAGAGCGTGTGGACCAACTATCTGTCCAACGCCCTGAAGTACGGCGGCCAACCGCCCCACCTGGAGATCGGTTACGAATTGGAAACACCGGCCCCCGGCGCCGGCCGCACGGAAATGATCCGATATTGGGTGCGGGACAGGGGACCCGGTTTGACCGAGGAGGAGCAGGCGCGGCTCTTTGTGCCCTTCAGCCGGCTCGACCGCCCCGAAAAGCTGGGACATGGCCTGGGGCTGGCCCTCGTCCGTCGCATCGTGCACAAGCTGGGCGGCCAGGTGGGTGTGAAAAGCGTCGCCGGCGAGGGCTGCACCTTCTGGTTTACCCTGCCCCGCGCGGACAAACCGCCGGCAACTTCCGGCTAGTCCGGACGAGAGTCGCGGAGGACACGGAGGAGCCTGGGTCCGAGGGCCCGGGCCCCTCCGTGTCCTTTATGTTTTTGTGGCAGCCCGGTCCTCATTCACGTGTTCAGGAGCCATGAAGAGATCGGGGCAGGCAGACGGCGGAACCAGGACCGAAAGGGCCCGCGGCGCGACCTGGCAGGTGATGGGGGTCAGGCAGTACGGCTCGCCATCCACGGCGACGGCCAGGGGCCTGCTGGGCTCGATCCTGATGGTGCGACCCTGGAACATGCTGTGTCGCGGGTCGCGCACGTGCAGACCGGTGAGGACGCCCAGGGTCGCCCGGAGGGCATCGCCAAAGCCGGTGCCGGCAAAGACGTGGACGTCCAGGAGCCCGTCGTCCAGGTGAGCGCCGGGTGCGATGCGGGCCACCGCGCCGTACAGTTGCGAGTTGCAGATGACGATGAGAATGGCCTGGCGATAGACGCGCTTGCCGTCCACCCAGATGCGCACCCGAGGGCCGGCCATGTGGAGGGCCGTCGCCACCCCGGCAGCGACGTAGGCGACGGCCCCCAGGTGCTTCTGGGTGCGGGTGCGCGGCTCCATGATGCGGTTTACCTCCGCGTCCAGGCCCACGCCGGCCCACTGCAAAAAGTAGCGGCCGTTGGCCTGCCCGAGGTCGATGCGGTGGATGGTCCCCGGTACCAGGGCCCGGGCCGATTCCACCAGGGGCTGGGGGTGGCGCAGCGAGCGCGTGGGCAGGCCCAGCTCCCTGGCCCACACGTTTCCCGTCCCTCCCGGCAGGACGCCCAGGACGACGTCGCTGCCCGCCAGGCCGTTGACGATCTCGTTGAGGGTGCCATCCCCGCCCACGGCAAACACGGCGTCGATACCCCCCTCGACCGCCCGCCGGGCCAGGGGCGTCGCCTCGCCGGCCCGCGTGGTCGGGTGCAGGGAGGTCTGCCAGCCGTGCTTCTCCAGGTGACTCTGCACCAGGGGGAGCTCGTGGCGCACGTCCCACGGCCCGGCTGCCGGGTTGACGATCAGCCACGCGCGCACGCCACACCTCCTTCCCCGGTCCCCGGCACCTCAGCTCCCCGGGCCGCGCCCGGCGGAGAGCATGGCTTGCAACGCGGCCTCTGCGCGGGCGAGCTTGAGCTCGTAGACCCGCAACTGGGCGTCAAAGGAGGAGAGGGGGTGGCTGGCCCGATAGCCGGCCTTCATCTGCGCCAGCCAATCGTCCATCAGCCCCGGGGCGGGCTCCGGGTATGTGCCCTGGAAACAGATCTGGTCCAGTGGCAGCCTGGGCGGCATGGGCGGGTAGCCGCCCCGGGGATAGCCCAGGACGATGGTCATGAGAGGCACCACGCCGGGGGGCAGGCCCAGCTTCTCGGCCAGGTAGCCGGCGTCAAGGATGCCCGTCTGTCCCGTCTCGGACAGCATGACCGAGGCCACGCCCAGGGCCTCGGCGGCGATGTTCATATTCATGGCCGCCAGCGAGGCGTTCATCACGGCGACGGTGTGCTCCACCAGGGGGCTGTGGGGAAAGGAGTCGAGGGCGAGGCGCACCCGGTGGCTGTCGGCCATGACGACGACCGCCCGGGCGCCGCCAAAGGGCAGCGCCCGGCCAAAGGCCGCCTGCCAGGTGGCGGGTGAGAAGAGGGCAAAGCTCCACGTCTGGAGGTTGACGGTGGATGGGGCCAGGCGGCCGGCTTCGAGGATGGCGGCCATGACGTCGTCGGGGATCTCGGCCGTGGAGAAGCGCCGTACGCTGCGCCGGTTCAGGATCACGCGCAGTGCCTGGTTGCCCTCCAGGGAGGGGGGGACCTGGGGCTTGCCGCGCAGGATCTGGAGGAGGCTGCGCGCGAACTGGATGGGCCCGGTTCTCGCCCTCATGCCGGCGCCCTACTCCCTGTCCCCGTCCCGGGGCCCCACCAGCTCGGGCTGGCGCTCATCTTGCAGCTCGGGCTGGGGCTCGGGCGCTTCCTTCCGGGTCACGGATAGCATGCCGCCAAAGAGGCGGTACTCGTCCATGCGGCAGGAGTTGATGAGGGTGCCGTTCCAGACGGTCATGTCGGGGCAACTGTCGCACATGTCGGCCTGGCCCCCGGGCTGGAGGTCGGGCGCCTGGATGATGCCGATGGTCTGGATCTGGACCCGGCCCAGGAAATGCGACGGGTGGCGCACCACGTCGCCGAGCCAGTTTTTCAGCGCGTGCCGGACGGCCGGGTCCCAGGGCGCCAGCAGGAACATGAGGGGCGCAGCCTTCATCTGCGCCAGATAGGCCAGGTACGTGCCGCAGAACAGGTGGTGGCCGGCCTGGGCCACCTGCATGGCCAGGGACCCGACAGAGCCGTAAATTCCGTGTTTGGTGCCAACCATGGCCCCCGCCAGCCACTTGTACGAGTCGTGGCGGATGGTCCCGCCCAGGTAGCCCGAAGGCTGGTAGGCGGGACAGTGCTCTTTGATGATCTGGTATACCTCGGGGGCAGTCACAAAATCCTCGTCAAAACTGCCGGTGGAGTAGCTGAGCCGGCGGGCATCGACCTCGGCGCCGCGCTCGTCGACGCCGACGCTGGCCTCGGTTTCGAGGATGCGGTAGGTGATAAAGACCAGGCCGTGGACGATGTCCAGGTGCCCCTGGCCCCAGCGCACGACGTCGGGGATCTCGTGGAACGTCGAAGGATAGACGGTGGAATTAAAGATGGTGATGAGGTTGCGCTCGGCGGCGATCATGCGGGCATAATGCTCCCGCAGCTCGTTGTGCTCGGCCTCGCTCTTGCCCTCCCAGCCGGGCCGGCCCTGGTGGCTGTCGATGTGGACCGTGAAGCCCGCCAGCCCCGCCGCCTTGAGCTCGCGCAACAGCTCGGGCGTGAGCATGGCGGCATTGGTCAGGACGATGGGCTTCAGGCCGTTCTCGGCGATAAAGGCCACGATGTCGACGATCTGGGGGTGGACCAGGGGCTCGCCGCCGGCGATGGACACGTTGTCGGGGTTGCGCCAGCGCTTGAAAAAGAGGATCTCTTCCTTGATCTCGTCCAGCGGCTTGTGGCCCGTGAGCCGCTGGCGGTAACAGCCCTCGCAGTGCAGGTTGCAGATGTCGGTGATTTCGAGCCAGGCGATGGGATTGTCGTTCTTGGACCAGGGCAGCCGGTACAGCTCTCGTTTTTCGAGTGACATCCTTTCCGAACCTCCTCTTCCATCTCGATGTTGAGCGGGTCTCCCTGTGTTTTGCCGGGTCAGGGCCTGTGAATCGTCCCGCTCACGAACAGGTCGACGAACTGCTCGACCACGGCGTCGACACTCATGCCCGGCGCCAGGCGCGCGGGCACCAGAACTTCGCTGACGTTGTAGGCGAAAAACAGGCCAAAGAAGGCCTGGGCCATTACTTCGGGGTCAAGGGGACGGACGCGGCCGGCGGCAATCTGCTGGCGCAGGTAGCCGGCCAGGACCTGGCGGAGCTGGAGGGGCGTTTGCCCCAGCACCCGCTGGAGCTCGGGGACCTGGGCGGCTTCGCACAGGACGAGGCGCATCGCCGAGCGCCGCCCGGCAAACATGGCATGCAGGACGTGGCCGACGCGGAGCATGTCGTGGCGATAGTCGCCGGTGAGCCGGCCTTCGAGGAGCGCGGCGAGGTCGGGCAGGCCCGACCACTCGTGGACGACGGCGGCGAGGAGATTGAGCTTGTTGCCAAAGTGGCGAAAGAGGGTAACCTCGTTGACGCCCGCGGCGGCGGCCAGGGCGCGAGTGGTGGCCCGCAGGTACCCCCTCTCGGCAAAGAGGTCCGCGGCGGCGCGGAGGATACGTTCCCGTGTGGCGTCGGCTGCCACACCGGCCGGCAGCTCGCCTTTGATTTCCCCTGCCACGCCGTGGTCCTTCGCAGACATCTCGCGCTCCCCTGAATCCAGGCGACGATGAAAGCAACCACTTGCTTGCATTATAAAGGGGGAGAGGTGGTTTGTCAAGGGCAACCTAACCCCCCGGCCCCCTTCCCGATACGGGAAGGGGGAGTGCTCCCAGGTTTAATGCAGGTTTAACACTATAATAATTGACTTTATTCCTGCGAGCGGGTATAATGCCTGACGGGTACTGCGCATCGCTCTGCGCCGGTGTCGCCGGCAGGGACTCGGCAGCCCTCGAC
>JAAYZQ010000047.1 GCA_012514775.1 Anaerolineaceae bacterium
CCCGGGCATGGCGCGCAGGGCGTTGAGCATACGGTTCGTGAGGCTCCGCTGCCCCTCCGATTCCAACTCGGCCAGGGCGACCCGGGGCACGCCGGCCTTTTGAGCCGCGCGGTTGATGGTCTCGGCGTCGATGAGGCGCAGACCCAGCTCTCGGGCGACGATCGTGGCGATCTCTTCGCCGTGGCTGCCCAGTTGGCGCGAGAGGGTGATCACGGCCATGGAACTTTCACCTGTCCAGATCCGGTTGGGCAAACACCAGCCGGCCCTCGGTCTTTTGCAGGACCTTTTTCACAAGGATGGGGATGGTCTGCCCGATGTAGGGCCGCCCTTCCTCGATGACGATCATGGTGCCGTCGTCCAGGTAGCCGACCCCCTGCCCCAGCTCCTTGCCTTCCTGGATGACGCGCACCGAAATGGTCTCGCCGGGCAGCAGGACCGACTTGACGGCGTTGGCCAGTTCGTTGATGTTCAGGACGACGACGCCCTGGAGTTGCGCCACCCGGTTCATGTTATAGTCGTTGGTGAGGATGGGGCAGCGCAGGTTCTTGGCGAGCATGATCAACTTGTCGTCGACTTCCCGGGCCTCCTGGACGTCCATGTCGGTGATACGTACCGGAGAGACGGATTCCTCTTTGAGGCGGTTCAACATATCCAATCCTCGCCGGCCACGGTTCCGCCGCAGGACCTCGGGCGAGTCGGCTATGTGCTGCAACTCGTTAAGCACAAAGCGCGGCACGATCATCGTGCCCGAGATAAAGCCCGTCTGGCTGATGTCGGCAACGCGCCCGTCGATGATGACGCTGGTGTCGAGCAACACGGGCCGGTCTTCGGGCGACACCGAGCGGTCGCCTGCCAGGCGCGTGCCGACCAGGGCAAAGATATCCTTTTGTCGCATGACCATCACTGCCGTGCCAAGATAACCGAAAAGAGCTGCAGCGATGAACGGCAAGTACTCTCCAAAGGGCGATGGCAGGTTCGACAGAACCGGTGCCAACAAAGCCGCGATCAACAAGCCGACAATAAGTCCGAGAATGATGGCAAAGAGTTCCTGGGCCGGTAACTGCCGGATCTTGCGGCTCAAGAATTGAATCGGCTTGATGACCAAATAAGGCGTGAGCAGTCCCCCCAAGGCGACCCCAGCGAGCATGAGAACGACAACATAACGTAATGATGCATCAGGGCCGGCCCCGCCAGATAGGTACTGCCCGAACCGCCAGCCGGCTGCCCCTAGGAGGATCATCCCTATAAAGCGGACAATAAGCTCCATAATCATGAAGACTGACCCCCTAAGTGGTATCGATTGTTGCGGTCGTCGCCAGCGTTATAGGCGCGCCTCCTTTCCTCGCGCTGAAATTGTCAGGCCACACAATGCCTGACTGAAACAATCTTAGCACAATCCAGATCAATTGTCAACGTTCTTGCCGCGCTGACGAGGCTGCCCGGCCACAGCCGCGGCCAGGGCCTCGGAAAGAGACCGGGCCGGGATGACGGAAACGTCGTCGGACAGTCCCGACAGCTTGCGGTGGGTGGCCGGCACGATGCAGCGGCGGAACCCGAGCTTGGCGGCTTCGTTGAGCCTGCGCCCCAGGTGACCCACGGCCCGGAGCTCGCCCGACAGGCCCACTTCGCCGATGGCCGCCATGTCGGGCGGCAGCGCCAGGTTCTGCAGGCTGGTGGCGATAGCCAGGGCGATGGCCAGGTCGGCGGCAGGCTCGCCCACCCGCAGCCCGCCCACGACGTTGACAAAGACGTCCTGGTCGAACAGGCGGAGCCCCACGCGCTTGGAAAGCACGGCGATGAGGAGCAGGAGGCGGTTGACGTCGATGCCGTTGGCCGTGCGGCGCGGCAGCCCGAAGCTCGTCGTGCTCGCCAGGGCCTGGATCTCGACAAGCAGCGGGCGGGTGCCCTCCATGGTCACGGCGATGGCCGACCCGGAGGCGTCGGGCAGGCGCTCCGCAAGGAACGCCTCGGAGGGGTTGCTCACCTCCACCATGCCCTGCTCGCTCATCTCAAAGACGCCCACCTCGTGCGTCGAGCCGAAGCGGTTCTTGACGCCGCGGAGCAGGCGATAGGTGTGAAAGCGATCCCCCTCCAGGTATAGAACGGCGTCGACGATGTGTTCGAGCACCCGTGGCCCGGCGATGGCGCCCGCCTTGGTGACGTGGCCCACGAGGAGCATGGGCACCGCCTGCGACTTGGCCACGCGCAGCAACGCAGAGGCGCACGCTTTTACCTGGCTGACGCTGCCCGCCGACGACTCCAGTTCTTCCGAAGAGATTGCCTGGATGGAATCGACGATGACCACGCGCGGTCCGAGCTGTTCGATGTGCATCAGGATCTGGTCCAGGGAGGTCTCGGACAGGAGATACAGCCCCTGCTGCGCCAGGCCCAGGCGGTCGGCCCGCATCTTGATCTGCTGCACCGACTCTTCGCCCGAAACATAGAGGATGGGGTGCACTTCTTCCGATAGTTGGGCGCAGGCCTGCAGCAGCAGGGTGGACTTGCCGATGCCCGGGTCGCCGCTGACCAGGATCACCGAGCCGGGCACGATGCCTCCCCCCAGGACGCGGGACAGCTCGCCGTTGGCTACGGGCAGCCTCTGGAACTGGTCGGCCTGGATCTCGGGCAGGGGCATTGGCTGGTTGGCCGCCACCCAGCCGGGGCTGGCAGCCACAGGGCTGCGGGCTTCGGTGATGGTCTCTACCAGCGTGTTCCATTCGCCACACTCTTTGCACTGCCCGGCCCAGCGCAGCGCTGTGGCGCCGCACGACTGGCAGACGTACTGCACTCGTTTCTTGCTCATGGCTCGTTCTCGCTTCTGGATATCCTGGCTCGCGACGCCCGGGTAACATCCCCGGAGCAGATCGAAAGAGATCGGCTCCTGTCGCCAGAAACCGATCTCTTTAATCTCAACAAAGGGCGTCCATGCCGGCTGCGGTCTGGCAGTCTAGCTCAGGACGGACTCCAGGACGGTGGACGAGCCACCGCCCTCCACTTCCTCTTCTTCCGAGTCCTCGTCCAGGGCCTGGAAGCCGATGGTGTCGTCCTCTACCACGATGAGAACCTTGTCGCCGGCCTCGAAGCGGCCGCCCAGCAGTGCCTCCGACAGGGCGTCTTCCACCTCGTTCTGAATGACGCGCCGCAGCGGGCGAGCGCCCAGGCTCGGGTCGTAGCCCTTGTCGGCCAGGTAGGTGCGCGCTTCGTCGCTGAGCTTCAGGGTCAGGCCGTGCTCCGCCAGGCGCACCGACACCTTTTCCACCTCCAGGTCGACGATTTCCTGGATGTGCTCGCGGTTGAGCGCGTGGAAGACCATCACGCCGTCCAGGCGGTTCAGGAACTCGGGCCGGAAGATGCGCTTCAGCTCGCCCAGGACCTTGTCCTTCATGTCCTCGTAGGCTTCCTGTTCGCTCTGGGCCGTATCCCGGGACCGGCCAAAGCCCAGTGCGGTCGAGCGGCCGATGAGGTCCGCGCCGACGTTGGAGGTCATGAGGATGATGGTATTGCGAAAGTCCACCTTGCGCCCCTTGGCGTCGGACAGATGGCCGTCCTCCATGATCTGGAGCAGCATGTTCACCGCCTCGGGGTGGGCCTTTTCCACTTCGTCAAAGCAGACGACGCTGAAAGGCCGGCGCCGGACGGTCTCGGTCAGTTGTCCGGCGTCCTCGTAGCCGACGTAGCCGGGAGGCGCGCCCACAAGGCGCGAGACCGTGTGCCGCTCCATGAACTCGGACATGTCGAGCTGCAGGAGGGCGTCTTCGCTGCCGAACATGAAGGCCGCCAGGGCCTTGGCCAGCTCTGTCTTGCCCACGCCCGTGGGACCCAGGAACAACAGCGAGCTGATGGGCCGGTTGGGGTCCTTCAGGCCGGCACGCGCGCGCCGCACGGCGCGGGAGATGGCCTGGATGGCCTCGTCCTGGCCGACGATGCGCTCGTGCAGTTGTTCCTCCATGTGCAGCAGCCGCTCCGATTCTTCGGTTTCGAGCTGCATGAGCGGCACGCCGGTCCACATGGAGACGATCTCGGCCACGTCGTTGGGCGACACCGAGACGGCCGCCGAGCTGGAATCCCAATCCACCCGCAACTGCTCGAGCTGCGACTTGAGCTCGCGCTCGCGGTCCCGCAGGGCCGTGGCCTCGGCCCATTTCTGGGCGTCGATGGCCTCGTCCTTTTCCCGCTGGACCGACTTGATCTGGGAGAAGGTGTCCTTCAGGGACGACGACTCGGGCATCTTGTACATCCGCACGCGCGACGCGGCCTCGTCGATGACGTCGATGGCCTTGTCAGGCAGGTAGCGGTCGGTGATGTAGCGGGCCGAAAGCGTGGCTGCTGCCTGCAGCGCTTCGTCGCTGATGGCCAGGCGGTGGTGCCGCTCGTACAGGTTCTTGACGCCCCGCAGGATGTCCACCGTCTCTTCCACGGAGGGCTCGTCCACGAACACTGGCTGGAACCGGCGCTCCAGGGCGGCGTCCCCCTCGATGTGCTTCCGGTACTCGTCCATGGTGGTGGCGCCGATGCACTGCACCTCGCCCCGCGATAGGGCCGGCTTCAGAATGTTGGCCGCGTCCACAGAGCTGCCCGCGGAGCCGGCACCCACCAGCATGTGAAGCTCGTCAATAAAGAGAATGCTCTCCGAGCCCTTGATCTCGTCGATGACCTTCTTCAGGCGCTCCTCGAATTGCCCGCGATAGATCGTGCCCGCCACGAGGCTGCCGATGTCGAGCTGGAGCACGCGCTTGTCCAGCAGCGGCTCGGGTACGTCGCCGCTCACGATGCGCTGCGCCAGGCCTTCGACAATGGCCGTCTTGCCCACGCCGGGGTCGCCGATGAGGGCGGGGTTGTTCTTGGTCCGGCGGGCCAGGATCTGGATCACGCGCTCGATCTCGCTGCGCCGGCCAACGACCGGGTCCAGCTTGCCCGACTCGGCCAGGGCCGTGAGGTCGGTGCCGAGCTGGTCGACGGTGGGTGTGTTGGACGCCGGGCGGTTGCTCTTGCCGGCGTGGACCGGCGTCTCTTTCAGAATGCGATCCACCTGGTCCTGGATGGCCTCGGGGGGCGCACCCAGGCGGCGGAGGACGTCAACGGCTACACCTTCCCCTTCCCGGACCAGGCCGAGGAGGAGATGTTCGGTGCCGATATAGTGATGCCCCCGGCGACGGGCTTCGTCGACGGCGAGCTCGATAACGCGCTTGGTACGCGGAGTGAGGGTGGGTTGCGTAAAGGTGGGACGAGTCCCGCGGCCTACTGTTCGCTCGACAGCATTCCGTATCTGTTCTCCGGAGATGTTGAGCTCGCGGAGAACACGCATGGCAACGCCGCCTTCTTCGGCGACCAGGCCCAGGAGAATGTGCTCGGTACCGATAAAACGATGATTCAACTTGCGGGCTTCGTCGCCAGCGACTGTCAACACCCGGCGGGCCCGTTTTGTAAAGCGGTCGAGATTCTCAGCCACGTTGTTTTCCTTTCACCTGTCTACCAATCTTACTCTTTTCCCCAGATGCATTATACACCATCGGCCGGTCATTTTGGGTAAGCAGTGTCACACATACAAACGGCCCCACCGCAAGGGTGGGGCCGCGTGCGCAGCGTAGGTCAAGACTCTGCCCTCACCCCTTGATACCGTCCGGAAGTTGCCGAACCCCAGGATTGACAGGCACAGTCAAGGACAGGCAGCTCCCACTCAGGCTGCCTGAAGGCTGAGCAACCCGCCTACAGCTCGTCGTCATCCTGGTAGGACGACTCGTCCTCGCCTGACTCGTCTGACTCGCCTGACTCATCTGACGCGTCTGATTCGCCTGACTCATCTGACGCGTCTGACTCGCCTGACTCGCCTGACTCGTCGTACTCGAAGGACGGCTCTTCCTCTTCTTCCTCTTCGCCGAACTCGGACTGCCAATCCAGGTCCGCGTACTCCGGATCGGCCACGCGCTTGAGGCTCAAACCCATCCGCCGCCGCTTGGCGTCGATGCGGATGATGCGCATGACGTGTTTTTCGCCTTCGCGCACCACGTCCTGCGGATGGTTGATCCTGCCCATGCTGAGCTCGGAAATGTGGATGAGCCCTTCGATTTCGTCGTTGACGAGGGCAAAGGCACCAAAGTTGGTCAGCCTGGTAATGGTGCCCTCAACCAACTGCCCGACGTAGTAGCGGTCCTCGACCGTGGCCCAGGGCTCGGGCGCAAGCCGCTTGAGGCTCAGGGCGATCCGCTTCTTGGCCTGGTCCACGTTCAGGACATAGACTTCGACCTCTTGCCCGACCTTGACCACGTCGCGCGGCTTGGCTGCGCGGTTCCAGGACAGCTCCGACAGGTGGACCAACCCATCGGCTCCCCCCAGGTCCACAAAAGCGCCAAAGTCGGTCAGGCTGCTGACCACCCCCGGCCGCACCTCGCCGGGCCGCAGGGTTTCCAACAGCTCCACCCGCTGCGACTCGCGGCGAAAACGGACCGCGGCGCGCTCGGACAGGATGAGGCGTTTGCGCCGCCGGTTTAGCTCGATGATCTTGACGTGGATTGGAGAACCAACGAGGCGCGCCCAACGCTCTTCTGGTTGCTGCTCTTCGCCCCCGCGGTGGCCAGACGCGAGCTGCGAAGCCGGCACAAAGCCGCGCAACCTGCCGAGCCGCACGATCAGCCCGCCCTTGTTAAAGCCGGCGACCGTGGTTTCAAAGCTCTCGCCCTCTTCGTATTGCTTCTGAGCCCGGCGCCAATCGTTCTCCTCTTCGGCACGCCGGATGGAGAGGATCATGTTCCCCTCGCGGTCTTCGGCGCGCACGATGTATACAGAGACCGTATCGCCTACGTGCAGGCTCTCCAAACCCTCGCGCCCCAGGCGCTCCAGTTCCTTGCTCGGAACCAGTCCTTCCGACTTGCCGCCGACATCCACCAGGACTTCGGTAGGAGAGACGCTAACGATCTCGCCTTCTACAATGTCGCCGGCTTTCGGCGCACGGAAGGCAAGCGCGTCCTCCATCAGGGCCGCCATCGGATGCTGCTCGGCCTTTGGCTCCTCTCCCCCTCCTTCTAGAATCTCCGGGTCGTTGTTGTGTTTCTCCTCCATGAAGATGGAAACTCCCCCTGTCTCGTTTTTTGGGCCCGCACACAATCAGAACCGCCGCGATACTGCCTGCGCGACCTCATTATACCCCTTTTTTGTGGAAAAGGCAAACCGCTATTCAGCACGCGAAAGCCCGCCGGCCTGGCTCGCGTGGCCCGCCGCGCTGGCCAGGGGCAGTCGCACCGTGAAGATGCTCCCCTCCCCGGGTGTGCTTTCGACGAACACTTCGCCGCCATAAAGCTGCACGAGGCCGCGGACGATAGTGAGCCCCACGCCAGAGCCCTGCTGCTCCATGTGGGCGCGATCGACCTGGCGGAACGCGTCAAAGATCCCGGGGATGACGTCGGGGCTGATGCCGATGCCCTCGTCCTCCACCCCGAGAATCCACCAGTCGCCCGCACAACGGGTGCTGACTCGCACCTCACCCCCGTCGCTCCGCGAGAACTTGCAGGCATTGTCCACCAGCCGCTGGACGATCTCGAGCAGGTGCCGCTGGGTGATGGCCACTTGCGCATCACCGCTCTCGTAACGGCCGAGGATCACCACGTGCCTGTCGGCAGCCAATACCCGGGCTGCCCGCAGGGCAGACTCGACCACCTGATCCGGCGGGATGGGGCTAACGACCGTGTCTTTCAATTCCTGGGCAAGGACCCCGGTGTTTAGCTTGGTCAGGAGGAGGAAATCCTCGACGAGGTTGGCCAGCCGCCGCGAGCCCACGTGAAGCCCGTGAAGCGCGACCTGGAACTCTCTTTCGTCCATCCCCCGCCCGGAGGACTCGAGCAGATCGGTGTAGCCGACGACGAGGGCAAGGGGTGTGCGGAACTCGTGGGTCAGGGTGCGGACGATCAGGTCTTGCAGGCGGGCCCCCACCTCGGCAAAGGCCTCCTTTGTCTTGGCCACTCGCGCCAATCGCGCGTCGATGGCCAACAACAGGTCCTCGGGCTCGAAGGGCTTGGTCAGATAGTCGTCGGCGCCCAGGACCATACCCCTGCGCCTGTCCGCCTTTTCGTCCCGGGCAGTCAAGAAGATGAACGGCACGTGGGCAAAGGCGGGGTCGGCCCGAACGTGCTCGCACAGGGTAAAGCCATCCATCCCCGGCATCCTGACGTCCGACACGATGAGGTCGGGACGGGTGTTCTTGACCTGGGACAGCGCCGTCTGGCCGTCGCGGGCCCGCACCACGTGATAACCCTGCTCGCGCAACAGGATGGTCAAGATCTCGAGGATCTGCGCATCATCTTCGACGACGAGAATCGTATATCGGGGATCGCTCATCTGCCTCACACCCCGCGGTTTTGCCGTGCTGGATCGGTTGGCCGGGCGTCGATGTGATAAGAAGGTTCCTATGCCCTGGCGTGTTCCATTGGCCGGGCCTATTGTACTCTAAAACTGAATCTTGGGCAAGCTGGTGGGTGCCTGGCGATAAGTGTGGGGGTCTACTGGTCGCCGGCGACGATGGCGCCATGGGGGCAGGCGGCAATGCACACCCGGCAGCCGTAGCAGCGGTTGGGATCGATGACGGGGGGTTCGTCGCGGTCGATGCGGAGGATGGCCTTGCTGCGGCACACATCGCGCGCCAGGCACTTATCACATACCTGGCACAGCGCGTCGACGACGTGGGGTATCGCCGTCACCTGCGCCCTGGTCGTGTCGAGCACGGGCATGTTGCCTCCTTCTGTCTCCTTCTCTACCTCGCCTTATACCCCTCCGGGGTATAGCGCAAAGATACCACGCTTTTGCCCGCCTGTCAAGTTGTCTGGCGCCCGGAAGCGTTTGCTGCTATAATGAGTGCCAGTCTCGCACCAGAGGAGAGGGGCAGCATGAAATTGACCATTGTCGCGGACGATCGCGCCCAGCCGGGATCTCCCTTTCGCGCCGAGCACGGCGCGAGTTTTGCCATCGAAAGCCAGGGACACACGCTGTTGTTCGATACGGGAGCAAGTGGCGAGGTCCTGATGCACAACCTGGCAGCGGTGGGCCTGGAGCCGAAGGTGATCGAGGCGGTGATCCTGAGCCACGGCCACTATGACCACACCGGTGGGCTGGCGGCTCTCCTGGAACGGGCGCCGGGCTTAACGGTCCATGCCCACCCTGACCTGTTTCGCGAGCGCTTTGTCAAGTCCGACACCGGACCCCGGTTCGTCGGCCCGCCCTTTAGCGTCTCTGACCTGGAGGGCTGGGCGGACTATCGGACGAGCAGCGAGCCGCAGGAGGTTCTTCCCGGCGTCTGGACCACGGGCGAGATCACCCTCCGTCCCGAGGCCGAGGGCCGGGGGCCCACGCACATCGTCCGCGCGTCCGAAGGATGGGAGCCCGATCCCTATCGCGACGACATGTCGGTGGTGGTCAAGGTGGAGGGCGGCATCGTGCTGGTGTGCGGCTGCTGCCACGCGGGCCTGCTGAACACCTTGGCCCACGTGCGCCGCACCTTTGGCCAGGACCCGCTGGCCGTGGTGGGCGGCTTGCACCTGGTCAGCGCCGACACGCCCACGATGGACCACATCGTCGAGACGCTGGGCGGCTATGGCCCGCCCCAGTTCTCGGTGGGACACTGCACCGGCGATCGTGGTTTCTTGCGACTCAAGATGGCCTTTGGCCCGCAGGTGTCGCTCTACACGGTGGGGACGGAGTTCACGTTCTAGCAGAGATAGGCCTCGACGTCAGCAGTGACGGCTCAGCAGATCCGGCGACCTTTGGAACGCTGTGATCCCGCTTAAGGTGCGGTATGCTATTCGTAGACCTTCTCTTCCTCCCGTTTCGCCTCTTCCGCGTCGGCCTCCACGTCGCGCACGGCGCCTGGCCTGCCCAGCAGCTCCTTGTAGTACTCGCTCTGGATGATGAGGTCCATGATCTCGTTCGTGCCGGTCCAGATCATGATCAGGCGGGTGTCGCGCAGCAGCCGCTCGATGGGATAGATGTTGGTGTAGCCGATGCCGCCCAGGATCTGCATGGCGTGGTTGACCAACTGCCAGGCCGTCTCGGTGGCAAACTTCTTGGCCTCCGATACGAGGCGGCGGCAGCGGGAGGGATCGTCTCCGGCGTCGATGGAGCGGGCAGCGCCATAGACGAGCATCCGGGCGGCGTCGAGCTGGGTGATGCTGTCGGCCACTTTGAAGCTGACCGCCTCAAAGCTGCGGATCTTTTTCCCGAAGGCCTTGCGCTTGTCGGCATAGCGGGCGGCCACTTCCAGGGCGGCACGGCCCATGCCCAGGGCGCCGGCGGCGCTGGTCATCCGCTCGGGCACCATCATCTGGTAAAAGATGGCACCGGCGCCGTTCTCCGGGCCGACGAGGTTCTCGGCCGGCACGCACGCCTGCCGGAAGCGGATGCGCCCCGTGCCACCACCTCGCGTGCCCATGAGGCCGTAGACGTGCTCGACCTCCACACCCGGCCCCCGCTCCACCAGAAAGAGGCTCAAGCCCTGGTGGGGTCGGGCCTCGGGATCGGTGCGGGCATAGACCAGCAGCAGGTCGGCGCCGTCGGCGCCCACCACGAACCGCTTCTGACCCTCCAGGATGTAGGTGTCGCCCTCGCGTCTCGCGGTCGTGGTCGTCCCGAAAAAGTCCGAGCCGCCCCGGGGCTCGGTCAGCGCCTCGGCGACCGTGAGCCGGCCTTCGATGATGGGCCGCAGCCAGCGCTCCTTCTGCTCGGGGGTGCCAAAGACGTTCAGAGCCTCGCCGACGATGCTGGGCAGCGAGAAGAGGCAGGCAAGGGACGTGCCCAGCACGCCGATCTCTTCCAGGGCGACGATCTCGTCGCACCAGCCCAGGCCGCGCCCGCCGTATTCCGGGGCAAAGCGCATGCCCAGGAGCCTTTGCGCGGCCAGATCCTCGATATAACCCCGGGGATAGCGGACGCGCTCTGCGTCCATGTCCAGGACCAACTGCCGGGGTACGGACCGCACGAAATCGCGCACTTGCTCGCGGAGCTGCCGCTGTTTGGCGCTCAGGATGGCTTCCAGCATGGGAGAACTCCTTTCTTCGGTTGTCGCGGGCCGCGGAAGCTATCGGTTGCGGCCCAGGGCCCGCACGCGCTGCCACAAATTGATCACGAAGGCGATGGCCGCGGCCAGGAGCAAAAGGCCCGCGAGGCCGGTCAGCACCTGAAAGATCTCGGCATGAGTCCAGGTGTAGAGTGCCGGTGACAGGCCGCGGAGGAGGGCGCCGAGGTTGAGGAGGCCGGCGGTCAGCCAGAAGAGCGGCTCGCTGCCGCGCTGTTCCTGGCCGCGGCGGCGAGGCGTGCCGGTTCCGCGCTCCCGGCCGATCTTGAGGGGCGGAAAGAGCCACCAGGCCACGCCGAGGATGAGCTGCGTCAGCCAGCCGACGATGAGAAAGTGGACGTGGGTGATCTTGAGCACGGGGATGGCCGGCCCCAGGGGCAGCCAGCGATGGACAAAGAGCAGGGCGCCCAGGATGCTCCCCACCGCCAGGTAGATGACGGAGGCCCTGATCGTCACGCGCGAGGTGGTGGGCACCGGTCCCTCCTAGGGCTCCATCGGTCGCACCCGGCCCCAGATGAGGACGGCAAAGCCCAGGGCCGCCAGGGCTTGCAGCACGCCTGCCAGGGCGACGGTCGCGGCCAGCCAGGTGCTGGGACCCATGAGGTAGAACGGCTCGAAGGCGAAACGCAGCAACAGGCCGGCGTTGAGCAGGACAAACACCGCCCACGTTAGCCTGTCCGAGCCCCGGGGCTCCGGGTTCTCTTCCTTTCGAAAGCGCGGGAACATCCAATAGGCCACGCCGATGGCCAACTGCGTGATCCAGCCCACCACGAGGAGGTGCAGCTGGCTTAGATAGACTGCCCTCAGCCAGCGAGCCAGGCCCAACCAGCTATCGAGGGCCATGAAGGCGCCCAGGAGAAAGGCGCCGAGAAAGTAGAGGAACGAGGCGCGAACAAAAAGCCGGACTAGCGGCGGCATTCCAGGATTTCCTCCAGCTCTGCCAGGTGCAAGGGCGCCAGCAGGTCTCTGAGTTGCTGGATCACCCCGCCCAGGTCCGTTTCGCGCAGGGGGATGGCGACAGGCACGTCCATTTCCACAGGCAGTTGCTGGTCCACGGGCACGGGAAGGGTCATGTGGATGGGCAGCCGCATGCCGGTCGGCAGCTCCATGTAGACCCTGCCGTTGATCTGCCCACCGCCCGCGGGTAGGACCATTGTCGCCGGGCGATTGACGGGCACGTTGCCCGTCAGGTCGACGGTGATGTTGCGATCGAGGTTGAGCTCGAACTGGACGGGGATCGTCTGGCTGATGTGAATCGTCCGGGTGATGACCGCGTTCTCGAAATCATCGAGCAGGGTATTCAGCCCGGTCACCGTGCCACAGATGGGGCCATCTTTCAGCGAAAGCAGCGGCTCGCGAGCCGACCAGGCACCGTAGGCGAGGACAAGGATGGCCAGCACCAGGATGAAAGTGACTACGAAGGAAAAAAAGATGGCAAACTTCTCAAAGGCCAGCCAGAGGATTTCAGAGCGTCTCATTGATCTTGTCCTTTCCGAGTCAAGCTCGCCGATCCTGATTATAACCTACATTCCTGTACGTGTCAATCGCGCTTGAAACGGAACCCGCGACTGCGGAGTGGCGCTCCAGGATTGTTTTCAGCCGGGTTTTGTGTTATACTCCCCACGGGAACTGGCCGCCCGCCCCCAAATGGCGGTCTCGGGGGCGTGTTGGCCGGGCCAAGAAGGAGGCGGACCCATGCAAGAAGCCATGCCAGGACCGAGGCGCCTGGTGCGTGTGCGGACGGTGCGCGGCGAGCCCTACGAGGTGCGCGGGCGCAGGCTCATCCCGCTGGCGCGGATGGTTTCGCTGGGTAGGGCGCGGGCGACCATCGGCACCCATCGCCTGGAAGGCCGGGGATGGGGGCTGGCCTACGTGAAGCCCCTGAGCATGATCGTCGATACGCCCGGCGGCGTCCGCCTGGCAAAGGTGGCCGTCCGCGATGGCACAACCCGGGCGCTGGCGCGTATGTACCTGGCGGCGGTGGCCTTGACGCTGCTTTTTGCGGTCGTGCGCTGGTTGGCGCAAGGACGAGGGCCGGCCGGCCAAGCTTGACGGAAGGAGCGAGACCATGCCTTTGAACCGGTTGTTCGACGCGGTCGAGAGGGTGCGGGACACGGCGCAGTGGCGCGCGGCCTTTGGCGAGCCGCAGGTGTTCGAGGACAGGACCGTGATCCCTGTCGCTCAGGTTGGCTATGGCTTTGGCCTTGGGTTCGGCCATCCCGCCGAGATCCCTGAGGATGAGGCGGTCCTCGCCGCCGAGGGCCAGGGCGGCGTGGGTGGAGGGGCGATGTCGCGCCCCCTGGGCGCCATCGTCGTCAGTGACGATGACGTGTATTTTGAGGAAGCGGTAGACGCCAACAAGATAG
>JAAYZQ010000416.1 GCA_012514775.1 Anaerolineaceae bacterium
GCACCGCACCCCGGTGCCTCCCGCACCTCAGCCGCGGGAGCAGCATTCCGGCGTGGCAAGAGTTCCGGCCTCACGGCTCGTTGCCTCTCATCTTGAGTCCGGCAGCAGCGCGATTGACGACAACCTTTGTAAGGAGATCCACATGACGCAATCTCAACCCGAAGACTTTCTGGCCGCTCCACCCGGTGGCAAGGGACCTGGCGTGTTGGTTCTCCACGCCTGGTGGGGGCTCAACGACACCATGAAGGCGTTCTGCACGCGGCTTGCCGAAGCCGGCTTCGTGGCATTCGCCCCCGACCTGTACCACGGCAAGGTCGCCCGGACCATCCCCGAGGCCGAAGCCCTGGGCCAGGCCCTCGACGCCAACTACCACCAGGCCGGGGCCGAGATCGCCGACGCGGCGCGGTTCCTGGAGGAACGGGCCGGCCAGGACGGTCGCGGCCTGGGGGTGCTCGCCTTCTCCCTGGGCGCCTTTTACGCCATGGAGCTGGCCGCCGCCGAGCCCGACCGCATCCGTGCCGTCGTCCTGTTCTACGGGGCCGGGGAGGTCGACCACAGCGGCTCGAAGGCAGCCTACCTCGGCCACTTTGCCGAGAACGACGAGTACGAGCCGCGATCCAGCGTCGACGAGGTGGAAGAGTCGCTGAGGAATGCCGGCCGGCCTGTTACCTTCTATCACTACAGCGGCACCGGGCACTGGTTCTGCGAGCCCGACCGCCCGGACGCATACGACGAGGCGGCAGCGAGCCTGGCCTGGGAGCGCACCGTGGACTTCTTGAAGCGGTCCCTGGGGGGCCGGTAGCGGGCCGGTTCGGACGAAAAGGAGATACCCGGCATGGAACACCAGGCTGAAAGCACCCTCGTCGAGCTGATTCGCTACAACAACTGGGCCAACGCGCAGGTCCTGGCCGCCTGCCTGGAGCTGACGCCCGAGCAGCTCGCCGCCACGGCGCCCGGCACCTACGGCAGCATCCACGCCACCCTGGGGCACCTCATCGCCGCCGAAGCGGACTATGTGGGGCGCATGACGGGCGACGGCCCCCGGCCGCCGTTCAAGTGGGCCGACCGGCCCGCCCTGCCCGACATCGCCGCCTTTGCCGAGCAGGTGGCCGCCGCCCTCCTCGACACCGTCCAGCGCATCCCGCCCAGCCACGTGGTCCACGAGGAGGAGGACGGCCAGACCATCGATTACCACGCCCGATTCCTCTTCCTCCAGACAATCAACCACGGCATCGAGCACCGTACCAACGTGACCACCATCCTCAGCGGCCTGGGTCTGCCGGCCCCCGAAGTGGATGGTTGGGCCTATATGTTCGCGAACCCGGAGCGGTTCGACATGGAGGAAGGCTCAACAGGCTGATGTCGCATCCGGCAGCCGGCCGGCGGAAGGAGACACCAGGTGTATGATACACCGCTCACCATCGAGCAGATGCTGACCATCCTGGCAGACATGCCCTCGCGCATCGCCGCGCAGACGGCTGGTCTGGCCCCGGCCCAATTGCGCACGGCGCCGGCTCCCGGCGAATGGTCCGCCAATGACGTGCTGGCCCATCTCCGCTCCTGTGCCGACGTCTGGGGCGGCTACATTGCGCTGATCCTGGCGGAAGACGAGCCGACATTCCGGGCCGTCAACCCCACGACCTGGATCAAGAGCACCGATTACCCTGAGCAGGAGTTTCGGCCATCGCTGCAGGCCTTTGCCGCGCAGCGGGCCGGGCTCCTGGCCGTGTTGGAGGGGTTGGCGCCCGAAGACTGGTCACGCACGGCGACGGTCACCGGGTCGGGCAAGCCGCGCGAGCGGAGAGTATACACCTATGGGCAGTGGCTGGCCAACCATGAACGGTCGCACGTGAAGCAGTTCGAGCGCATCGCCGAGGCGATGCGCGTCTCGGCCCCGGCTTGGGCAGGCACGCCATGCTGACCATCGATCTCGGCACGGCCCGTCGCTTTATCCTGGGCAAGCAAGGCTTGTGGCCCGGCCGGCGCCGGCGCGGTATCCTGGGCACCGCACAGGCCATGCGCGCCATGGAGTACTTGCAGCTCGACCCCCTCCAGATCATCGCCCGCAGCCAGGACATCGCGCTCCACGGCCGCGTCCTCGACTACACCCCCGAGATGTGGGAAGGGGTGACCTACGGGCAGCGCGAGTTCTTTGACTGGGGCGGCTGGCTGGCCGTCCGGCCCATGGACGAGCTGCCCCACTGGCGCGTCATCATGCGCCGCGAGCGCGATGGTGGCTCCGATTACGACCCGCGCGTTCTCAAGATGGGCCGCGAACACGCCCATGCCATCGAAGAAATGCGGACCCTGTTGCGCGAGCGGGGTACCGTGAACAATCGCGACTTCCAGGTGGCATCGCGGACGCGAACGCAGAGCTATCGCGGCCGCAAGGACAGCTCACTGGCATTGTTTTACCTGTGGCGCACCGGCGAGGTGATGACGCACCACCGCGAGAATTTCGAGCGGGTATACGCCCTTGCCGAAACGGTCGCGCCGGCGCATCTCCTCCGCGAGAGCGACGAGGCCGAAGCGGACCGCTTCTTGATCAGGAAAGAGATAGGCTTCTCCGGTCTCGCGCGGCTAAACCGTACCGCGGACGCTTACTTTCGCGGCGTGCCGTTCAGCAGGGTCGGGGAGATACTCGAGGCACTGCTGGCCGGCGGCGAGATCGTGGAGGTAAAGGTGGAAGGCTGGAAGGCCGTGCACTATGCCCTCGCCGGCGACGTCCAGGTGTTGAACGAGCTGGGCGCCGGGCGCGTGCCGGCGGCCTGGCAGCCCCTGGAGACGAACACGACGGAAGAGGCCGTCTTTCTCGCCCCCCTCGATCCCGTCAGTGCCCGCGGCCGGGCCAGGGTGTTGTTCGGCTTTGACTATGTCTGGGAGGTCTACAAGCCCGAGCACAAGCGCAAGTTCGGCTACTACACCCTGCCGGTGTTGTGGGGCGACCGGCTCGTCGCGCGCTTTGACAGCAAGCTCGACCGGACGACAAACACCGTCCTTATCCTGGGCTTCTGGATGGAGGAACAAGCCCTCGGCAAGGATGAAGCCTTTGCCGCGGCACTGGCCCGTGGCTTTGCCCGGTTCGTGGCTTTTCTGGGTGCCGCCGGGCTGGATGTAGCAGCGATTCCCGAGCCACTTTCTTCTCAGTTGTCCGATCTCCTGACGGAGGGTGGGTAAAAGCCCCATCCAGTACCTTTGCCCGTTCTATTCTCCACCCGGCCCCCCGTCGCCCCAAATTGGACGGCCCGGCCATCGGTGGTATAATTGCCCGAGCGAATCCAGGGGGAGAATCTTGGACGAGATCGTGGACGAGATCGAGCAGGAAGCACTGCTGCGCGCAGCCGCGCCACTCATCGAGCTGGCAATTGCCGAGGACATCGGCCCGGGCGACGCCACCAGCGAGTCGACCATCGCCGCCGGCGCCGTGCTCACCGGGCGCATCGTAGCCAAGGCCCAGGGCGTCGTCGCCGGGCTGCCCGTGGCCCGGGCCGTGTTTCAACGCATCGACCCGGCCATCCGGTTCGTGACCCACGTCGCCGACGGCCAGGAGGTCGTCCCGGGTGAGCTGCTGGCCGAAGCCACCGGCCCCGGGCGCTCGCTGCTGGCCGCCGAGCGCACCGTCCTCAACTTCTTGCAGCGCATGTCGGGCATCGCCACCCTCACTCGCCAGTTCGTCGACGCCGTGGCCTGCACGCCCGCGGCGGTCCTCGACACCCGCAAGACGCTGCCCGGCTTTCGCGTCCTGGACAAGTACGCGGTGCGCATGGGCGGCGGCCAGAACCACCGCCAGGCGCTGTACGACATGGTCCTCATCAAGGATAACCACGTGGACGCCGCCGGGGGTATCGTCCCCGCCGTGCAACGGGCCAGGGAGCGCCACCCCGCCCTGCCCATCGAGGTCGAGGTGCGGAACTCCGAAGAGCTGGCCGAGGCCCTGGCCATCGAGCCCCCGCTGGACCGCATCATGCTCGACAACATGGCGCCCGATGCCATGCGCGAGGCCGTGGCGCTGGCCGGCGGGCGCGTGCCCCTGGAGGCCTCGGGCGGCCTGGGCCTGGAAGCCGCGGCCGATGTCGCGGCCACGGGCGTCGACTACATCTCGGTCGGCAGCCTCACCCACTCGGTCCGCGCCCTCGACATCAGCATGAAGATCGAGCGGCCGGGCCGGCCGGCGGCGGGCACCGGCGCAGAGCTGGCCGCTCGCATCGCCGAGATCAAGGCGGGGCTGGGCGACCGCCTGGTCATCCTGGGCCACCTGTACCAGCGCGACGAGGTGCTGCAGTTTGCCGATCTCACCGGCGATTCGCTGAAACTGGCCCACGACGCCACCCAGACCGACGCCAAGCACATTGTCTTTTGCGGCGTGCACTTTATGGCCGAGACGGCCGCGATCCTCGCCCGGCCGGGCCAGCAGGTCTTTAGCCCCGACCCGTCGGCTGGCTGCTTCCTGGCCGACACGGCCAGCCTGGACGACGTGGCCGGCGCCTGGGCGCTCCTCGACAAAGCCCTGGGCGAAGCGGTCCAGGAGGTCACGCCCGTAACTTATGTCAATTCTTCTGCCCAGCTAAAGGCCTTCTGTGGCGAGCAGGGCGGCATCGTCTGCACGTCGGGCAACGCGGAGCGGGTGATGGCCTGGGCCCTGGGCCGGCGCCCGCGCGTCTTTTTCTTTCCCGACCAGCACCTTGGCCGCAACACGGCCCGGGCCCTGGGCATCGCCGCCGACGAGATGCTCCTGTGGGACACCCGGCAACCCCCGGCGCCGGAGGCCATCCGTCGCGCCCGCGTCATCCTCTGGCCGGGCGCCTGCAACGTCCACCAGCGCTTCCGCCCGGAGCACGTTCGCGCCGTCCGCGCCCAATACCCCGGCGTGCGCGTCGTGGTGCACCCGGAGTGCAGGGCCGACGTGGTGGACCTGGCCGACGCTGCCGGCTCCACGGCCTTTATCGTGGAGCAGGTAAACGCCGCGCCGCCCGGCACCCGCCTGGCCATCGGCACCGAGAGCCACCTGGTGGCGCGCCTGCAACGAGAGCACCCGGACCAGGAGATCCTGTCCCTGTCGGGCGCTCCCGCCTTCTGCCGGACCATGGGCCAGATCACCCTGGCCAACCTGGCGGAGGTGCTGGAGAGCCTGGCCGCGGGCCGGCCCATCAACCGCGTGACCGTCGCCGGCGACGTCGCCGATGCTGCCAGGCAGGCCCTGGAACGCATGTTGGCCGTTTGACCGCCGCCCGCCTGCCCCTTCCACCGGGAGGGAGGTACAGGGGGCCGCCGAGGATACCATCCATGCCAATCGAGACCGACGTCCTGATCATCGGCTCCGGCATCGCCGGGGCCAGTGCCGCGCTGCGCCTGGCCCGCGACGGCCAGCGCCAGGTGCTCCTCATCACCCGCACCACCCCACCCGCCGAATCGAACACCTGCTATGCCCAGGGCGGCATCGTCGCCCGCTCGCCAGGCGACTCGCCCGACCTCCTGGTCCGCGACGTGCTGGCCGCCGGGGCGGGCCTGAGCTACCCCGCGGCGGCCCGCCTCCTGGCCGAGGAGGGGCCGGACCTGGTTCAGCGCCTGCTGGTGGAGGACGCCGGCGTCCCCTTTGACCGCGCCGACGACGGCAGCCTGCTCTTTACCCTGGAGGGCGGCCACTCGGTTCCCCGCGTGCTGCACGTGGGCGATGCCACGGGCCGGGCCATCGAGGAGGCCCTCATGGCCTTCCTGGCCACCATGCCCAACGTGACGGTGCAGAGCTGCTTTACCGCCGTCGACCTCGTCACATCCGGCCACCACGCCCGCGACCCGCTGGCCGTTTACAAGCCCCTCACCTGCCACGGCGCCTACGTCCTCGACCGCGACGGGCGGGCCGTGCACCGCGTCCTGGCGACGGCGACGGTGTTGGCCACGGGCGGCATGGGCCGCCTCTACCGCCACACTACCAACCCCGAAGGCGCCCGGGGCGACGGCCTGGCCATGGCTCACCGCGCCGGCGCTCGCATCGTCAACGCCGAGTACATCCAGTTCCACCCCACCACCCTGGCCGTGCCCGGCGCCGACAATTTTCTCATCTCCGAGGCGGTGCGCGGCGAGGGTGGCCGCCTCCTCACGCCCGATGGGCGGCATTTCATGGAGCAGTACTCGCCGCGCTGGGTCGACCTGGCCCCCCGCGACGTTGTGGCCCGCGCCATCCATCACGAGATGATCCAGCACGGCTACCCCCACGTCCTGCTGGACCTGGCCGGTCAGATGCCCGCCGACCAGATCCAGGCCCGCTTCCCAACGATCTATGCCACGTGCCTGAAGGCAGGGGTCGACATTTCCGCGGAGCCCATTCCCGTGGTGCCGGCGGCCCACTATGCCTGCGGCGGGGTCCTGGTCGACGAATGGGGCCGGACGACCATCGACGGGCTGTACGCCGCCGGTGAGGTGAGCTGCACCGGCGTGCACGGCGCCAACCGCCTGGCCAGCACCTCGCTGCTGGAGGGGCTGCTGTGGGGCGACCGGGCCGGGCAGGACATCGCCCGGCGCCGCGACCTGGCAGCCATCGGCCCCGACGAGGTGCCACCCTGGGAGCACGTGGGCAACGGCGCCGTGGCCGATCCGGTCCTGGTCTACCGCGACCAGCGCACCATCCAGAACGTCATGTGGCTCTACGTGGGCCTGGCCCGCAACACTCGCCGCCTGGCCCGCGCCCTCAGCGACCTGAACCACCTGTGGGAAGAGATTGACAGCTTTTACCGGGCCACGCGCCTGAGTGACGACCTCATCGGGCTGCGCAACCTGGCCCAGGCTGCCTGGGTGGTAACCCGCGCCGCCTGGCACAACCGCCGCTCGCGGGGCGCCCACTACCGGGAGGACGCCGAGGAGTTGGACTTTGTGCGGCTGTACGACACCGAGGCGCCCGACGACGCACCCTGGATGTAAACACCGGCGGGCCAATGGGCCACCGCGGCCGCCGGACGCCGGCACGGCTCGCGAAGGAGTGGAAGGATGAACGGGGGGAAGGTTCACCTGGGCACGGATCCTGTTCCTCGCCTCCTTGCCTCGAAGGATGCCGCCCTCGTCTCTTTCGTGCGGCGCGACCTGTTGGCCGCTGGCCCGGGCCCTGTCGAGCAGCTCTGGGAACTGCCCGAGGCGCGGGCCATCCTGCGCAAGCAACAGGAGGACGGATCGTGGCGCTACCCCGGGCAGCAGCGAAAGCTGCACCCCGAGACCAGGTATGACCTGCTCGAAACCTGGCGCTGGCTGGCTCACCTGGTCGAGCGGTATGGGTTCGACCGGCACCACCCGGCCGTGGAACGCGCGGCCGGCTTCTTGTTCTCGTGCCAGGCGGAGGAAGGCGACTTCCGGGGCATTCTGGGCACGCAGTACATGCCGTATTACCATGGCCTCATCCTCGAGCTGCTGGTGCGGGCCGGCTACGACGACGATCCGCGGGTGGTCAGGGCCACGCAATGGCTGCTTTCCGTGCGCCAGGACGACGGTGGTTGGTTGGTACCTGTGCAGGCCGTGCCCGCCCGGGAGAAGACGCCCGGGTTGTGGAGCGCGTCCCCCGTGCCGCCGGACTGCTCCCGGCCCTCCTCGCACCTGGCCACCGGAATGGCCCTGCGTGCCTTCGCCGTCCAGCCCCACACCCACGCCCTGCCCGAGGTGCGCCAGGCCGCCGCCTGGCTCAAATCCCGCCTTTTTCGCGCCGACCATTACAACGACCGCAAGGCACCCGCCTACTGGTACAAGTTCCAGCATCCCTTCTGGTGGACGAACCTCCTCACCGCCCTCGACAGCCTGTCGCTCCTCGGCTGGTCCGCCGACGACCCCGACGTGCAAAAGGGCCTTGCCTGGTTCTGCGACCACCAGCGGGTCGACGGTCTGTGGCCCACGGGCTACGAGCAGGCGGGCCGGGCCGAGCCCTCAGCTAAGGAAGTGCAGGCCGTCGAGTGGGTAGGGCTGGCCGTGTGCCGGATGTTGAGGAGGGTCTGAGGACACTCCTGGTCACGTGGGTAGGTCTTGACTGGCCGATTGGCTATTGCCCGCCGGCCGGCTTTGTGGTATGCTGGGAGCTGATTCCGAGGAAGTGGAACGATCGCTGCCGGAAGGCGACGGCCGGCGTCAGCTTTGTGGCAGAATCCCGTCGTGCGGGCTGCGGGCAGTTGTGCTATGATGTACGCCAGCCTGTATGACAGACCGTATAGAAGCCAATGCCGTAGGAAAGAGATAGGGCTGTGATCGATACCAATGCGTCCGCCGGCAGGCGGGATACCAAGACCGTGCTGTTCCTGTGCACGGGGAATTACTACCGGAGTCGTTTTGCGGAAGAGATGTTCAACCACATGGCCGCCGAGGCCGGCCTGGACTGGCAGGCCACCTCGCGGGGCATCGCCATCGAGCTGGGCCTGCACAACATCGGCCCCATGTCGCCCCACGCCCTGCGGGATCTGGCGAGTCGGGGCATTGCCGCCCCGGGGGCCCGCCGCTTCCCGGTCCAGCTCCAGAAGGAGGATCTGGCCGAGGCCGACCGGGTCATCGCCCTCAAGGAAGCGGAGCATCGCCCTCTGCTCCTGGCCCGTTTTCCCGGCTGGGCCGGGCGCGTTGAGTATTGGCACGTCGACGACCTGGAGGATACGCCCCCCTGGGAGGCCATCCCTGAGATCGAGCGCCACGTCGCCGGCCTAATCCGGCAGCTCGGGGCGGGCAGAGACGGAGACGAGCGGACGTAGAAGCAGCCGGTCTGCCCGGCTGGCCGGAGAAGACGGAGGATCAGTGGACGACAGAAGCGCAATCAGTGTGAAGGGACTGCACCGCAGGTTTGGCTCGATCACCGCCGTGCAGGGCATCGACTTTGAGGTCGAGGCCGGCAAGATCTTTTCCCTGCTGGGGCCCAACGGCGCCGGCAAAAGCACGACCATCTCCATGCTCAGTTGCCTGCTGCAGCCCACCGGCGGCGAGGCGTGGATCATGGGCCATTCCATCCTGCACGAGCCCATGGCCGTCAAGGCCAGCATCGGCGTCGTGCCCCAGGAGATTGCCCTCTACGAGGACATGTCGGCCCGCGAGAACCTGGGCTTCTGGGCCAAGATGTACGGCCTGCGGGGCAACACCCTCGACGAGCGGGTGGACGAGGTCCTGAAGATCGTCGGCCTGACCGACCGGCAAAAGGGCAAGGTTGCCAAGTTCTCGGGCGGCATGAAACGCCGCCTGAACATCGGCATCGCCCTCCTCCACCGCCCCCAGGTCCTGATCCTGGACGAGCCCACGGTGGGCATCGATCCGCAGACCCGGCGCAACATCCTGGACAGCGTCCTGGAATTTAACCGGCAGGGCATGACCGTCCTGTACACCACCCACTACATGGAAGAGGCCCAGGAGCTGTCGGACGAGATTGCCATCATGGATCAGGGCAAGATCATTGCCCGAGGCAGCCACCAGGAGCTGGTCACCATCGTGGGCGAAATGGATCGCATCGACCTGGCGCTCCACCCCGCTGCCGGCGACGCCGGGCGAGAGACGGCCCTCCTGGAACGCTGGCGGGCCACGGAAGGCGTCCACAACGTCTCGCCGCTCGGCGACGGAGCGGAGGGCGGCGAAGGGGCCGGCGACGGGCACGTTTGCCTGCTGGTCGACGACAGCAACCTGGTACTGCCCCGCCTGTTCGAGGCTGCCGTGGATGCCGGGGTGCGCATCACCTCCGTCGAGATCCAGGAGCCGAACCTGGAAGCCGTCTTCCTGCATCTCACCGGCCGCGGCCTGCGCGATTAGCGCCCTGCCGGCGTTGCAATTCGAGGGGAGAGCATGAAAACCATCGACATCGCGCTGAAGGACCTGCGCCGCATGTTCACGAGCGCCTTTTTCCTGGCCTTTGGGCTGGTCCTGCCCCTGGCCACGGCGGGCCTGTTTTATTTCGCCTTTGGCGGCATGTCCTCCGGGAATGGCGGCTTTGACCTGGCCCCTATCCCTGTGGTCGTCGCCAACCTGGACCGCGCCGAGGGCGGCCTGGCCGCGGGCGACGTTCTGGCCGGCGTCCTGGAAGAGAGCCTGCCCGGGCTCATCCAGGCGTCGCGGGTCGAGGACGCAGCTGCCGCCCGGTCGGCTGTCGACCGGCAGCAGGCCGCCGTAGCCGTCATCATCCCCGAGGGCCTGAGCGCCGCCGTCATCCAGCCCGACGGCCGGGCCGCCGTGGAGATCTACCAGGATCCGACCCTGAGCCTCGGACCGGGCATCGTCCAGGGCCTCGTCCGCCACGTCGTAGATGCCTTTGCCGGGGCCAAGATCGCCACCCAGGTGACCGCTGCCCGGTTGGCCGCCCACGGCAGCGCGGTTGATGGCGCGGCCCTGCAGAACGTCGCCCAGGAGTACAGTGCCTGGGCGGCCGGAGGCGAGTCGGACGACGGCCACGCGCTGCTGGCCGTCCGCGCCCCGGCGGGCAGCAGCGACGAAGGCGCCGGGCCCCTGGGTTCGGTGCTCGGCCAGATCATGGCCGGCATGATGGTCTTTTACGTCTTTTTCAGCGGCGCTGCGGCGGCCGAGTCCATCCTCCAGGAGGACGAGGCCGGCACCCTGCCCCGTCTCTTTACCACACCCACTCCACGGCCGGCCATCCTGGCGGGCAAGTTCCTGTCCACGTTCCTGTTGCTCGGCGTCCAGGTGACGGTCCTCCTGGTGGTCTCGGCGCTGATCTTTGACATCGACTGGGGTCAGCCTCTGCTGGTGGGTGGTATGGCACTTGGCCTGGTGATCGTGGCCACCGGCTTCGGGCTGCTCATCACCTCTTTGATGCGGGACCGGCGCCAGGCCGGCATCATCTACGGGGGAGTGCTCACCGTCATGGGCATGCTGGGCATGATCGGGGTCTTTACCGCCGGCGTCCAGGGTGCGGACAATCCCCTGTCGACCGCGTCGCTCATCGTGCCCCAGGGTTGGGCGGTGCGCGGCTGGCAGTTGTTGCTAACCGGCGCCGGCAGCGGTGAGGTCATCGTGCCGATGGCCGTCATGTTGGTGGCAGGCGCCGTGTTCTTTATCCTGGGCGCCGTGCGCTTTCAGAAGCGCTTTGCCTGAAGTCTACACCCGGGGCCTACCGGGGCAGCGCACCGAGGAACGGAATCATGCGTGTTCTTGACCTGACGTGGAAAGATCTGAAGCAATTGGCCCGCGACTGGAAGTCGGCCGCGTTTCTGGTGGCCATGCCCATCCTGTTTACCGTGCTCTTTGGCTTTGTCTTCCAGGGGGCTGGCGACGAGGAGGACCCCCGACTGCCGGTTGCCGTCATCGATGGCGACGGCAGCGTGGTCAGCGAACATTTCCTGGCCATGATCGAGGCCTCGCCGGCCATCCGGCCCGTGGTGCCCGAAGAAGGCGACGTCGAAGAGCAGGTGGAGGACGAGGAGCTGGCGGCAGCCGTCTTTCTGCCCCAGGGGCTGGGGCAGCAAGCCCTGTCGCCCGGCGCCGAATTCCCTCGCTTGGAGGTGATCGCCAGTCCCACGTCGCCCGCCGCCAGCGCGGCGATCAGCGCCATTGAGGCCATCACCGGCCGCCTCGCCGGGTCCGTGCAGGCTGCGCACCTGGCGGCCCGGGCCTACGAGGCCCAGGGCGGCACCGCGGACGAAGCCTACCTGCAAGAGGCCCTGGCCGCAGCCGTGGCCGCCTGGCAAGATCCGCCCCTCGCCGTCGAGGCCAGTGCCTCGGGGGCCATCGCCGAACCGGAGGAGGGCGAGGGCAGCCAGGCAAGCCCCTTTGCCCACTCTTCCGCCGGCGTCATGGTCCAGTTTGCCATGGCCGGCATCATGGGCGCCGCCGAGATCCTGGTGATAGAGCGCAAAAAGGGCACCCTGCGCCGCCTGTTAACCACGGCCATCGGCCGGGGGCAGATCATCCTGGGTCACTGGCTGGCCATGTTCGTCATGATCCTGGGGCAGTTGGCCCTGCTCGTCCTCTTTGGCGATCTGATCCTGGGCGTCGGTTACCTGCGCGAGCCCATGGCCATCCTGATCGTGGTCGTTGCCACCGCCCTGTGGACGGCCAGCATGGGACTGTTCATAGGCACCGTCGCCCGAAACGAGGAGCAGGTCATGATGATTACGCTCCTGGCCATGCTGCTCCTGGCGGGCCTGGGCGGTGCCTGGCTCCCCCTGGAGTTCACGGGCAAGGCGTTCCAAACCATCGGCCGCCTGACGCCCACCGCCTGGGCCATCGACGGCCTGGAGAACATTGCCATGCGCGGCCTGGGCTTCAGCTCGGTGCTGCTGCCGGCGGGCATCCTGCTGGGCTTTGCCGTCGCCTTTGCAGCCCTCGCCCTCTGGCGCTTTCGCTTCGAGTAGCCGGCACCGGTCGAGGAGTCCGGATGGGCCCGCCGTTCAGGAGTCCTCGACTTGTCGAGGGAAGATTGCAGGGGTGACGGCCCGGCCTCGACAAGTCGAGGAGTCCGGATGGGCCCGCGGTCCAGGAGTCCTCGACTTGTCGAGGGAGGCTTGTGGGGGCGACGGCCTGGCCTCGACAAGTCGAGGAGTCCGGATGGGCCCCCGGTCCAGGAGTCCTCGACTTGTCGAGGGAAGATTGCAGGGGTGACGGCCCGGCCTCGACAAGTCGAGGAGTCCGGTACGTGCCCGCTTGGCCCCGACAGGTACGCAAAAACGGCGCCTCTGCGGCGCCGTTTTTGCGTTTGTCGTGCGCGATTCGTCGCGATCTTAGGGCCGGGCGACGACGATCAGCCGGTGCGTATTGCCCGGCGCCTCGTAGGGCCAGCAGGTCACAAGCGTTAGCCGCACGTCGTCGGTAGGGGCGATCCACTGTGCGTTCTGACGGCGCACGCTCTCCGAAACGCCTGCCTCCTGCAGGACGTGGATCTCGTCGACGTGGTAGACGTAGCGCTCCTGGCCGGAAATGAGCGCGATCTCGTCGCCCACCTTCAGGTCGTCGAGGTCGCGAAAGACCTCGGTGTAGATGTTGCGGTGGCCGGAGAGCACCGTGTTCCCCACCTGGCCCGGAAGGGCCGAATTGAAGTGCCAGCCTGCCTCGTTCCTGGGCACCGTCCACTGCAGTGACACCTTGTTGCCGCGGGTGACCTTTTTCCAATACATGGGCACCACCGGCGCATCCAGCCCAACGCTGGGGGCCATGATGCGCGCCGGCGGCTGGCTGACCGGGGTCGGCACCGGCGTGGGCGTGGGCCGCCAGCCAGAGATCCGGCCAACCTGCTCGCGCTCTTGCACCATGTCAAACACCGAGCCGTTGCCCAGGCTCAACGCGTGGGCCGGCCCGGCGGCAGGCAGGGCCACCGCCGTGGGCGTCGGCGGCGGGCTGGTGGGTGTCGGCGTAGAAGTGGCAGTAGCAGGCGGGCGGGTGGGCGGCAGCGTGGGCGATGCCCCGGCTGCCAGGGGTTCCTGGACGGCGACCCCGACATGGGCTGCCGCCTCGGGGGCGGCAGGCCGCGCCTGCGAAAACAGTGGCGAGAAGCGGAGGAATCCCAGAATAGAGAGGACCGCGGCCGCGACCAGGACCCCTTTGCACAACAAAGCGGTTCTGTCCTTCATGGTCTCGTGAGCTCCTTTGCTCTGGATTCCGACCGCGACGGGTTCCGGAGGGAGACCCATCGGCGGCATGGTCCTGGACGGACGAGCTGCCGCCGCGACCACGAACGACACCTGGGCGGCTGCTCCAGGGTGCTGCCATTATATCCAGGTTGCGGCACTTGTCAAGTGGGCAAGCACCTCTTTTCGGCTCTGCCAGGCGTGGATGGGCAGCGCGTTGTCCACGCCTTCGCGACGCTTGGCCGACGATTGCGCGCTGCTTTGCCCACGATTTCGCCCGGCCATGCGGCTGTGGTACAATGCGGCCGTGGCCCCCCGCCTGGCGGCACGAGGGGACCGCCACGCCGGCTTGCAGGCACTACCAGGGAGGACACCATGAACACGAGCGAAGCGAAGGATGACCTGTTCCGGGGCAAGCTGCTGCGCCTGGCCGCGGCCCGCGACGAGGACGCGGCCGCCATGGCGCGCTGGAGCGAAGACGCGGGCTACATGCGCGATCTGGACACCGACTATGCCCGCCCGCGGCCCGAGCGCGAGTTCAGCCCCGAGGCATACAGCCAGATGGCCGGTCCCAACTCTATCGAGTTCCGGCTGCGCACCCTGGAGGACGACCGGCTGGTGGGGTTCGTCGCCTTGCACACCATCGAGTGGAACAACCGTGCGGCGATGCTGGCCATCGGCATCGGCGAGGCCGACTACCGGGGCAAGGGGTACGGCGCCGATGCCCTGCGCCTCATCCTGCGCTACGCCTTTGACGAGCTGAACCTCGAGCGTGTCGGCCTCGACGTCATCGCCAACAACCAGGCCGCCATGCGCGCCTACGAGCGGACCGGCTTTCGCCGCGAGGGCGCCATGCGCCGCGCCGTCCTGCGCGACGGCCAGGCCTACGACCGGGTAATTATGGGCATCCTCCGGGAGGAGTGGAAGCGCGAGGGGCTGTGAAAGCAGCCGGGACCAGCCGCGACCCTCATTACTCCAAGAGCAGCGTGCTCAGTTTAGCCAAGACCTCCGCCATCGTCCGGCGCCCCAGGCCGCAGATCCTTTCTGCCTCCCGCAATCGCCAGTCCAGGCTCTTGACCTGGTCGGCCAGGATCACTCCCGCCACTGCCAGTCCCTCTGGAATCCGGACCTCAAAGGGGTACCCTTTTTCCTGGCTTGTGACAGGGCAAAAGATTGCGAGGCCCACCTTTTCATTGTAGGCCAAAGGCGACAGCACCACAGCCGGTCGCCTGCTTGCCTGCTCATGTCCCGCCTGAGGATTCAAGGTAATCCACACGACATCGCCACGCTGGGGCACATATTTCCGCACACTCACCACGCTTCGCCCCCAGCGGCCTGGCCAGTGGCGACCTCGCCGTGCCGGTTTTCCGGCGTTACCTGTGCGAGCAACAAATCCAGCTCGTACTCCGGCTCGCTCACCGGCACAATGATCAGCTTTCCTTCTTCCAACCTCAACTCAACCTGCGAGTCCTCATAGAGACCAACTTCTTCTGCCATGCGCTTGGGGATTCGCAAGGCAAGGCTGTTTCCCCAGACCTTGACGCGCGTTTCCATTTCTGCACCTCGGAAAAGTATCTACAAAGAAGATACAGCGCATCTCGTTTTTTGTCAAACGGCCAGGACTCTTACGCCGGATCCGGCTGCCGGCCACCAGTTAGGAGCCCAACCGGTTGAGATTCAGCGGTCACTGCCGTAGGTCCTCTCGCCGTCCCTGGTCACGTGACCAGGGACGGCCCTGCCCACCTGGCGAGGCAAAAGACCCCACTGTTGACCGGTGTATCGTCGGGCCGTTTGTGGTACCCTACGAACGACGGCAACCCGCCGTCCTGGAATTGGCACAGAAGGGAGAAATCTCAAGGTGGAGAGCGGACGGAGATGGGGGATCGCCGGCGAAACCGCAGCGCGCAGTGGAGGGCAGGGCAGGTGAGCGAACCAGAGGGCGAGTCGTCGACGGTCAACCAGGTCCGCCGGTGGGCCACGGCCCATCCCTGGCAGGCCTCGCTCCGAGCCACGTGGCTTTTGCTCAACCTCCTGCTCGGGGGCGCCTCGGGCGCCTTTCTGGCCTGGGGCCCCCTGGGCGGAACCTGGCCTCTCATGGCGGTCCTGGGCATGGCCGGCGCCATCGTCCCGGCCGCCCTCTGGGCCCGCCAGCAAATCGCTGCCATCCAGGGCAGCCAGGAGACCGCCCGCCGCTGGCACAGGGCTCTGCTCGGCGGGCAGGCAGCCATCCTGGCGGGAGTTGTCATGCTGTCCGTCGTCCAGCTCTATCAGGCCGGCACCTTTGCGCCCCTCAGCCAGGACCGCCTGGCCAATTTTGACCGGCTCTGGCGGGCGATGGACACCCAATATCCCTACTTCCAGCAAAAGGGCATCCAATGGGAGGAGCTGGCCGCTCGCTACCGGCCGCAGATCGCAGAGGCCTCGAGCGACCAGGAGTACTATCTCCTCATCGAGAACATGCTCGCCGAGTTGAACGATGGTCACACGGGCCTGTCGCCCTCCCTCGCCTTTCAGGCCGGCTGTACCTTTGCCTGGACACGGGAGATGGACGGGCAGGCGGTCGTGACGGTCGCTCGCGGCAGCGGGCTGCAGGCCGGGCTGGAGGTCGGCAGCGTAATCCTCAGCGTGGACGGCCTGCATGTGGAGCAAGCCCTTGACTCCGTGGCCCCCAGCCTGCGGGTAGGGTCGTCGCCCTGGAAGCGGCGGAGCATCGCCTTTCACAACCTGCTTAACACCCCCTTTGGCAGCCAGCGGGAGATCACCTTCCAGACACCTGCGGGTGAGGAAAGGACGGCCACCCTGGCCTGCTCCGAGCAGGTGGCCAGGGCGGAAGCGGAGAGTGGCGACGTGTGGGGCATGCTGCTGCCCACGTACGAGCGACAGATCGTCAGTCGCCGGTTGCCTTCGGGCCTGGGCTACATCCGCATTCCCACCTTTGGCACGGACCTGGTGGCCGATTTCGACGCCGCGTTGGACGAGCTGCTGGACGCGCCCGGGCTGGTCCTGGACCTGCGGGGCAATGGCGGGGGCAACTCGGCCTACGCCGATCAGATGGCCGGCCGCTTCTTGAGTGAGCCTTTCGTCTACGGGCACGACCACTTTCGCGGCCGGCTGCCACAGCGGGGCTGGCGGGCATCCATCCCATTCAAGGTCGAACCCCGCATGCGGCTCTACGAGGGGCCGGTGGTGATCATCGTCGAGACGCAGACCATGAGCAGTGCCGAGCAGTTCCTGGCGTCGCTGGTGGACAGCGGCCGGGTCGAGACCGTGGGACGCCGCACGGCCGGTGCCAGCGGCAATCCGATCGTGTTCCGCCTGCCCGGAGCGCGCAACGTCCGCTTTTCGTCGGCCGACTTTCGACGGAACGACGGGACGCCCATCGAGGGCGTGGGCATTGCCCCCGACGTGCAGGTCGACTGGACCGTCGGGGACATGCGCCAGGGCCGGGACCCGGACCTGTCGGCGGCAGAGGCACTGCTGCTCGACAGCCTGGCCCAGGGCCCTCGATAGGGTTCGGGAAAAAAGAATCACGATCAAGGAGGAGAAAATGATGGATCAATCCTGGCTTTCGTTGGCATGGGTCCTGGCTGCCGGCTGGCTCGGCTTTGCCATCGCTGCGGCGTTCTCCCACGGGCTGCGACTTTCACGCCGCGCCTTCCTGGTGCCCTACGTCGCCATCTCCGGCATCTTTCTCTACGCCTATAGCCGGTGGGGCCAGCTCGACCTGGAGGCCTTGTTCGCCCACAACTGGCACTGGGGTCTGCTCTGTGGAACGCTCGCCACCGCGCTCCTGGTGCTGAACGTGCTGTCTCAGCCGGCCTCCGCCCGGTCTGCCGGCGCGGCTTTGCTCCTCGACGTCGCCTGGGTCGGCGTGGGCTACGGGATCATGGATGCTCTGCTCCTCAACGTGATGCCCGTCGTGGCCGTCTGGGGCGTCTTCTCCGGGGCCGGCTGGCAGGGCAAGCTCGCCATCGGTGCGCTGGCACTGCTGGCCAGCTTGCTGGTTACCCTGCTGTATCACCTGGGTTACGGCGAGTTCCGCAACCGGAAGGTCCTGCTGGTCCTGGTCGGGAACGCTGTTATCACCCTGGCCTTCCTGGCCAGCGGCAATCCGCTGGCAGCCATAGTGAGCCACGCCGCCATGCACGTGGCGGCCGTCTTTCGCGGGCCAGAGACCATGCTCCAGCTCCCACCGCACTATGGCGCACAGCGCAGTCGGGCTGGGGAGGGCTTGTCTCCCTCGGCCCCGAGAGCGAGTTGAGAGGTCATCCATGGGGGTCAAGTTGGAACGCAGGCAGTTTCACAGTGATTGGCGATTTGTGGCTTTTGCCGAGGAGATTGCCTTTCGCGGCTACCTGCACAACAAGCTCGTGGCCGTCGTCGGACGCCGCTGGCTGGCCATCCTCCTCGCCGCGCTGGCCTTTGGCCTGTGGCACACCCCGGCGGACATTGCCGGGAGTGGGCAGGTCTTGAGTCCTTTTTTGAACGCTCTCCTGTTTGCCCTGGTGGGCCTTGTCTTTTTCCACCTGCCCTACGAGTGGACGGGCCTGTTGCCGTTTCTCGCTCTCTTTCACGGGTGGAACGACTTCTTGCTACTCCCCACCCTGGAAGCGCCGACGGCAGTGGGGGCAGCCGCCGGCTATGTCTTGATGTGGGTGGTGTTGTGGGCAGGCTGGCGGTTCTCCCGCCGGCACGCCGCGGCGGCCAGGGCCGGAAGCCAGGCAGGGATGTAGGTGATGATGGAACGGCTTGTTCTCCGCGTGAGGCGTGCCTGGCAAGCCCCCGGACGCCGCGCGTGGCGCGGGGCGGCCTGGGGAGCGATGGCCGTGCCGGCTGTCCTCCTGCTGGTGGCGGCCTTCAGCCTGTTCGGGCAGACGGAAATCTCGTGGTTCCTGGCCGGCACTCCGCTGGTGATGGCTTCCTTTGCCCTTGCCGGCGGCCTGGTGGTCCTGATCCTGCGCGCTCTTCAAGCCATCCCGGCTTTCTATTCCTGGGCGGTCGTCACCGCCATCCTCGTACTGGCCTACATGGTCCTGGTAGCCATGAGCGTATCCATCGGCATCCTGAGCGTGGGCCTGGGCCTGGTTGCCCTGGCCTCGCTGGTGGGGGCCGCGATTGCCGTGCTGGTCCGAGCGGGCGGCTCCCCGCTCTCACGGCCCAGGCGGGCCATCGCCGGCGGCGGGCTGGTCCTCGGGCTTATCGGGCTCGTGGCCGGGGGTGCCTGGCTCCTCGACGCGGGGTCGACACCGCCCGGCTCGCCCAAGGCCGCTGCCGGGGCCGGCGACCGGGCCGAGCCCCTGGCCCTGCCCGATCCGTCCCGGCCGGGCCCCTACGCCGTGGGCACGCTGTTCTACGGCAGCGGCGACGACCGGCGGCGCCCGGAATATGGCGCGGACGTCGATCTGCACACCCGGCCGGTCGACGGCGCGCTCCTGGTCGAAGGTTGGAGCCCGCTGCGCACCGCTTACTGGGGCTTTGGCCCTGAGGCGCTGCCCCTCAACGGGCGGGTGTGGTATCCGGTGCCTGCCGCCGGCGAAACCGGCCAAGCAGCAGGCCCCTTCCCCCTGGTGCTCATCCTCCACGGCCAGCACCCCATGGACGATTATTCCGATCCCGGCTACGCCTACCTGGGCGAGCTGCTGGCCAGCCGGGGTTTTGTGGCGGCCTCGGTAGATCAGAATTTCCTCAACCTCTCCCCGTTGGTGGACCTGCTGATGTTCCAGTCGCTGACCGACGCCGACGACCTGCGCGGCTGGCTGCTCCTGGAACACCTGCGGGCCTGGCGAGACTGGAACGGCAGCCCAGGCTCGCCCTTTTACCGGATGGTGGACCTGGATCGCGTCGCCATCATCGGGCACTCTCGGGGCGGCCAGGCGGTGGCCGTGGCGGCGGCCTTCAATGGGCTGCCCTGCTACCCGGACGATGCGTCCCTCTCCTTTGACTACGGCTTTGGCATCCGCTCGGTGGTGGCCTTTGCGCCCGTGGACGGCAGCTACCGGCCGGCACAGCAGGAGATAACTCTGGAGAACGTCAACTATCTGGTGCTTCACGGCGCCCACGACATGGACATTTTCACGTTTCAGGGGAGCAGGCAGTATTCTCGCGTGCGCTTTAGCGGGGGCGATTGGTTCAAGGCCGCGGTGTACATCTATGGCGCCAACCATGGGCAGTTCAACACGGTGTGGGGGCGCAAGGATCTCTTTGAGCCGATTATGCGCGTCTTTAACCTGGAGCAACTCATGCCCGGCGAGGAACAGAGGCAGGTGGCCCGGGTGACCGTCGGCGCATTCCTGGAGGCGACGCTGCGGGACGAGCCCGGATATCGTGCCCTCTTTCAGAATCTCGCCCGGGGGAGGGCATGGCTGCCCGACACGATCTACCTGGCCCAGTACCAGGATGCGGCCACCCAGATA